>JBBTQR010000038.1:0-17396 GCA_038065595.1 Patescibacteria group bacterium | reverse complement strand
AGGTGTGATGGGCAATAAGCTTGCAAAAATCGGAAACGCATAACTGAACATTCCCTTAAAAAGTCCGATAGTGAGACCCGCGCTTTGTAAAAGGAAAAACCCGCTCAAAAACAATGCGAGCCAAATAAAAATTGTTAAAAGAAAAAGAGGCGCCATCATATTATTTCCACGAAGCAGTATAAATCCATCCGCAATATCGTCCACATAATTAAAAAATGAATCAAGAATTTGTCGCTTCCCAACACCTCGCTCAAGCTGTTTTCTAAAAAATACAGAAATTTCTTTTCCCCAAAAAACGATAGCGAAAAAAACGCCAATCACGAAGAGAAGCAAAAGCACCGCCGAAATGAGAAGCTCGCTTTCGCCCCGCCCCTTCAACGCGCCAAGAAAAAAAATAATAAAGAGAAGTACCACAATAATTGCGTCAACAATACGCGATGAAACAAATACGCTCGTATGCCTGCCAAAGCTCATTGTTCTTGTCTTGTTTACAAGATGAAGATACGAAGCCACGCCAAGCACCGGAGAAATTACATTCAAAAAATTATAAATAAAAAGAATCGGAAAAAACTCACGCCGTGAAATCTTTCGCTCTGCCAATACATAAAATCGCTCAATGCGAAATACATTTGCGATCATATATGCCACAAAAGCGACTCCAAAAAATCTAAGATCTACTGACGCGATATTTTGCAAAACATCGCTCAACGAAACACGCTTGAGAAGCACGACGATTAAAAATATGCCAATTCCAAGCGATAGAAAAATTTTTTTGATATTCATGTTAAGGATTATTTTCTCCGCAAAACAGCAACTATCAATCTTCCTTTTGTTTTAAACAGACCATCCGCCATAAAAAACAAACAAACGAGCGGATTAAGAAAATTTAATTTTCCACCCCCGCTCACTCCTGACTTTTCCGACGACATAAACTCAAGAATACGATAATACAGCGAATACATCGGAAATCCCCAAATAAAACTTTCAACTACATTAAAATCAGGGCATAGCGCTTGAATATCGGCGCTATCGTATTTACGGTGAACATACAAAGAGTCAAACTTGGATCTGCGAGCACCGCTCCACTGCGTAATAATAAAAATATATTTCTTGGCCATCATACTCACATTGCGGCCGGCAACTTTATCGTCTTTCGGTATATCAAAGAGGGTATTAGCCACAACGGCCTGATACCTACCATCATACCCCTGCCCTCCGTTAACCCATAACAACAGCAAACCTTTTCCGCATCCAATATCAGCGTAATTTGTAATAGCGTATTTTTTAAGAAGCCGGGCAATGATCTTGGCTTTTATGTATGAACTTGGCCCTTCGCCATACCCGCCTCCATATATATTTTTCCAATTATTAATGTTCGGCGTCATATTTTTTTAAGAATAAAAGCAAAACGAGAACTAGACCCCATAATGCACGATAATGCGCTCAAAGGCAGAAAAATAATTATCAATAATGGATTTTTATAGGTGAAAAAGGACGCGAGCGAACCAACTCCTTTCTCCTTAAGCCAGCGCTGGATACTACAAATCCAATCATTTGGCACAAAATCATATGCAGTTGAAACAACTTCAAAGTCGATCTCCGATGCATAACGATGAATAGTCGCTTCCGTAAAAACATATAAATGCCGAGGAACATCAAAGCCGTGCCAATAACGCCCAAAAACTCTCCGTTCAATTGAATCATAATTCGGTATGGAAACATACAAAAACCCGCCAGATGACAAAAGCATATGCGCTTTTTGTAGCGCTTCGCGCGGAGAAACAAAATGCTCCAAAACATAACGCATTATGATGAGATTAAACAATTCATTTCCTACGGGATTAAATTTTTCAAACACTCCGACAAACATTGAGAGTCCAAAATCTTTTCTAGCTCTGTCCGCAGACCGCGTGTCCATTTCAATTCCTAAAAGCTTCTTTCCGTCACATCCGAACGATGCAAGAAATTCCCCATTAGCGCATCCAACTTCAAGAATTGACCCTGCGGATGATGCGTATTTTTTTAAAATTCTTCGTTCACGCCCTTGCAGAAACGAACGAACAGCGTGAATAAAAAAATTATTCTTTCGATAGGGGACATAATTCCCCGCATAACCTTCGGCAACTTGAGAAATTTCCGGCAACGGTGAAAGCCGTATTAATCCGCATTGATTGCATTTTTCAATCGCAAAAACACCTTCTGCGGTAAGAGCGGAATCACGAAGTCCTTCATATTCTTTTTTAAATGCGGTACCTCCGCACAGATCACAAAGTGGCGACATGTTTAATAATGTTTGCGAGTTCAACTGCTTTTTTTTCAAGCGAATATTCTTCCTCGACAATCTTTCGTCCCGCCATACCCATTCTATTTCGAAGCTCGGCATCCGAAGCAAGGAGTAAAAGCTTCTCTACCCATTCTTCCGAAGTACCGACCAAAAAACCGTTAACGCCGTCTTTGACGGCAACGCGATTTAAACCAATATCAGATGCAACGATTGGTATTCCAACACTCATATACTGTATCATTTTATGGCCCAAGCGTCCTCGGTTAAAAGGAGTATCATCCAATGGCATTATGCCAATATCAAACGACCGAAGATCAGAAAGTTGATCTTCCAATGTCCAGATTTTTTTAATAAACGGAATACCCGCTACGGAATAATCAAAAGAAACGCCGACCGCCTTAAAACGAATAGCGAGATTTTTTTCCGAAATCTTTAAAAAAACAGGAGTCAGCATATCAAGAAGATATGCTGTTGACGGGCTCCCCATCCAACCAATCGTCACAATAGAATTTTTTTCATTTTTTAGTCCCGGAGTGAAGAGCGTTGTATCAATCGGTTCGGCAATAACTGAAACATTTTTATTATACTTACGGGCTTCTGTCGCCAAGTATGTATTTGCCGCCATTATCCATGAGGCATTCCGCACCAAATTATAAAAAAGATGCGCTTGATACTTAAAAAGCCAGCCATCAAAGGCGTTTTTCTCCAAAAAAGGATTTATTTCATAAATCGCGTCCTCAAAGCCATAAATTATATGCGGATTCATAAAACGAAAAAACCAAAAGACTGATTTTGGACAGGTAAATTTTTGGATATATACCACATCATATCGCCGCGCTTCAAGGGCATACGCTATCGCCTTTAAAATTCCTATACCGGAATAAAAGAAAAAGTTAATTTTTTTTAACAAACGAGACATTGGTATCAAGCCCATATGCACCCTAAAAAAACGATCCGTATAAATCGTGCGAATCACAGATTGAATGCCTTGTTTTTCCAAAAACGGAACGAATTGATGCACATACACACGGCTCGTCCCGCCTATCTCGGAAAAAAGCGTTACAAAGAGAATCTTCATATAAATGCTAGCATATAGCAGAATTTGCTTTCTCGCAAAGCTCTCGTTTTAAAGAGGAAAATTACACCCTACTAATATAAAATTTTTTGTCCGCCATGGGCGGAAAACTTTATCTATTGCAATAGGCTTATATAGTGTGGTATATAATTGGTCTACCAGTTCTTTTAAAAAGAGAAAACGGAGGCGACAAACATGAAAAACGATGTAAATGTGCTCATATTCGGAGCTGCTGGATTTCTGGGAACTAATCTTGTTCAAAAATGGGCAAAAGAAAGACCAAGCGCAAATATAACCGCCGTTGACCTTATGCATCCGTTCTTCCAAAGCACGCGTAACGGCATAGAGAGCATTGTTAAAAATAAAAAGAGTTTTCCAAAAATTCACTTTATAGAAGGGGATATTCGCGATCGGTCATTGCTTAAACGGCTGATACCGAACGCAGATGTCATCTACAACTGCGCCGCACAAACTTCTCACCAACATTCTTTTACCAATCCTGTTTTTGATGCATCTATAAACTGCATTGGAAATCTGGAGCTTCTTAGCGTGATAAAGGAATTGAACCCACGCGCAAAGGTTATCTATCCGTCATCAAGTACCGTCATCGGAAAAGCAACGAGGGACACCACCGATGAAACGGATCGTGAAGACCCGCGCGACATTTATTCTGCAAATAAATGCGTTGCTGAAAAATACTATCAGATATTCAACTGGCAGTACGGATTGCGCACGGTCGTTCTGCGATTTGCAAACCTGTATGGCCCGTATGGAAAAGCGGATCCATTATTTGGATTTGTGAATCACTTTATTCATCGCGCATGGCACGACCAAGAAATAAAAATCTTTGGAGATGGCCTGCAAAAAAGAAATGTAATGTTTGTCGATGACGCCGTTGAAATATTATGGCGCGCCGCATGGGATGACCATTTAATTGGTCAGCCTTATTTTGCCGTTCATCACGAACACTGGAGCGTAAAGGATATTGCCTCCGAAATCGTGCGCCAGTTCAGCAGAGGAAAGATTGTATGTATTCCGTGGCCAGAAGAACGCAAAAGAATGGAAATTGATAACGCGGTCATTTCCGGAGAACTTCTCAAAAAAACCATTGATTGGAAACCGAAATACACGCTTCAAGAAGGACTTTTGCGAACAAAAGAATTCTTTGTCCAAAACGAAAAAGGAGCGCAATGAAGAAAAAACGAGTTCTCGTTACCGGGGCGCTCGGACACATTGGTTCGCGCCTTATGCTTGAAATGCGTAAAAACTCCGATGCATACGAAAAAGTCTGTTTTCTTGATATTGCTTCGGCACAGCGCTATCCAAAATCAAGTGGAATATACGAATATGTACAATGCGATATTCGCTCTAAAGAAATTGAAAAGTTCGTAAGCGCATCTGATGTTGTTATTCATTTAGCGGCGCTCACTGATGCCGAACGATCAAAAGAATTTCCACGCGAAACATTTGAAATAAATTTTGAAGGCGCCAAACGCGTTATAGACGCGTGCCAAAAACACGAAACGCGCATTCTATTTCCGTCAACCACGAGCGTGTACGGAAGTCAGGAGTCAATGATTGACGAAACATGTGCGGAGCTTCTCCCGCAAAGTCCATACGCGGAATCCAAGCTTGCGGTGGAACGCTATCTCCTCTCAAAAAATGACGAGATGCGATTTATGATTTGTCGCTTCGGCACAATTGTCGGTCCGTCTCTTGGAATGCGCTTTCATACCGCGGTCAATAAATTTATTTGGCAAGCAATCGCACAAGAGCCGATTACCGTATGGCGTACGGCATATAACCAAAAACGGCCATACCTTGAACTCGGCGATTGCGTACGCGCGATACGATTCATCACCGACACAGATTGCTTCGCAAATGAGATTGTAAATGTTGTTACGGAAAATCTCACCGTGCAAAATGTCACGCATGAAATTAACACTCACATGCCCATAAAAATACAGCTTACCGACTCAGCGATTATGAACCAACTATCATATGAAGTTGACGCAAGTAAATTTGCCTCAATGGGATTTCCAAACTGCCACCGAAAAGGCGGCATCGCCAAAGGAATCGCCGAAACCATTCAATGGCTTGGCTAAGTAAAAAACAACCCGCTCAATTATGAGCGGGATTTTTTTTCACAAAATTAAAATCTCGCATTCTCATGAAAAAACCGCCTTTAGTAAGGCGGTCTACGAAAGAACTTTGACCAATGACTCAACCACATATTCCTGTTGTTTTTTAGTAATGCCCGGGAACAACGGCAAAGATAAAACCTCATTGCACGCCCTCTCGGTATTTGAACAGGAGTCGGTATTTTTCAACCAATAAAACGGTTGCTGATATACTGGTACCGGATAATGTACCGCGGTTTCAACACCCCACGCGCGAAGTTTTTCCATCACTTCATTGCGCGCTCCATTTTTAATCCGAACAACATACAAATGATACGCATGGGAGGCCTCTTTAAATTCTGCGATGAGTCGCAACGGAAGCGTTGTTGTGTGTGGCTTCAGCATTGCCGTGTAATATTCCGCCGCGTTTCGTCGGAGTTGTGTCAGTTTTTCAATGTGTTTGAGTTTTAATGTAAGGCAGAGCGCCTGAAGCGGATCCAAACGCATGTTAAAACCAAAACGCAGGTGATTGTTTTTCGAATTTTCACCCAAACTGCGCCGCATACGAATGTCATTCGCAAGATTAATGCTTTGTGTCACCACCGCTCCCGCATCACCGAACGCTCCAAGATTCTTCGTAGGATAAAAACTAAACGCTCCTATATCCCCGTATGTCCCAGCGAACTTTTCGTCCCATGTTGCAAAATGCGCCTGTGCGCAATCCTCAACAATTCGGAGATTGTAATTTTCTGCAATAGCAGACACGGCGCTCATCTCACACATCTGCCCATACAAATGCACAGGAAGAATTGCTTTCGTTTTCTTATTTATGCGCCCATGAATCTCATTGGGATTAAGTGTCAAGGTGTCGTCCGTAACATCCGCAAATCGTGGGATGGCACCTGTGCGAAGAATCGCAACGACGGTTGCGTTATATGCATTCCCCTGCGTGATAACCTCATCGCCCGATGTAACACCAATAGCCATAAGCGCAAGATACAAGGCATCCGAACCATTTGAGACACCGACACAACACCGAACTCTAAGCATTTCAGCAAATTTTTTTTCAAACGCTTCAACGCGCGGTCCGAGAATAAAATAATTTTCTTTCAGAAACTTCTTCGTTTCGGCAAGATATTTTTTTTCTATCAGTTTGGTCGCATATGAAAGATTGGCAAACGGAACATGTATTTTTTTCATCACCGCCTCTTCAAAAATTTTGCTTCATCGTCAATGCAAAGCGTTTTTTTCATGCGCGTAAGATCCATACTCGTATCGTCTGGAACCCACAATGGTTTAGAAATAGTTTCAATGTTCGGTCGTGTGCGACGCGCGTACGCTTCAAGCGTTGTACGAGGTCCCCCGATATTCATAATCCCCTCTGCGTCAGAAAGCACAGCTTTCAATACAAACGGCGCGATCTCGTCAACATAGAGCTTTGAATTCCACTGCCCCTCATAAACATTTTCCCACGGAAATGGCACGGGACCAAAACTTAAACGAAGAATAAGGAATCTCGGGAGCATCTGTACAACGCATTCGCCTCCGAGTTTTGACAAAATAAATCGCGAAGTAGCCTTAACCGGCTCATCTTCTAAATGCGGACCTTTCCCGTGATAGACATAGTCGGTTGAAACATATATCAGCTTAATCGCTGGGTCAGACTGATAACACATGCGCGCAATGTTTGCCGTTCCGGTAATGTTTACGGTAATGCCGGGTATGGGATCTTTTTCGTGTTGAGGCGGATTTGTCGCCGCTGCCAGATGCAAAACAATTTTTGGCTCATACACCCGAAGATACGAATAAATCGAAGTACCGTCTAAAATATCAAGCTTTTTATGATCTGGAGCTACTATATCGGGCGCGAGTTTTAAAATCTCGCGCCCCAAAAGCCCCGATCCTCCTATCATAAGAATTTCTGATGTTTTCATCTAAGACACTCCTTAGTATACCGGAGGCCTTCCGAAACTGATGCGATACCATACATTGGATCCCGTGCATCCATCCTTCTGCGATATTCAATTGCACGCACGCATTCTGAGCCGAAACGCCCGATTCGCAGGGTTGTTTCAGCGCTTCCTAGAAGAGGCCGAAATGTTATTTCTTCCTCCCAATCAATACCCAAAAATGTGCTGGGAACAAGCGTGATTGGATAATTCATCTGCTTGGCAACAGCAATATGAGTAAGAAACGCTCGCGGGAGATGAAACGGCACTGTCAAAACCGCAGCCGATCGAACTCCTTCCCGCTTTGCAACTTTCAAAAGCTCAACCGCCTCTTCATGGGTCTGTCGCGCCGGATGTGAAGAAAAAATCATTGCCTTTGGTATAGAATACCGTTGCACCAAAAGCGTTTTCCACAAAGAAAATCCTGGAGCGCCTTTTTCGTATTCATTGTGACCGTTCAAAACCATGATCCGCGACTGTGTCGCGTGAAAGATTCGCGCGGTATGCTGAATAAGGCGATAGCGAAGATCTCCCCAACCATGCACCAATACGGCTTCAACGGGATTACGCTCAAAACTAAATCCTTTCAAGAGCGTTTGAATAAACGGCATCCACGCATAAACATCCGATTGCGTTAAATAATCCTTGGATTTGGAACATGCGTTATCCACTTTCCCCCTCCCTCTTCAAACCATTTTTGATATTTTTGTATTTCTTTCAGATGATTCCACGCAAACAAAATCGCGTAATCAGGATTTCGTTTTTTAAACTCTTCCTGCGGAATAACAGGAATATGCATACCAGGATAATACATTCCCTGCTTTGCAGGCGTATTGTCGGTAACATACGGAACAAGTTCCGGGGTGATGCCGCAATAATTTGCGATGATCACGCCCTTAGACGACGCGCCGAAACCGCAAAGCGTTTTACCGGACTTCTTCAGCCCATACAGAATGTCGCGAAGCTTCTCGCGCGATGCCTTGATATTGCGCTCTAACAAAAGAAGTTTCAATTCAATATCAGTCTCGCGCGCGCGCCATTCGGCAACCGCCACCGTTTCTTTATGAGTATCACGATGCCCAATATACATTCTCATTTCTCCGCCGTGAACATCAACATGCTCACAATCAAACACACGAAGCCCAAAGGGTTCAAGCATCGTGTTCATAAAAGAAATTGTGAAATACCATACATGCTCATCGTAAATTTGATCGTATGCCGTTTTCTGAACAATATCGAGAAAATACGGGTCCTCACAAACAAATACGCCGTGTTTTCCTATGAGTTGCGAAATACACGAAAGATACGCCCCCAACTCTTGGATATGACACGAGACATTTGCCGCAAAAACTAAATTTACTGGTCGATTTCGCATGCCGTGCGATTCTTGAATCGCGTGCACTGTTGCTGTATTCATAAACGCGTTAATAACATTATGCCCATGTTCACGCGATACACGAGCAACATTTAGAGATGGCTCAACGCCAATGGCAGGAACGCCAAGCCCCTTCCACGCCTCCAGCATAATTCCGTCATTTGAACCAATCTCAACAACAACTCCCAAACCGACATACGGTTTTAGCGCCCGCGCGGTCTCAAAAAAATGTTTTTGCATTCCCTTTGAAGTGGAAGAAAAAAACGCATAGTGATCATGAAACATCATCTCCGGCGGAACAGCATTCACAAGTCCAACGGCACGCGTTTCAGGATCAAATCCTAAAACCATATTATACGAATATTCCCGTTTGAGGCCTTTTTTAATGGAACCTAATTCACTTTCAGACAAAAACGCATTCGCAATCGGCATCTGACCAAAATTAATAACCGGCAATAATTTGGGACACACCGCCGTAAAATCATTCGCGTTACTCATTTACACCCCCCTCCTTTAATTTAATTCGATTCAAAAAAATATGTAAAAGAACCTGCAAAAAGTACCATTATTGATGCATTTGGTCAATACATATAACTCATATCGAAGAATTAATGTTTTTTAAAGGCATAAATCGTATATAAAAAATACCCCACATATGCGTGCGGGGTAGTATCAACGATTCTTTATAGACCAATCAAAATCGATAGACGAATCGTCAAACGGAATTTTTGTCTCATCAGGATCTTTTGGGTCATACGGCTCATCTGTTGCGTATA
Organism: Patescibacteria group bacterium; assembly: GCA_038065595.1. Taxonomy (GTDB): domain Bacteria; phylum Patescibacteriota; class Minisyncoccia; order Sungbacterales; family JBBTQR01; genus JBBTQR01. The sequence continues at coordinate 7,817 of JBBTQR010000038.1, read as the reverse complement.
ACATACAAAGATTGGTATTCCCAAGAGCTTGGTATCCATGGGCAACGCCGGGAGGAATATAGACAATGCGATGACATTCGCTATTGAGATATATGACATCGGTCATTCCACGCGTTTCTGAATTCACGCGAAGGTCATGCAAAACTACTTTTGCAAAACCGCTTATCACATGAAAACACTCCCCTTTTCTCTTGTGCATGTGAAACGCCTTAATCACGCCAGGGAACGCACATCCAATGCTTACCTGCTTAATCGAAAAAAATTTTCCACTTCCCTCTTTAAGAACTTCGCAAAAAAATCCGCGATCATCGTGATGGGCCACAAGATCCTTAAGTATAACGCCATAAATCATCTCACTCCTCCAGATTGACGGTTTCTTTGATCTGATAGGGCTGTTTGCCCTGCGATTCATAGTAAATACGCATAAGAATTTCAGCAATAATTCCAGTGACAATGAACTGCGTGCCGACTAATATAAGGAAAATTGAAAGAATTGGCAAGGGCGTGCGCACAAAACTTGTGCCCATAAATTTTAATACCAACGCCCCGCCTCCAGCCAATAACCCGAGAAAAAATGTTCCGAGTCCAAGCCCGCCAAAAAAATGTATTGGCCGAGTCATATACTTTACTAAAAACTTCATAAACAAAAGATCAAGAATAACACGAAATGTCCGTGAAAATCCGTATTTACTTTTACCAAAACGGCGCGGCGTATACGAAACAGCGCATTCGCCTATTTTTGCTCCCCGAAGATACGCATACGCCGGTATAAATCTGTGCATCTCGCCATACAAAGGAATGCCGGCAATTACTTCACGACGATATGCTTTCAGCGTACAGCCATAGTCGTGAAGCTTAACGCCGGAAACGCTTGAAATCAATGCGTTTGCAATCATAGATGGAAATTTGCGCGTAAAAAAACTTCCCTGCCAGCGATTCACGCGCCAACCAGAGACAACATCAAGTTTTTCACTTTTAAGTTTAGCGATAAGCTTCGGAATATCTTTCGGATCATTTTCTAAATCGCCATCAATAGTAACAAGAACATCGCCCCTTGAGGCCTGAATACCAGCTGAGAGCGCGGCTGTCTGACCAAAGTTTCGCGCAAAACGAATGAGTTTTATTTTTTTGTTTTGTCCCGCCACCCCGCGAAGAATCTCAAACCCGCCGTCAAAAGAACCGTCGTCAACGGCTATAACCTCAAATTCTTCTGCGCTACCGTCTAAAACAGCCGTTAACGCATCAAAAAATGGCGTAATACTTTCGCGTTCATTATATATGGGAAAAATAACTGAAATCATTGTTTGCGTTTATAGAGAAGAAGTGTCCCCCCATCATTACCTTCCGTATACTTACGCGGATAGGTATTTAATTCGGTTGCGATCAATTCAAACTTATCATTCAATATTTTCTTAAACTCCTCAAGCTTTTCAGGCACATTTTCTGTTCCTTTCCCCCAAAAAGGAGATCGAACATATGGCGTTGACCATGTTTCTTTTTGTATTGCAATGTAATTTGTTTCGTTGCGAGCCCAATTCAAAAGCATCTCCATATTATAAAAACCATAGCTTTTAATCCGCTCTGTGTCCGCGCTCGCCAAAAAAAGAAAATTTCTGTTTACCAAAGGCGGGAACGTTCGAAGATCCGCGGTAAAAACATGCCCAACCGTATCATCAAATGCGAGAACCGTCTCGCCAACCGGTATGAAGCGCCTCAATACCATAGCTCCGCGATCAAGCCGTTGAAGGTCGGTTTCTTCCCGCGGATCAGAAAAAAGATCAGCGCGAAAAAGATTAGTTCCCGTGTTCATTCCAAGCACTATAAAAAATAGAATAAGCGCGTATGTTCTATCTTTTAAGAATTTTGCAATTCCTACCGTTATAACAAGCGCAATGAACGGCATAAAATAATTCGCGTAATAAACACTCCCAAGGATGCGCCAATAGAAATAGTGAACGCCAAGAAGACCAAGGGATAAAAACAAAAGCAAAGCATATACACGCTCGGTTCTCAAAAACCCAAACAACGCCATTTTCTTATCCAAAAAAATTGAAACCGCAACAAAAAGAAAGAGCAACACAAATCCATAATATTCAATAAGAAAAGCTGTCAAAATCTCAAGAGATCTTGAAATTGACATTACGCTTATTGCGCCTATGGGAAGTTCCTTATAAAAGCCGTAATTAACAAACGGGCTCAAAAGATGCCCCAAAGCAATGGGTGGATTTGGAATAATGAGAGGCAAATATCCAAAAACTATAACGAAAATCGCCGTTAATCCGTATAGCATAAAAGAACGCAACGGCGCTTTCATGATAAAAAGATATACTAAATAAATTGGGATAACACTGACCATATTTGCCCGCGCAAGAAATATGATACCCGTCATAAAACCAGAAAGAACTGCTTTTTTCGACCAGGATAATTCATAAAGCTCGAACCATACCATGACCATAAGCAGAAACATGGTCATGGCATACATGGTGGCGGTAACATAATTAGAAACGAGCAGAAGATTTGTAAATATGAGAGCTACAGCGCCAATTCCCGCCCACCGACCGCCCATTTTTTTGCCAACCAGATAGACAAGAATCGTTAATCCAACAAAAAACAATGCGGATAAAGCCCTCCCCACATAAACACTTGGTCCGAAAAAATATTGCGCGAGACCGTATGTCGGGATAACAAGCGGCGGATAATAAAATGTCGATCCGTTTACAAACGGAACCGCGTCACCGGTAAAAATAAGATAGCTCCGAAACGCTGAAAAATATTCATCAACATACATTTCACGAAAGAAAAACGAGATTACAACCTCACCAATAAAAATAACGACGATAAAAAACACTGCGCCATAAAACATCCGGTCGGATTTTTTACTATTTTGCCACATATCATTTATGCGTTTTTATACAATCCCCAAGCAATCAATTCCGGCAATTCTTTGAAATTTTGAACTATTGCTTTGAGAAAAAAGTTCATCGTGCCACAAATGTGCCTTACTTTTTTCTCCTTGTCTAGCCATAAAATTTTAAACACCGCCAGAAAGCGTCACTTTTGAATGATATTATTTTTACGCGCAAAAAAATAAATTGACGCGGCAACATCTTCAGAAAATGGAAGCCGAGCAATTAAAAAATCAAATACGCGAAGCGGAGCAAGCAGAACAATGAAAAAATCCCTTACCAAAGCGTACCATAATCGTGAACCAAATGAAAAAATAAGCGCCATTGTATATGCCACAGAAATGGTTATCGCTGTTATTGGTCCCGAATCAACTCCGGAACGAATGAATTCGAAATGAGCAAGGCGATAGCGAAACCAGCCCTCTGTAAAACGAGTATAATCGTTTGGCGCCGAATGAAATGGATACATAAACGGAACAGCGCAATATAAATACCCGCCCACCTTTAAAACTCGCTTGATTTCTGCTAAAACTTTTTCCGGCTCTGGAACATGTTCCAGCAATGAAATGGAAACGACCATATCAACTGACCCATCTTTAAATGGCAAATTCATAGCATCGGCAACAACATCAACTCCGTGATACGGATAACAATCAACATTAATAATCCCATACTTCATGCGCTCCGTACCAGAACCAAGATTTATAATTGTTCGTTTTTCAAGCGCGCCATCGGAAAACGCCATCGCCAATGCTTTTTTTACTCCGATGCCCCGCTCAAAAACAAATCTCGCATTTATAAGCGCTACAATAAATTTGTAGAGTTGCGGAGTTTTTTTCTTTATTGTTTGCCGAATGTCATCACGCTCTCCACCAACCAAAGATCCGTTTATTTGTGTCGGAATGAAAAAAAATACACCACGCTCTTCTTTAATAGGCGGGGATTTTATGATACTGCCGATTTTTTCTTTTATGCTTTGTTCCATTATTACTTCCCTGTATTAATTGACCCTATAAGCGCTACAAATACGCGTTCGGATGCCTTGCCGTCAAGATGATAACAGACGGTTTCACGAAGTTTTTGTCGTTTTTCCTTATCAAGTTCAGGATTATGAAGATAACTGTAAAGAAAAGCGAAAAGATCGTCAAAGCTCCGCGCGGTCTTTAACGCGCCGGTTTTTAAAACATCCTGAAAATGATCAAACTCTTCAAAACGCCGAATTGAGTGGCGATACGGTCGCGTATGATGTCCGTCAAACGAAATCGCCATAAGCGGTCTATCCAAAACCGCCGCCTCAAGTACCATAGTAGAATAAACGGAAATTACGACATCAGAATGATTCATTATATTTATAAATTCTATGCTTTTCTCAAGATCGCCCCAAAACTCAAGTTGATAAAATCGTACACGCGGATTTTCTTCAAAACGATTGAATTTCTGTTCGTCAATTTCCTTGTCTCTCTTTCTACCGCCAAGATACGGCCTAATAATAACCCGCACATCAAAACCAAACTTTCCCTCATCCGCCCATTGGAGAATGGCGTCAATAATTTCCGGCTCATCAGGGCAATATGCGCTTCCTGAAACATATAAAATGATTTTTGCGTCAAGCGGAAAATTAAGTGATTTCAAAAGCTCTTCTCGCGAGATGCGATAATCGGTTCGCGAAATAAAATCAAAATGCGGATATCCGGTAATCACAATTGACCGCTCATTGTACGCCTGATGCTTCGTTGCCATTCGTTTTACCTGCTCGCTCTGTGCCAAAAGCGTGTCAACATGAAACGGCAAAAAATATTTATCAAGATGGTCCCATCCTGCCGGCATGCCAACCGTTTTAATTCCGTGCCGTTTTGCTTCAGCGATAAGCATCGTATCAAACCAGCCATACAGATGCGGAGCGAAAACAACGCTGGGATTATATTTTGTAAAAATTTCTTGAAACGGGCGCTCCGTAAAAATTTTTAGATGAAGAGCCTGAACAAGCACGGTTTTCAGCCACCGGATGCGCCCAAGAGTCCGCGCAATTACAATCTTTGCAGGCGCCAAATACCACCTCCCGCCCGCAGGCGGTTCATCCGGACGGGTACCCATTGTTGCCATAATCTTTGTCGTACCGGTAAAAATAAGATATGAGTATAAAAAATAGAACATCTTTTGCAGAAAACTCTTCCGAGAAGGAACAGTAATAATTTCGTATTGTATCCGATCCCCGAGTTCGGGAGTTTTTAAAAACGCGCCATATTTTTCACGAAACTGTGGTGGCACAAGAAATATAACCCGAAGCTCCGTATGCGTCCGCATATATTCCTTAACCCGCTCAAAAAAACTCTGCGGAAAAAAGAATAGGTTTCTAAAAACCGCCGGCGATGACAATGCGATAAAAATCGTTTTCTGTTTCATAAAAAATTATTGCGGCTCAAGTTCCAGTTCACGCAAAAGAGCACATGCCAAACGCTCCCCCGACTTTCCATCAAGAAATTCTGCTTCTTCCCGCACAATAGCAACGCGTTCATTGCGAAGGCGCGCCGGCTCGTTCAACGCTTTCTGAATATATATAATGAGCTCTTTTTTTGATTTTGCAAAATCAATACCGCCATATCGTTTGATATCCGCCAAATGCTCCCATTCAAAAAAACGGCGAGCGGAATTCCAATATTTTTTTTTGCGTTCTCCGTCAAACGCGATAGCAATAAGCGGTTTATCAAAAATTGCGGCTTCAACAAAAAAAGTTGAGTACATATTGATAACGACATCCGCATAGTTCAAACTGCTTGAAAGAAACGAAAGCGACTCGTCATTAAATTCCCACGCATCTCTTCCGACTCCAATATGATACAGCGATGATTCAGCGCAAAATCCGTATCGTTTCCGAATCTCGTCAAGCTTTTCGTCAGAAAGATCAAAACGAGGATACGGTCGGATAAGAACCTGCGCATTCCATGTCTTGTTTTCTGAAACAACCTCGTGAAGAACTTTAAGCATTTCAAGATCAATTGAAAGCCCCGCCTTTCCAGAAAACGCGTACAAAATAAGTTTTTTTGTAGAATCGCCTCCAATGCGCTCAAAAAAATCTTCTCGCGGTATAATTCCTTCTTTCTGAAAATAACGATCATACTGCGGAATACCAATAACCGATATTTTGTCAGCCGGATAATCGCCAAACCGTTCCGCTTGTTTTTTAATTACATACGAATGAACGAGAAGACGGTCAGGATGAACGCGCAAAATCGCCTTGCTATAAAAATTATCCCATGAGTGCGTAAGACCAATCACAGGAATTCCCTCTTTTTTTGCTTCTCTTGCAATGCGATTTTCAGAATACAAAAGCGTTGGACAAAAAATAAGATCCGGCTTGTACTCATCAAAAACTTCGGCATATGTTTGTGAAGGAATACTCTGATAGCTGGCGCGAATGAATACGCGCCAAAAACGAAATTGCCCAAAAAACCAGCACATTCTTGCAAGAATAAAAAAGAAAAACCGCCGTACAAAAAAATCTTGTGAATCCTCCCGAAAAAATGCATGCATCTGCTGAAGTGACGCTGTTCGCGTATGAATGCTGGAAACCTCCCAAAACTTAAAAAAACGCTCTTGAAAACTTTTTGAAGCGTCTTCAAAAGAAATGAACAGTGATCCTGAAGCGGCAAATTCTTTTGAGTAATATTCGCGTCTGCTTTCCGGCACGAGAAACACGAGCAAAAGATCCGTGCGTTTTTTCAAAACCTGATACGCATCGGTACGAAAAAAATTGCGCGAGAAGAATCCGGTTGTTACCGGAATAAGAATCGTCTTTTTTCTAGAAATATTTTCAGGCATATAACAAAAAACAGCTCTGTCCGCCTCAATACACCGCAAAAACCATCTACGCCGTATAATAATAACATAAAAAAGAGCGTATATGTTTTAAAAAAGTAAACGCCCCATTCACATTTCGAGGGGGCGTTCATTAAAACTAAAAACAAATTATCTAAACATTTTCGGAGTAAGCTGAACATCTTTTGCGATATTTTGCGTTGCACGCTTTCCGAGAATATTCGGAAACTGCTCCGCTGGTATTTTTCCCGTTCCCGGCCGTTTAACCCAAAGATTTTTCACGGTAAACTTCTCGCCCTTTTTAACATCCGCAATGGTTACAACCGTCGCATAAGCAAAGTCAATTGTGAGCTTCTCTTCTTTGAGGATTGCCTTTTTTCCTCCACGAGCATCCCAAATTGCGCGAGACCCAATAATCATATCACGAAGCTCATTCGGATTAATTGAAATCTCAATATCAGGACCTGGCCATGTCGCGTCAGAAGTAAAATGCTTTTCAAGAATACTCGCCCCAAGCGCAACCGCTCCGAGACATGTCCAAATGCCACACGAATGATCGCTTAATCCAAGCACAGCATCGGGAAACGCTTTTCTCATCTGCGTCATTGCTCCATACCGCACTTCTTTATATGGAGTTGGATACATTGAAACGCAATGAAGAAGCGCGTAGGGCGTTTTATATGTGCGAAAAATTTTAACACTCTTTGCGATTGAACAGATGTCGTTCATACCGGTACTCAAAATCACAGGCTTTCCGAATTTCGCAATATGCTCAACAAGCGGATAATTATTGCACTCGCCAGACCCGATCTTGTAGGCAATCACTCCCATCTTTTTAAGACGGTTCGCCGCCGCACGAGAAAATGGCGTGCAAAGATATATCATCCCCCTACTCTCAGCATATGCTTTGAGCTCACGCTCTTGCGCCTCAGAAAAAGCGCATCGCGCCATAATATCCCAAATAGAAACATCTGCGTTCCCCGGAATAACATCGCGCGCCATCGGCGCCATTTCGTCCTCAAGTACATGTGATTGAAACTTTACAATTTCGCATCCCGCCACACCCGCGTCATCAATCATTCGCTTCGCTTTTTC
>JBBTQR010000037.1:0-10372 GCA_038065595.1 Patescibacteria group bacterium | reverse complement strand
AAGCCAGTAAGGATTCATTTCGTCAGCGCGAAGACGGAACAAAGGTCAATACCGCGTGGCTCTGCCACGCGAGAGAATGAACGAAGCGAGTTCCGACTGATACCTCGGGGCTTTGCCCCGAGGAGCTTTATTTAAACGCCTCCGTAAGTCCATCGTTTACAAGCTTACCAAAAGCAACATCAAAGATTTCCGCAATCGCCTGGTCAAACTCATTATAGTAGTAATTCTTTTTTATATCGGCACCGATGGCGTCACTCAAATAACGGCTCGCGGTTTGTCCAGGTGTTCTGATTTTTTCGGATGCTTCCGCAGGAGGAACAGATGCTCCAGCGTTAGCGCACACCGCGTCCAGTTCCGCGGGACTTTTCGGTGGGTTTCCTTGCGCTTGGTCATTTTGCGCGGTGTCATTTTTACAAATAGTAATTTCTTCTTGTACCGCCGAGTCATATCTTGCTGTGTCAGCTGCGGTTACTTCAGAAAAAGTAGTTCCGATAAATCCGCTTGCGGTTTGCGCGGAGCGGGAGACGAGGCCTTGTGCGATTTGTTCGCTACGGGACTGTCCGACAGCAATCACTGATTGAATAAAATTGGTGGACGGATCCGTCGCAAGCATTCGGTCTAACAGCATCATTCTGCCGGGGTTCGTGAGGTACTGGTCATAGAGCTGACGGGTTGCGGTGCATTGAAATTTAAATTGATAACTTATGGATATAAAGAGCGGTCGTATCGGCGGGTTGAAATTACAGAAATTAATGCCAAACAACTGTGAAGCAAAACTTCGGGCAGCGTTTTTACCTGCCGTTTTGAAATCAAGTTGAAAGTTCTGCACGAATGTTGGCCCGTTGAAATTTCCAGTAAGGATGGCATTAATAATCATATCTTTTACTATTTTAAGAAGTATGCGAAAAACCGCTTTTGCTAAGACATCAAGAACAAATGTTTTGGCTTTGCCCCATAGCGACGGCTCGGTTTGAGCTGTTGTTTGAACTGCGGATTGAGTAACGCTACCTGTTTTAAGGACATTTTTTGCAGTGAGGTCGGTGATCGGAACAAAGAGAGGTCCTGCCACGATGTCAATACCTGTGGCGACGCCTGTGGCACCAGCTGAAGCGGAGGTAAGGCCAGTCACAATAGCAACTATACCCGCGACCGCTGCTACCGCGACCGCAATGCCAACCCACTCAATGGTGCTTAGGTCTGCTTGCGCTGGTTGTGGTACTACAAAAATCGGTACCAGTATGGCAATTACAAGAATGAGTGCTATTGATTTTTGAATTTTTTTACAATGCATTGCCGTCTATTCGTTAAATGCTAATTTGGTTTTCCAATATTTTTTCCAAGGAAAAACAAAGAACCGTAACTACCGAGTGTAAATTTTTTTTCTTCCAGCCAGTTTTTAAGTTCTTCAAAGTGTAGGGCGACGACTTGTTCTTTTGTTTTTATTCGTCTGTGCGCGGAAATAAGCGCTTTGAGCGGGTCTGTGTCAGCTCCACGCATCATTTCAAATTCTTTTTTGCTTTCCCGCAGAAGATCGGTTTCTTTTTGGTGGAACCATAGAATGTTTTTTGGAATTGGAAGTTTGTCCGCGTCTTTGACGATGGTTTCCAGTGCCATGATGAGTGAATCAATTTTTTTTAATTCTCCGTAATTTTCCGTTTCCATAACTTTTGTCAAAAAATTAAGATCGTCCCCGCCAAGCGCGATAAATGGTTTGCTGTTTGCAACATACAGTTTGCCGAAGGACTCAAAATACATTTGTACGGCAGTCTCACTTTCATCTGAAATAATAGAAAGTTTTGAAATTGGAGTTTTTTGAGCCGTATCAAGAGTGGAGCCGAGATTCAGTTCTTTAATGTAGTCACTTACTGTTGATTCTGAAATTCCAACACCCTTGTTTTCCAGCGCAGTCATAAAATTCGGATCGCTCATCAGTTTTTCCACGAATCCCTGACTTAGGTTCCCTTTTTCTGATTTAAATGTGATGGCGCCAGACGCGTCAGATTCTGTGGGTGGAGCAACTGTGTCCTTTGGTCCTTTGACAAGCGGATTTCTGTTTTGCTTGATTTCATCGCCATCCGAAGTCCCATCCCCATCCGTATCGGGATTTTCCGCGTTGGTTTTATAGACCGCTTCTTCCCATTCCCGAAGACCGTCTTCGTCGGCGTCTTTATTTAATTCTTCTTTAAATGTTCGTTTGAATTCTTCTTCAGGAGAGAGTGGTATGATCGGCTCATTTTTTTGTACGAATGACGGGTCGGGCGCTGTTGTAAAGAGGATAAAAAATCCAACCGCTATGAGCGCGAAAAAAACAACAAAAAATCGTCCGAAACGCGATTTTGGAAATCTCGTAAAAGTAAAAATTGACACAATTAAATTATACGGCATTTCTTGTTTATATGATATGAATGGGCTGTGGATAACTAGAGGGGTCAAAAATTTATGGTATGCTATTAAAATCTTTGAACGGTCTAGAATTTAAACCATATGAAAAGCGCGAAAAGTATGAGAAAAACAAATTTATGGCAGGCGTATTTTATTCTGGTAAGTGTTTTGTTTTCGCAGTTTTCGTTTTTGAACGCAAAAGCCCAAGAAATAGCTAAAATTGGCGTAGTTTTTAATTCTTTTGATTGTGTTTTTACTCGTTCGCTTGTCTTTGGTGCGCGCGGTGAAGATGTCTCGTGTCTTCAAAAGTACTTGGGTTTAAGCGGGTATTTTGCGTTTGCCGGAGGACCGACTGGCTATTTTGGTTCTATTACCCGTCAGGCGGTTGCCAAATGGCAAGCCAATAACGGAATTATGCCTTCGGCGGGATATTTTGGACCAATTTCTATGGCAAAATATCGGGTATTGATAGCACTTTCGCCAAAAGCGGAGGCGTCTTTTGGACAAAAAACAACAGAAAACATTGAAAAAACTCAAAACAACGCAAAAACAGACATTGCCGATGTATCGGTTTTTGGTATTCAAACGCCATCAAGTTTAATAAATGTTCCAAAAGTAGTTTCCTTAGAAAGGAAAGGACTTACTCTTCCAACGGTACAAGATTCCGAAATAATCATTGATAGCAATGGCGTATCAACCGCTGAAGATTATTTCAGGTATTTTGCTACTAATGTGAAGGATGTGGTTTTTGATGGAAGAAAATTCGCTCCTGTTTTAACGGGTGAAAATAAAATTCCGCTTTTTGTCCCTGAACTAATTAGAAAAGCCTTGAATGAGGGCGATTTTTCTATAATTCAGTCGTCATTAGCGGTGCAAAAAGAATTTTTAGAAGCAAAAATAGCCTATACGAAGCCAATTAAAGTTGTTGGTGAGGCAATAGCCGTTCATAAAAAAAATATCGCCTTTGATATGTTAACAATGAAGCTTATTGGTATGGCGCAGGGTGTGCCTTCTGGGAGTTTCACAAAACAAGAGGTTTCTGATTTTTATATTAAATACGAAGCGCTGGCAAAAAACGAACATTTTGCCGTAAGAAAAAAAATAGACGCGTCATTGTCGGAACATGAAGAAAAAAATAATTTGGTTTTGAGTGTTTTAGAAAAGTTTTTGCTTCCTTATAATGCGTATGCGCAAATAGGGTTTTTTAACCCATTCAATTTTGGGGATAAGGTTGCGTTTTTTATTCCATGTCTTTGTAGTTTTGGAGTAATGGTATGGCTTCAGGGAGACCTGCCAAAACCAAAGAGCAGAACCAGCGATGATGATAGGCTGTATGTATCTTTTCTCCTTATGCTCTCGCCAATTTTATTCGGTTTTCATAGCTGGTATTCTTTTAGACCGGGGGCTTGGTGGCTTGGGACTTATTTTCCCATTGAACACCCATGTATAGTATTTATCCCCATTCCCCCAACATGTGTTAGAGTTGGTGAGGCTGACATCGCGGGTCATGTGGGGACGAGTAGTTAGAAATAAGCGGTGGAGCGATTAAACAAAACATTTCGGGACTTTGTCTTGAAGTGTTTTGTTTTTTGATTGATAGTATAAAAAAGCAATCTTTAATGGCTCTAATCAGGGTCGTATTCTTCCATTTCGTTTGCGTTTTTATCGGGCGAATGACGCTCAATTCGTTCTGGTGATATTTCGGAAAGAAATCGCGACGGGAGGTTTGCTTGCGTTGAACCAAAAAGCATTCTGCGGTGTGCATACAAAAGATATGCGCGAATTTTTGCGCGCGTGAGCCCGACATAGCAAAGACGCCGTTCTTCTTCAAGTGCTGACGGATCAAGCGTTGCGCGCGAATGGGGGAAAATACCTTCCTCCATTCCCGTTATAAATACCACGGGGAATTCAAGGCCTTTTGCGGCGTGGAGCGTCATAAGATACACGCCCTCCTTTTTTCCTTCAGCGTTTTCTGCTTCAGAAAAAAGCGCGACATCTTCAAGCATTTTCAGTATTCCCTGCGGTTTTTCCATTGTGTCATAACGCGACGCGAGCGTTATCAATTCTTTGATATTCTCAATGCGCGCTTCGGGGTCTTTTGATCCATCTTCAAGATACCGTTCGTATTGAATTTTTTTAATGAATGACGCGATGACTGTTGACGGCGGAAATGTTTTTATTTCTTCGCGAAGCCAATTTATGGTATTGGTAAAAATTGAAACAGCGTGCCCCTCGTTTTCGCGGAGGGGCGTAGCATTGAGAAATTTTAAGAGTGTTTGTTTTCCTATTTTTCTTGGCGGAACATTGATAATTCGTTTGAGCGAGAGCGCGTCTTTTTCGTTCATTGCAAAACGAAAATATGCTACAATGTCTTTTATTTCTTTGCGCGCGTAGAATCGCACTCCGCCTACCATAATGTATGGAATATCATTTTCTAAAAACGCCTCTTCAATAACGCGGGATTGCGCGTTTGTGCGGTATAAAATCGCGCAGTCTTTGTATGGTGTCTCGTGTTTCTCTCGCAGTCCCTCAATTTGCTGAATTATATAGTCAGCTTCGGCGCGCGCGTCAGGGAGCCCCGCGATGATGATTTTTTCTCCGCCTTCTTTCTTTGTCCAGAGGCGCTTTTTTTTCTGGAGTGTGTTTTTTGAAATGATATCGCCGGCGGCATCAAGAATTGTTTGCGTTGAACGATAATTTTGATCAAGAACGACAGATGATGCGTTCGGCCAATCCTTTTCAAAATTGAGGATATTGCGATAGTCGGCGTGCCGAAATGAATAAATGCTTTGCGCGTCATCTCCGACGACGGCGACATTGTTGCGTTTCCCGCCCAAAAGGCGCACGAAACGATATTGAGCGACATTTGTATCCTGATACTCGTCAACATGAATATAGCGGTAGCGATTTTGGTATTGTTCAAGGACTTCGGGGAATTTTTCAAAAAGAACGACGACGCTCATAATGAGATCGTCAAAATCAAGCGCGTTTGATTCAAATAATCGTTTTTGGTATTCGGTATATACGATACTTGCTTTTTCGGGGAAAAATTCTCCACGCGCACTTTCGTGGTATTGTTCAACGCCGATAAGCTCGCTTTTTGCACGGGATATTGCGTGCGCCATTGTTCCAGCTGGAAACTGCTTTGGATTCATTTCTAGGTTTTTTTGTATTTCTTTTATGAGCGATAACGAATCATCTTCATCGCAGATGGTAAAATATGGCGTGAAACCGAGTCGGCGCGCTTCAGCGCGAAGAATTTTATTGCAGAACGAATGAAAGGTTCCGATAAACGGAATTTCTCCATCGGGGGCGGATGGTTTCCCCGCTCTGGACGGAGAAATTGGAAGCCCAAAATTTGAGAGAATCTTTTGTATTCTCATGCGCATTTCTTCTGCGGCCTTGTTTGTAAAAGTGATTGCAAGAATAGCCGAAGGAGGAATCCCCTGGTCAATGAGATAGGCGATGCGATGGATAATAGTTTTTGTTTTCCCAGATCCCGCTCCGGCAATTATCAGGAGGGGCCCCTCGGTTGAGGTTACTGCAATCCGTTGTTTTTCGTTGAGATCCTTTAAAAGATTGTCGTTCATTTTGTCTATCTTAACAGTTTTTTAACACAGTTTATAGCTTACAAAATTATAGAAATCGTAATTTTCTATATAGTTGGGTGGATAACTTTTGTTTGCTATTTTTATATTTTTTTGGTATAATTTAAGTTCGTGTTGATGTTGGAAGAATGTAGAAAAAGCTCATCAATACTATCGTTTAACATAATTTGTTATTTATACGAAACAATGGGAAACCCCGCAAAAACAAGGTAAAGAGAAATATCAGGAATCTGCTTTATGCGTGGGTTTGTCAAAAATGAATAATAGTGGTCTAAAAACGCTTCTTCCTCAAAAGAAGCTTTTGGCTTTTTTAAGGGGCTTTTTTGTTTTTGTAGTGTTTTGCGGTGTTTTTTTGCCAGCACTCGCTTCTGCCGCGTGGGGGTTCAATCCCCTGAAAGCTATTTTTGATGTTTTTCGTGAGGATATGATAGAAGAAACGGCAACGGTATTTACCGAACCTATAAGCGCAGGAGAAAATACGGCAAATTTTATTTTTTTGGCGCTTCCTGTTTCCGCGGGTTTTCCTGCTTCATCGCCAAAGGACGACCCTGCTTCTGGTCCGGGACTCTCCATTGTTCAGGGGAGCGCTCTTGCTTCCCATTTTAATTCGCAGGGTATATTGAGCGACGATCTAAAATCAGAAATTACCACATACACGGTAAAAGAGGGCGATAATTTAACGGCAATTGCCCATTCTTTTGGAGTTACGGTTAATACGATTTTGTGGGCAAATGATATTCGTAATACTCGTCTCATTAAGCCGGGTGATACGCTTGTTATTTTACCAGTTTCGGGCGTTCAATACATAGTTAAAAAAGGAGACACGATTGAGTCAATCGCAAAGAAATTTAATGGTTCAAGCTATGAAATCACCCAGTTTAACGGTTTTGGCATTGGCGAGAAGCTTGCGATTGGGAGCGAGGTTATTATTCCTGATGGCGAGGTTCAGGAGATTTTAACTCCATCCATGCCAGCCCCTCGCTTAAGCGTTTCTCGTTTCGCGAGTTTGCCCGAATTAATAGGATACTATCTTCGTCCTATTATTGGAGGAAGAAACGCGCGCGTTACAAAAGCTAATCCCCACGGTCTTCACGGGTATAATGGCGTGGATCTGGCCAATACATGCGGTCTTCCTGTTATGGCGTCTGCCGAGGGCACGGTTCTTATAGCCCGTTCTTCAGGGTGGAATGGAGGATATGGACGCTACGCTGTTATTTCACATGAAAACGGAACACAAACGCTCTATGCTCATATGCGCACGGTTTATGTGAGTGTTGGTCAGCATATATTTCAAGCTCAAACGGTCGGGACAATCGGTTCAAGCGGAAATTCTACCGGATGCCATGTCCATTTTGAGATTCGTGGAGCAAAAAACCCATTTTAAAAAGCGAAAAGCGTTAATCTTATAAATATCAATGAAGAGTGATAGAATAGCGAAATAGAGAGTTTTTTCACAATATGGTGATATGGTGGGGTGCTCTATGAATAGAGGATTTTTTACGACCATATATTTTTTTACGGTTATTCAAATTTATTTTGCCAATGCTGCGGGTATTGCGGTAACAGCGGATGTTATTCCGCCAGCTCCAAACATTCAGGAATTTCGATTTGATCGTGGAAGTCTTTTTGATTGTGGCGTGAAGTTTTATATGCATAAAGGCCAGGAAACGATCGTCGCGTTAATGACCGAAGACGGAAAAACATTTGGAATTTTTTCCAGCAGTGATAAGAGTTTTCAGGCGTGGATTGACTTTGATTATGACGGAATATTCGATCAATATTTTGAAGGCATTGAGGGTCTTAAAAATGTAAAAAAACTTTATCCCAACCCATGCGATATACTTAAAGAAAATCATTTTTTGTGAAAATAATATAACGACGAATCGTTGAACAAAAAGGAGGAACGCGATGAGAAATGAAAGACCGTGTTTGCGAAAAAAATTGCAAGCGTTTCTACGATGCGAGGTTTTTGATGGGATGTTTTCTGACGAATATGGGGTTGAGGCAATTGATCATGATGGAAATAGCGTCTCTGGATTTTTTGTAAAAGGAATTATTGATAAAGAAAAGCAACGGATGGCAGTTGAAATTGCCAATGAAGAAAGCGGCTCTTATCTTGTATGGGCTCCCGGACAAAGTTGTGGCGGTAAGGGGTGGATAAACGCCACAAAAATATGGGTGCCAAAGACAATGGTAGTATTTGAGTAGTGAAGATAACGAAATACTGGAGTTGGTAAGTCGAATGCGTTGAGTGGTCATTACCGTCTGCCTCATGCGGACCGTTTTTTGTTTCATTATGCCTTTTGTGCAAAATGTCTAATATATCAATTTTCAAATTGAGGGCGATACTGGAGTGCTTCGGTAATATGATCGGTCGCGATATGTTCGGAGCCGGCAAGATCGGCAATTGTGCGGGCGACTTTTAGAATTCGTGTGCAGGATCGCGCCGAGAGCGCGAAGCGAGCAACTGCTTTTTTCATAACCTCGTCGGATTCGGTAGAAATAACCGCGAATCGTTTTAATTCTTTTGTGTTCATATCGCTGTTTGAGCTTGTCCCTTCTTTTTTAAAGCGCATTTTTTGTGTTTCACGCGCCCTAGATACGCGCGCGCGAATGGCTAAAGAGGTTTCTGTTTGAGACGGCGCCTGTCGCAGTATTTCATATTCAAGAAATGGAACCTCCACATAGAGATCAATCCTATCAAGAATCGGACCGGAAATTTTTCGCTGATATTTTTGAATATCTGTTTCTCGGCACACACATTCTTTTTTGGGATGATTTTTGTTTCCGCATGGACAGGGATTCATCGCTGCTAAAAGAATGACATTTGCCGGATAGGTAACTTTTCCCCGCGCTCGAGCAACGGTAATTACTTTTTCTTCCAAAGGTTCGCGAAGTGCCTCTATGACAGCGCGCTGAAATTCCGGAAACTCATCAAGAAAGAGTACTCCGCGATGCGCTAATGTAATTTCACCCGGAGTTGGATTTGTTCCGCCTCCGATAATAGCCGCTGTGGAAGCGGTGTGATGGGGGGCGCGGATTGGCCGTTTGGTTACAAGCGATGATTTTTGGGGGAGTAATCCAGCAATGCTGTGGATATTTGTTACTTGGAGCGCTTCTTCAAAATCCATCGGAGGCAGAATGCCGGGAAATGCTTTTGCAAGCATTGTTTTTCCTGAACCAGGGGGTCCCCACAGAAGAATATTGTGCCCTCCGGCCGCGGCAATTTCAAGGGCGCGTTTTGCCGCGAATTGTCCTGCAATATCAGTAAAATCAATCCCAGTTGTGTGTGTTTCGGATTCAAAGTTTGTGTGTGGAAGTGGGCGCTGTATCGCCCGCCCTTCAAGGTGTTCAAGGAGTTGTTGTAAATTTTCAAATTCGTACACCGCAAGATTATGTACAAGCGCCCCTTCGGCGCCGTTTCCTTTCGGAACGAAGAGTTCGGTGAACCCTGCCTTTTCTGCCGTTAAAGCGATTGAGAGGATTCCGCGGACAGGGCGCAAGTTTCCATCAAGTCCTAATTCGCCAAGAAATAATTTTTTATTCGCGTTGAAAACAGCTTGTCGGGAGGCGACAAGATACCCAAGGGCAATCGGAAGATCAAAATGAGGGCCTTCTTTTTTAATGTCTGCTGGAGCCAAAGAAACGATAATTCGTCCGCTTTGTTTATGAGGAGAACGACCTTCTATGTTTCGGATTGCCGCTCCGACCCGCTCACGGGATTCCTGTACTTCTTTATCAGCAAGTCCGACAATAGAAAAAACATGAAGTCCCGGAGAAACATCAACTTCAATAGGAATAAGCGTTGCGTGCAGACCAGTAATTTGTGCGGAATGAATTGTAACCATAAAATAAAAATAGCGTACAGCGTTCAGTAAAAAATCAAAAATTAGATTCTCTGAACTGAACGCTGTACGCTTATCTCGCGTGCTGAATATCTTGCATAGCGGCGGGATTTGCATTTAATCGTTCCATCGGAATGTCTTTGTTGCAGACGGAGCAGATGCCGTAGGTGTTTGCGCTGATTTTTTCAAGCGCCATATTAATTTCGTGAAGCCGTTTTTCAAGCGTATCTTCTTCGCTCAATCGTTCGTTGTATTCTTCAACTTCATCGCTCATGTCTTCTATTGAGCTCGAAGATCCTGACTTATCGTCATCGCTAAATGGATATGTGGCGCGCCACTTGTCTTTATCGCCCGGTGTCTTTACGGCAATTTCAGAAAGCTCTTTTTCAATCCGCACTTTTTCTTCTTCAAGACGCCTTTCAAATTCAAGTGTTATATGTTTTTCCAGCATTGATTTTTTAAGTTTTTAAGATAAAATCTTCTTTTATTATGGCTAGCGATGAGGTTCGGAATGAACTGCTTCATTCCGAACGGGTT
>JBBTQR010000036.1:0-5609 GCA_038065595.1 Patescibacteria group bacterium | reverse complement strand
CGAAATGAATCCTTGCTGGCTTCATTTCGCTCATCGCTAGCCGTAATAAAAAAATTCTAATTCTCAAATTCTAACCTATATATAAATACTAATTACATAATGAATCTAAACAAAGTCTCGCTCATCGGTCGTCTTACAAAAGCTCCTGAATTACGGCAAACACCATCCGGACAATCTGTGTGTTCTTTTGGTATAGCGACGAATCGCACATGGACGGATCAAGGCGGTAAAAAACAAGAAAAAGTTGAATTTCATAATATAGTCGTATGGGGGCGACTTGCGGAAATTTGCAATCAATACCTTGTGAAAGGACAATTGGTATTTTTAGAAGGGCGCATTGAGAGCCGAAATTGGAATGATAAAACGCATCCAGAGATTAAGCATTATAGAACGGAAATTATTGCAGAAGCAATGCAAATGGGTCCCCGCGGAGGAGGCGCCGGAGGACGAGAAGACCTTGAAAACACTCCTCAGAAAACGCCTTCAAAAATAAACGAAGTTACGGAAACGATTCAATATCCGGGCGATGAAGAAATAAAACCGGATGATATCCAATTTTAACAAGGCACGGGGGATAGGGAATAGCCAATAGGGTATAGCGACCCTAACCCATAACCCTCATACCATAACCACATGGCCCAACGAATGAAGCGAAAATTTAAAATACTCGTTCCACAGTCGGCAGAAAAAAAATACTGCCATTTTTGTACGATTAATATGCACTCAATTGACTACAAAAACGGCGAATTCCTCCGCCGATTTATGAACAGCGAGGGGAAAATATACCCACGCAGAAAAACAGGGACCTGCGCGAGCGATCAGCGAGAGCTTGCCGAAGCAATTAAACGGGCACGGTTTCTTGCTTTGGTTCCCTATACTCTTCGCGTAAAGCGCCGACCGTAATCTATCAGCAGTATATAAAAATTTATTTTATTAAAAACGCTTGCCCACTATACGCAAGCGTTTTTAATAAGAGCGCGCGCCGTTCAATAAACGCACAACATCACAAAGCGCTTTTTGGATTAACATCAACAATGGCAAAATCAGGAAGTATCCTTTGAAGCATTTCTTTTATAATGCCGTTATCTTCTTTAATTTTCAGTATCAACGAATAAATAAATTCGTTTTTTTCTTTTTGAATAAACGCGGGGAAGGGACCCACGATAAAAATTGCGCCTTCCGAAACGCGCGTTTTTTGAAGTTCGTCTTCAATGATTTTTTTAACAAGAAGCGCGTTTTTTTCAACGATAAGGCGAATTGAATTTTTAACGGTAATTTTTATAAGCTCCGCGAATGGCGGGTAGGAAAAAGATTTTCTAAAAACAATATCTCGCTTAAAAAACGCATCACCATCGCCCGATTCAATCTCGCGAATAAGCGGATATTCACTTGATGCTGTTTGCACGACAAGCTCCCCGTTTGTTATTTCCTGAAGAATACGGATTGTGCGCATAATCCGCTCTTCTTGTCGAAAGTCCAGTTGCTGGAGCATCTGATGAAAAGAGATAATCGCGGAAAGACCAAAGCCGCCAATATGTTCTGGCTTTAGCGCGAGTTGTGTACCGATAACGATATCATAAGCGCCATCGGCAATTTTTTGAAAATTTTGAACAAGATCTTTTGAACTGTCCAATGTATCGCCATCACAGCAAATTATTCGCGCGTTAGGAAATAACGCCCGCGCACATTCCTCAATGCGCTCTGTCCCAATGCCATACATCTGCAAACGCGCGCCTCCACAATCATTACATCGTGTGGGAGGAATTTCTCGCTTTAAACACTTATGACATATAAGAATTCGCGCTGTGAGCGTATCACGCGCGGAATGAATAACAAAAGGAGCCGAACATTGTGGACACAGAGCCGTATAGCCACATTCAAAACATGTAATAGTTGACGCGAGTCCGCGTCTTCCAGAAAAAAGAAAAATTTGTTTTTTTGCGCTAAGCGTCGCTGAAATTTTTTCTGCTAACGGCAGGGAAATAACGGCGTAATTCTCACGGGAAATCCTCGTATGTGATTCACGAAAAAGTTTTTTGGTGTTAATAAATATAACCGCATGCGCAGGTGAATGTTTTGGTCGTTCGCATCTCATAAGTCCCCTTTGAATACGGTGCCATGTTTCTTCTCGTGGCATGCTATCGCTCATAATAAGGAGCGCTCCAGATACTTCAGAAATTTTTTCGGCAACATCACGCGCGTCATATCGCGATTGAGAATCCCATGCTGTATAATACGGAGACGCTTCTCCGTCAATAATTATGAGCGAAATATTTGGCAACGGCACAAACACGGCGCTTCGAGTCCCAATAAAAATACGAGAGGTCCCAAGAAGTGTTGATTTCCACGCTTCGGCATTCTGTTTTTCTGTTTGAGCGCTTCCATAAAAAACGGTTATGTCGGGAAATTCTTTTTTTACTTTTTCAAAAAAAACACTGGCCGCAGTTATGGTTGGGAAAATAACAAGCGCTTGCGCGTCCGAAGATTGACTGATCATTTTGGCAAGCTCAAAAACATACCGATCAATCCGAACGGCATACGACGCTTCTATGAACAAAGGGGTTGTGCGCGGATGAAAGGCTTCATTACCCCAACGAAAAGTAGGCATAACGCCAAACGATGAGGCAAATTTTTTAAGAGCGCTTGTTGGTTTTGAAAAATACACAGGAAGCGCAACTCGCGCCATGTAATTTTTCTGCGTAAGAAAAAATCGAGCGCACCACACAAGAAGTTGAATTGTTGTCTGCGGAATTATTGCTGTGCCAAGAACCCCGTCAATTTTATGTATGATAAAATCTTTTTTTCGAATTGCCGTTTTTACTTCCGCAACCGAAGAACTCTTTATGACGATGCCGACCAATTTGCGTTTCTGAATTGAGATAACAACAAGAGAACCGCGCGAAATATCATAACTTGTATAATAAGAAAGCGAATCTGGAAAACCCTTTCCTGTTCGCGCAAGTGGCAAAACATCAAGAAGTTTCATAGGAAGTCTTTTAAGTATAGCAGACCTTTTCGGCTGTGATTTCAAAATTTTGGCACATTCGCGTTGCACATTCAGCTTATGAACCTCGGCATTTCGTCGTCTTCACTCCTCAACCACACTCAGCGTTTCCTTGTTCTCACTTGACCACTATAAAAAAATTATGCAAAAGGTCTAGTGTACCGTACCATAATTCAACAAAAGAAAAAATATGCGAAAAAGAAAGATTGTGTTAAAATCTACATAATATAATTGAATTACAAAATATGAATCGCGTCGCACTCAAAAAGAAGAAAAATATCATACATTTCATAGGAATTGGGGGCGTTGGGATGAGCTCGCTTGCCCAATATTTTCTTTCGCATGGCGCGTCAGTAAGCGGTTCGGACCTCAAAAACTCAGAAATTACCGAACTTTTAAAAAATAAAGGTGCTGTGATTCATGTTGGATCTCATGTGGCGCGAAACATTTCAAAACGAGTCCAGCGCGTAATTATTTCAACGGCTATTGATCCAGGAAATCCTGAATATAGAATAGCAAAAAACCGTCGAATTCCTGTGCGAACATATGCGGAAGAAATTGGAAAACTCACAAAAAAATATATAACAATTACCGTATGCGGTGCGCACGGAAAAAGTACAACGACGGCTTTGGCGGCTCTCGTGCTTGAACGCGCCGAACTAAACCCAACCGTCATCGTCGGCACGCGTCTCCATGAGTGGGGCGGGGGTAATTTTCGATCAGGAAGTGGAAAGTTCCTGGTGCTGGAAGCTGGCGAATATTGTGAAGCGTTTCTTAACTATTTTCCAAAAATAATCATTGCTACAAACATCGATCGCGAGCATCTTGATCATTGTAAAACGCTTGATAACACAAAAATTGCATTCAAAAAGTTTTTCCTTTCTGCTCCACGCGGCGTCAAATTTATTTTAAATCATGACGATGAGCATCTCCGCGAAATCGGCAAAGAGCTTTCAAAAAAGAAGCGGGGAGTTATTTGGTATTCCTTGAATTCTCCAGACACGGAAATTGTCGTAAATAGCCTCCGTGTTTCAGGAGCACACAATGTGTCAAATGCTTTGGCAGTTTTAAAACTCGCGCGTGTTTTAAAAATTGAAGAAAGTATTGCCCTCAATGTCTTCAACAATTTTCGGGGTTCATGGCGCCGCGCAGAATACAAAGGTAAAATGGGAAATGTACGCGTATATGACGATTACGCGCATCATCCAACTGAAATTCGGGCAACTCTCGCGGGATTTCGCGAAACGAATCCAGACGCGCGAATTTGGTGCGTTTTTCAACCACACCAACAAAAACGCCTTGAACTTCTTTTTGATGATTTTGTTTCATCGTTTCATCACGCCGATCGAGTCGTGCTTCTTGATGTGTTTCGTGTACACGGCAAAGAATCCGCCTCTATCTCACGGGTAGGAAAAAAACTTCCAAACGCCAACGACCATAAAACCGTTTTTGATCTTGCTTGCGCCATTGATCAAACGGCAAAAAAACAGGTGTTTTATGTGCGGTATCCAAGCCAATTACCTTCGTTTTTAAAAGACAATGCTCTTCACAGCGATATCATTATTATGATGGGAGCGGGAGATATTAATGAGTTAACCCCGACAATTCTTGCGGCATAGTTTTTTTTAGGATAAAATTGGCTTAAGAATGTCGTTAAAAAAACATCCTAACAATGATGGAATAGGCATTTGAGATAGATTTTAAAAAACAATGAAATTCTCATTACCAACAATACAATCGCATATTTTCAAACGGCTTTTTTTTATTTGTCTTGCTGGTTTTTTCCTAGCACTTACATTTGGTTTTGGCTTTGTGGCTGGAAAAAACGCTGAACAGCCAACGCTAACCATCGCAGGAGTTGTCAATAAAGACATTCCCCAAGCATTTCAAAACACTCTAAATGGAACGGATTTTGATATTTTTTGGACTGCGTGGTCTCGTTTACAGGAAAAATTTATCAATAAAGACAAGATGGATTCTCAAAAAATGGTATATGGAGCAATTTCGGGAATGGTTAATTCTCTCGGAGACCCATATACCGTTTTTCTTCCGCCTCAACAATCAAAAGCGTTTAAAGATGAAATTAAAGGAAGTTTTGGAGGGATTGGCGCGGAAATTGGAATTCGTAAAAGTATTTTGACTATCATATCTCCGCTTAAAGATTCGCCCGCGGAGAAAGCGAAACTTTTGCCAAAAGACCAAATCATAAAAATCAACGCGTCATCAACCGCGGAGATGCCCCTTGAGGAGGCGGTAAGCTTTATTCGCGGACCAATTGGAACTACGGTAACGCTTACGATTTTCCGCGATTCGTTTAATGAGCCGAAAGAATTCACTATTACCCGCAATGAAATAAAAATTCCGACTATCAAACACGAATCAAAGGGCAACGGCATATATTACATTGCCCTCTATAATTTTAATGAAGTTTCTGGAAATCAGTTTAGAACCGCGCTCCAGGGATTTTTTGATTCAAAAGATAAAAAACTTATCATTGATCTTAGAAATAACCCTGGCGGATTTTTGAATATGGCGGTTGATATCGCGAGTTTTTTTACTCCGGCGGGCGCAATCATTGTTCGCGAACAATATCATGATAAAACCG
>JBBTQR010000035.1:0-5863 GCA_038065595.1 Patescibacteria group bacterium | reverse complement strand
AAGCGACGCGACGGGGGTTTCCGCCAGAATTCGCCAAGGGTTTTTGAAATCCAAAGAGAGCGAGCGGGACGCGAGGTGATGGTTTGTCTAGATTCGTTTGATATTATGTATTTTGTATATTTGATTGAATGTAAAGATGGGTCGCTCTATACGGGCATAACGACGAATGTTGAACGGCGTTTTAATGAACATAAAAACGGAGTTGGCGGTCATTATACAAATGCTAAAAAAGTTGTGAGGGTTGTGTATGTTGAAAAACGCCCTCACAGATCATCTGCGTTAAAGCGGGAAGCGGAAATTAAAAGCTGGACGCGACAAAGAAAGCTTAATTTGATAAAATTCAAGGCAGTGAAGCGAGGTTTGCGCTCAAAGAAGAAAAAGAATAAAAACGAGTGATTGATGAAGGCGCGCGAAGCGCGCCGATGGAATAGGGCAGTGGGTATTTCTCAATTATGGAAAAAATTTTTAAATATTTAATTATTGGGGGCGGTATTGCGGGGACATCCGCCAGCGAGGAAATTCGCGCTCTTGATGGGCGCGGAAGCATCGCGATTGTTTCCGATGAGCCGTATCGCCTGTATTCTCGCATCATGCTTTCTAAGCCAAATTTTTTTCTTGAAAAGATTCCTTTTGATACTATATGGCTCAAAAAAGAATCATGGTATCAGGAGAACAATATCTCGTTTATTTTTGGAAAAAGCGCTACAATGCTTGATTCTAAAAATAAAATCATCGTTTTAAATGATGGTGAAAAAATTCGTTATGAAAAGCTTTTACTTGCCATTGGCGGATGCGCAAGAAGATTAACTGTTCCGGGTGCCGAGAAAAAAGGAGTTTTTGTTTTGCGTACACTTAATGAGGCGCGCGCTATTATCGCAGGGACGAAGACCGCCCGACGCGCCGTTGCAATCGGAGGCGGATTTGCGAGTTTTGAAATGTGCGAGATGTTGCGAATTGCGGGAATTGAAGTTTCGTTGTGCGTTCGCGAGAAGCGGTATTGGGAAAATATTTTGGACGAAACCTCTGCTCGTATGATTGAAGAAGCTTTTTTGAAAGGAGGGGTTATTCTTATGAAGGATGTGGAAGTTGCTGAATTTACCGGAAGCGCGTTCGTTGACGGCGTTCTTCTTAATAACGGAAAAAAAATACCATGCGAGATGGCGGTTGTTGGCGTTGGTCTTTTTTGTCCTTTTTCATGGATTCAAACCGCCGGAATTGCTGTGAATCGTGGCATTATCGGAAATGAGTATCTTGAGACGAATGTTTCTGATATATGGACAGCTGGAGACGCGGCGGAGTTTAACGATCTTATTCTTGGTGAGACGATTCAGCTTGGAAATTGGGTGAACGCGCAGATGCAAGGAAGGATCGCTGGGCGTAATATGGCGGGAAAAAAAGAGCCTTTTCGGTTCGTCTCTTTTTACACAACACAAGGATTTGGTATTACGATAGCATTTGTCGGTGATGCTCGTCCTCTTCCCGACAGAACAGTCATTACTCGCGGATCCCGCGAGGAAAACTCATTCGTTCGCTTGCTTATGTATGAAGGGCGAGTTGTCGGCGCGACGCTCATCAACAGAACTAAAGAAATCTCCGCGATTTCAAAAATAATTGAAAAAAGAACGCTCATCGTCGGAAAAGAAAAAGAATTATCCAATCTTTTGTTTGACCTTTCTTCTCTCGCGTAATAACTCTTTCTTACCCTCAGTGTTTTTGAAAAATCCAGAGCAGGAAAGATGAGGAATTTATTTTTTGTTCAATGCTTTTTTGCTTGTTTTACGGCGTCGCGTCTTTCTGTATGTAGCGTGCCGTCGTACAAATAGATTGAGTTTGAATGATTCCTTCGGGGCTTGCTTTGAAGAGCTTTATTTGTTATGAGTAAAAGGAGAATCTTTGAAATATACTATAAACAAGGAGGGGGATGCTATGCGCAGAATGATATCTGTGCCTATTCTTATCACAACATACGAATGCGGTCCGCCGATTATTGAACAGTGTCCCGATTGTTCGTTTGGCATTGAAGTCGCATACTCCGCGATTAAGGGCATTACTGACGGCTGGAGGCGGAACGTATGCTGTAACAATCTGAATCAAAATAAAAAAAGAAAATACGATCCTGGTATATGTATTTTCTTTAAACAAAAACAAGCACAGGAGGGTGCGTGATTCAATACAGAAAAAAAGCTCAGAAATGCGATTGTATGTGTCATACGCCACGGTTTGAAGTTATGAGGCGTAATAGGCGCTACTGTTCTTTGTGCAAAAAACACCATACGCCCAACAAGAGTATTTTTCCAAAAATAGGCAAGAGTTATAAATTGTTGCCGTTTCGGGTGACGAAAGCGCTTGTACTAAAAAAGACCATGCGACAGATGTTTGATAAAATATTCAAATCGCGAGACAGCGATGTTTGAACTTTTTTTAGGTGGACTTGTCCAAACGATCGTACTCGTCTTTAATATCCGAAACATCGTTCAAAAAAGGTATGTTTGGAGTTTTGTAACGGCGTTTTTTATGGCGATTGTGTGGGCGCTTGTTGTGCAAGAAATTGCTCGTAATTTAAATAGTTT
The DNA here is from genome assembly GCA_038065595.1 of Patescibacteria group bacterium. Classification (GTDB taxonomy): domain Bacteria; phylum Patescibacteriota; class Minisyncoccia; order Sungbacterales; family JBBTQR01; genus JBBTQR01. Next base: position 3,293 of record JBBTQR010000035.1, on the reverse strand, counting down.
TGAACATGTCATTGCCTATGCCGTTGGGGCATCAATTGGAACCGTGGTGGGTATATACGGAAGCGTTACCACTGTGCAGTTTTTTCAACATAGGAAGGAGGTTGTCTATGAGTCAAAAAAAGATAGATAAAAAACCGCAAGAAACTTCTCAACCGCAAGAAAATAAACCAGAGCCAAAAGTATCAAAAACAGCAGAGGAGACGAAAGCAGAAGTTGATAAGCTCATTGATGAGATTGACGCTACTATTGAGGTAGATGCGGAAGAATTTGTAAAAAATTATGTCCAAAAGGGCGGAGAGTAATATCTTTGTTTGTGGTGAAGCGTGTATGAGCAGAGTCTCAAACTAAGAACGCAATACAGCGAACATAGTATAGTTGCACGGATTCAATCCGTGCTTTTTTTAATACGCGTTTTTATGGCATACTTTATCGTATGGATATTATTGCTCACGGTCTGTACGGAGGTGTTGGATTTGCGCGTAAATCAAAAAGGTCATTTTGGACTGCCGTAGGGTGGGGTGTTTTTCCTGATCTTATCGCGTTTGGAATGTTTTTCCCGTATTTTATTTGGATGCGCGGGTTTCGTACTGAAGAAATTATGCGTGTTGAACCGCCAACGCTGGAAATTATCCCCTCATATGTTCACGCAATCTATAATTATTCGCATAGTTTAATCGTTTTTGCGCTTATCTTTGGGCTTGTATGGCTTTGGTGTAAAAAACCGGTGTTAGAAATGCTTGCCTGGCCACTCCATATCATAATGGATATTCCAACGCATAGCGGAGCTTTTTTTCCAACGCCATTTTTGTACCCGCTTTCATCGTTTTATATTGACGGAATTCCGTGGGGGACGCCATTTATATTTTTTGGGTATTGGGCGGTACTTTTTATTTTGTATGGATATGTATTTTTAAGTCGTTACCGATCTTTGCGTGCCTGAAATAGCTACGCGCTTTTCTTTTTTGTTTTTTGAATTTAATTGACTTTTTTAATAAAACTAGTATAATTTTAAACCAGTAAGCAGTCGGTAAAGTGAAAGAACTTTAAAAGTTTAGATAAAGGAGGAAGAACATGGAAAAAGAAAATGCCCATCTCGTTATTAAAGTTATGAGAGGGAAGGAAGACGCTGTTCTTACCACAATTCGTAGTCATGGATTTCGCGCAAGTTTAATGCTTGATTTTTATGATGTTTTTGTTGATATTCCACTCAGTATGCGCGAAGAAGTTCAGGAGTACATTTGTCAGATTCCTGGGGTTGTGAAGGTGGCGTATACATCAAACGGTGAAAGAGAATTAAAGCATGCTTCTTAATGAAAACGGCGACACAATTGAAAAAGACCTTTGTGTTTCATGTTGGCAGGAAACGGAGTATTTTATGGACACGCCAGTAGAATTGCGAATCGGGTACATTGAAGGTAATGGACAATGGTGTAAAAAATGTTTTCAAAAGGCAGTTAAGGTATCTGAATAAAATACCCAATAAAAGTGTGGCCCGTCGTTATGACGGGCTTTGTTCTATGCTTTATGCTTTGTATAGAAAAAAGGGCAAACAGTCGTTTTATAGAGGGTGTGGATAACTTAATTTCAATTATACGCATGAATTTTGTATACTAAACTAAGAAAATAAATGTCTCCATAATTAAATATGGGGCTAGAAAATTAAAAGCCTTTTAATAAGGGCACTAAAAAGATATCTTTTTTTGTCGCGAATAGTATTCTCGCTCTACAAAAGATGTTTTTATATATACATATGGCATTAGAAACATGGGGCGATGTGGTTTTTGTATCGTTACAAACCACCTGGGGGGCGGTAGCGGGTTTTGTTCCTCTTCTTTTGGGGGCGATTATTGTTTTTGTTATAGGATGGATTATTGCGGTTTCTTTGGAAAAGGTTATTGAACAGGTAGTTCGTTCCATAAAACTTGACTCCATTCTTGAAAAACTTGAGGTTGGAAAGATTGTGGAACACGCAGGAATGCATCTCAATTCAGGAGCATTTTTTGGCGGATTAATAAAATGGTTTTTGATCGTTGTCTCGCTATTGGCCGCAGCTAATATTTTGGGCTTGACGCAGGTTAGTGTATTTCTTAGTGATATTCTTTTATATGTTCCCAATGTCGTCGTTGCCTCATTGATTCTTGTTATTGCGCTTATTATTGCTGACACCGCTGAGAAGGTTATAAAAGGCTCGGTTCACGCGGCGGGATTTCATGGAGGAACCATTGGGGTTGTAGTCCGCTGGTCAATTTGGATTTTTGCTGTTGTAGCAGCACTCTTGCAACTTGGCATCGCTGTTGATCTCATTCGTATGGTAATTATGGGATTGGTAGCCGCGCTCGCTTTAGCATTTGGATTAGCGTTCGGTCTTGGCGGAAAAGATCACGCATCACAATTCATTGAAAAAATGAAACGCGACATACACGGAAATATGTAATTTTTCTGTATAGTATTCGTTTTTATAAAAACTCGCGAAACCCCATCTATATGGGGTTTCGCTTTTTATTGACAAAGAATAACGGATAAGTATAATGAAATACGAGTTGCGATATGATGAGAATTATTCGCAATCCGTAGAAATATCTAACCTTCCCATATAAACAAATTAGAAATAGCAAAGAAAGTACATCTGTGTAAGTTTCGCAGTCTTTTGACTCCACTTAGAACATGTCTTTCGGCTGTGTTCAGAGTAGGTCGTCCGAGATTTACATGGTTGTATTTTTTGTTTGTAAAAGCAAACAAAAAACGGATGGCTCGTTAAAAAAAGAATACTAGAACAACCACATACAAACATTATTTTGTATGGAATGTATGGAGATAGTAAATAAGGTAAATTAGTAGATTTATTTTACGCGACCTCTATTGTCTCGCTATTTATAAATTTTTTATTAAAGCGCGAGATAATTTTAATGAGGATTTGATCCTGGTCCAGGATGAACGCTGGCGACGTGGATAAGGCATGCAAGTCGAGCGGTCTTCTTTTTCAAGGAAGATGAGATTATATCAAGTCAACCAAGAGTTAGAAGATAGCGGCAAACGAGTTAGTATTACCTTGGAACCTACCCCAAAGACGGGCATAACTAGCCGAAAGGCTAGCTAATTCCCGATAGCCCCCTTCTTCGCTTTTCGCTTCATGAAAAACTACGAAGAGCGCGGTCATAAGACCGTGTCTTTTGTAACTCATAGTGGAACGCAGAGCGAAGTAGGGGTAAAGGCGCAAGCCGCTTTGGGAGGGGCCTCGGGCCTATCAGCTAGTTGGTGAGGTAATGGCTCACCAAGGCTATGACGGGTAGGGG
>JBBTQR010000034.1:0-11064 GCA_038065595.1 Patescibacteria group bacterium | reverse complement strand
GTTCAGATTGAGGTCTGCAACTCGACCTCATGAAGATGGAATCGCTAGTAATCGCGTATCAGCTATGGCGCGGTGAATACGTTCCCGAGTCTTGTACTCACCGCCCGTCACGTGAAGGAAGCCGGGAGTAGTTAAAATCTCGCGTAAGCGGGCCTAAGCTAAGCTCGGTGACAGGGACGAAGTCGTAACAAGGCATCCTTAGCGGAAGCTGAGGATGGAACATTTCCTTTTTAGGGAGTTTCTCTTCTGGCTTATGTCAGATAAGGGGAATCCGATCGCTTTGCGATCGGTCTCTTTAAAAACGTCAGCTCATAAGACACCTCTTAGATTTCTAACGAGGTTATCATATTGAGTGAGACAGGTCGGTTTGATCCGCGCGCATAACTTGTTATGTGCGGGACAACCAAAATAGTTTGGCGATCACAACTATACAAAGAATGATCGCAGTCGTAACCGTTCGACTAAAAACGGAGAGAGGTCGTGTAAAATAAGTTTACTATTTAATTTACTGTACTATTTAAAACCTCACACATATTGGGGCTGTTTGTTTTAGGTACGGACATATGGCGGTTTAATTAATTGATAATCTTTCAGAAATTCGTTGGGCGTTTTGCCGTTTAAACCACAATGCTCTAAGTCATTGTATATAATGGTTCCAGTCCTGCTTCTCCATTCGCTTTGTAGACCGCTACCCAGCGTTCCAGGCTTCGTTTACTGTGGGGACATAGCGAAGCTACATCTTTCAATTTAATCTCTTTCTTTGCTATTGGTAGTACCCACCTCAGCTTCTCTTCTTTGATTGTTTTAATCATATATATGCTCATTCCTCCATTGTAGGAGAAACCGCCATATGTGTGTGCACATTACCTGTTTTTATTGACAAAAGCAGTCATTTAAAGAATATTGAACGCAATAGAATAAAATTCTTTTACAAAGAGGATGCTATGCCCGAAAAAGTTATCGCGCTTGATATCGGAAAAGTCATTCTTGATTACAATCTTGAAGCGCTTTTCAAAAGCATCGCGGAAGTATTCGCCACAACGCCCGAACGAGTAAAAAGGGTTTGGGCTGATGAAAGGATTCATCGCGCCATTGATCTCGGACTTTCAAGGGGAGAGATTTTCTGGCATTTCTCAAAACATTTGGGAATGGCGAATCAAAAAGAATTCTCTGTTGCTTTTATGTACGGCGCTCAATTTTCGCTTCTTGATGGTTTTATTGAGTTTCGAGATGCGCTGTGTACGCACGGAAAAAAAGTGATAGCGCTTTCAAATGTAAATGCTTTTCATGCTGACTACTTTGAAATTCACTTAATGTATATTCTTGAACCGCTCATTCCGCGCGAATTTCATTTTTTCTCCTGCCGTATTGGTGCTATGAAGGGCGAAAGCGCGGAGCACTTTCATGCAATCGGCGAAAAAATCGGTATTCCTCCGGCGGATATGGTTCTTATAGACGATATGTCGCAAAACATTCGCGGTATTCAGGCCGCGGGCGGAGACGGGATTTTATTTACCGGAGATTATAACGAGGTGTTGAGAATTCTTCGTGAGAGGAGATATATATAATCGGAGCTTTACCCCGTTAGAGAATGGCCGTTCTATCCTAGGGAGGAGGCTGAAGCCGTGCTTAAGGGCGGGGCGTTCTCTAACGGGGTTGAACGCTCCGTTTTTTTTTGGTATGGTACTGTGCGACCGAATGGGCGGCTAGCTTTGTGGTAGGTTGAATGTGAATGATTTCATATTCAACGGGATTTTCCTTAAAAAATCTGGCGGGCAATTAGCTCAGTGGTAGGTTAAGAGCAAATGTCTTTGTTCTTAACGGGTTATTTCAAATTATACATCTCTTTGGTGGGCGACTAGCTCAGTGGTAGAGCGCGTCACTGATAATGACGAGGTCGAAGGTTCGATCCCTTCGTCGCCCACCAAAGAGATTTTGAATAGAGTAACCCCATCAAGCCGAAAAGGCGACCGCGTCACTGATAATGACGAGGTCGAAGGTTCGATCCCTTCGTCGCCCACCAATACAAAAACAACTTGAAATTTTCAAGTTGTTTTTTATTATTTTTGCGTGTGGCAGATATAACTGGGTACAATTTTCCCGTCGCTTTTCGCCTCCTCGGCGAAACACTGGGAAATTTTTTACGAGAGCTAAAGCTCTCTAAATTTCCCGTTAAAGCTTCCCCGAAGCTTTAACCTCGGAAGCGTATACTACTGTATCCGCTTCCCGATCTTCGCTAGGTAAACAAAGATTGTTCCCGTCGCTTGCTCGGAAATGAATACGCGTACGCATTCATTTCCCGATCTTCGCTAGGTAATAAACATTCGGTTATATTGTTGATTAGGCGCACTCTACTATATGCGACGATCGTCGCATATAGTAGAGCAACAAAGAGTTATATGTTATATTTTTACACATGAAAGCAGTTATCCTTGCGGCGGGAGAAGGGCTTCGCATGCGCCCGCTTACGCTAAAAAAACCAAAACCAATGCTTGAGGTTGCTGGAAAACCACTTCTTCATCATATTTGGGAATTTTTGCCTCATGAGATTGATGAAGTGATTTTGGTTGTCGGATATAAAGCAGAGATGATCAAAAAATATTTTGGCAAAAACTTTCTTGGGAAAAAAATTAGATATGTGCATCAAAAAACAAAGAAGGGTACTGCCGACGCGCTTTTTCTTGCAAAACGATATTTGAATCAAAATGAAAAATTTTTACTTCTCTACGCCGATGATCTTCACGATAAAAAAAGTATTGAGATGTGCGTGAAGACGGAGCAGGGGCTTTTGGTTTGTCCAACAAAAAATCCAAGGGAATTTGGCGTTGTAGTCGCGGACGCACAGGGGAGTATTATTGAAATCGCTGAAAAACCCAAAAAACCAAAATCAAATATCGCCGCGGTTGGCGTATATGTTTTGGATAATAGAGTTTTTAAGTATAAACCAACACGAAACCAAAACGGTGAATACCATCTTACTTCAATGATTGAGCAGATGATCAAAGATCATCCAATGCGGGCAATCAAAACTAACTTTTGGCATCCCATTGGCCATCCTAAAGATTTAAAGACCGCTGAAAAAATTTTAAAAAAGAAAAAATAAACATACATATAGTCACTCGGCTAATTCGTGCGAATAGGCGAATAGTTTAAAAAAGAAAAAGCCAAGTTCCAAACCGCATACAAAGTTTTTAAAAATAATACCGGCTGGAACAAGTAGCCGGTATAACGATCGCTTTCGTTGTCATTTTTTTGTTCTGGCTTAAAGTCTTTTTTTGATATACTCGATAGCACTTCCAACGGTCAGAAGTTTTGTGGCGTCCACATCTAGGATTTCAATATTAAATTCTTCTTCAAGCGCCATCACCAATTCCACTGTATCGAGAGAGTCGGCTCCAAGATTCTCGACAAAAGCTGCTTCCAAAACGACGCTATTTTCCTCGACTCCCAATTGTTCCATAATTACCTTTTTAACCCTGCTTTCTACGGATTCACTCATCGCGCTCCTCCTTTTTTGAATTGAATTGAATTGAATTGTAAATGTTCAAAACATAAATCCGTGCTAAATTAGTATAGCAAACATATAAAAAAGTCAATGGTACAAGCTCGTCATAAAAAATCGCAAAAAGTTATTGTCGCAATGTCCGGTGGTGTAGATAGTTCCGTCACCGCAGCGCTTTTACAAGAGCGCGGGTTCGATGTGCGCGGTGTATATATGAAAAACTGGGTTGATCCGGAATGGCCTTGTCCGTGGCAAGAAGAACGCAGAGATGCGATGGCGGTTTGTGCTAAACTGGGCATTCCATTTGAAACATGGGATTTTTCAAAAGAATATTACGATTCCGTCACCACATACATGATTCGCGAATATACGGCGGGACGCACGCCAAATCCCGATGTGATGTGTAACCGCGAGATAAAGTTTAAGATATTTTTAAATCGTGCGCTTAAAGAAGGGGCGGATTATATTGCGACGGGACACTATGCGAAAGTTAAAAGTGAAAAGTTAAAAGTAAAGAACAAAGAAGAAGATCGTTATAGACTTTTTGCGGGGAAAGATACCAACAAAGATCAGAGTTATTTTTTGTGGACATTGACACAAAACGAACTGAAGTATTGTTTGTTTCCCGTTGGCGAATATACAAAGCCAGAAGTCAGAGAATTTGCCAGAAAATTTGACCTGTCTACAGCAGAGAAAAAAGACAGTCAAGGCATCTGCTTTGTTGGCGAGCTTGATGTAAAGGCATTTTTAAAAACCAAAATTCCCGCGCATGAGGGAAAAATTATTACCACAAGCGGAGAGATAGTCGGAACGCATGAGGGCGTAGAGTTTTTTACTATCGGTCAGCGACATGGTATTGGCTTTGGCGGAGGCAGAGGGCCCTTGTATGTCGTGAGTAAAGATATAAAAAATAACACGTTACTTGTTGGTTTGGAAAATTCTCCGGAACTTTATCGCAAAGAATTTTTAATTTCCGAAACTTTCTGGGTTTCTGGTGCAATTCCAAATGTGCCGTTTACGGCGTGGGCTCGTGCGCGCTATCGCGCGCCATTAAAAAAATGTACCGTTGCTCCGGTAAAAGAGAGTGGCGATTTTATGGTAACGCTTGAAGAAGCTGAGCGCGCTATTACGCCAGGTCAGTCGCTTGTTTTATATCAAAAAAACACCTCCGAAATTGAACTTTTAGGCGGGGGGATTATATTTGACTAATATAATAAAAAGTAGTATAATGGTGGCATCTTTGAAAACATAACAATATAATCAAGGAGGCGCTTTGTGGAAATAAGATTATTTGACATTATCACCAAGTCCGTAATCTTCATTTTCTTTATGGTCTTGGTTGGTTTTTTGATAATGATGTAAAATATAAAAAATCATAAAATAAGGAGGGTATTATGCTTACGCTTAGACCTGAAGAGCTTTTGTTCGCGATGTTTTTGTTTTTCAGTATTGTATGCGCAATTCCCGTTGCGTACGCGCTTAACAAAAAAAACAAGAGGTAAGAGGATTCTCTGGAGTGGGACGATTAAGTCGTCCCACTCCATTTTCATATCTATCTAGCCATAAAACTTGCTATTTTTTGAAAATATCAGTACGGTAAAATAAATCAATGGTTCATTTACAAGGGGGGGGTTCAATGCCAAAAAATCTTTTTGTGGTTTCCGCAAAGCTAAAAAAAACAGTATTGATTGGCGATTCTTCTAAAGATAACTTCGATCCGCATTTAACGGCGTATTTTAAGAAAATTATGGCATTAGGTCGTGGTCGTTCACCAGAATGGGAAATCGGCGTTGCAAAACAAATAGATGAGGGTAGAAAAATAATTATCCACGCTCTTCGCGAGCTTTCTGCGTTGTTGGTATTGATTGCAAAAAAAGATCCTTGCGCACAGGTTATTCTCGCTATGCTGAAGAGCAACGTTTTAAGATGGAAAACCATCGGATCAGAGAGGTTTATTTTTGTTGAAAACGCGTTTTCAGAAATTGAGACGATCGTTCATACACACAATAACGCTCTAGAACGAGCTTCTTTTATAGAGGCGCGAAAACAGTTTGGTGTTGGGCGAGAGATTTTTGAAAGATCTCGTAATGAGCTTGTAGAAAAAAATCTTTGTTTTGCGGTTTCTATCGCAAAAAAATATTTTTATCATCGTATTGGATTGAGTCCTTCTGATGTCATAAATGAGGCAAACATTGGATTGATAAAAGCGGCAGAACGATATCGTTATGCAATGGGATTCCGTTTTACCACATACGCTCATTGGTGGATTCGTCAGGCGATTCTGCGCGCGTATGACAATAAAAGTCGTGGTATCCGCGTACCAGTACACAGGCGCGAGCTATGGAGTAAAATCTCTCGAGTGCAGAAAAATCTTTCCCAACGCTTTACCAGAGAATCAAAACCAGAGGAGGTCGCGAAACAGCTTGGCGTATCGCCTGATGATGTTTTAGAAAGTGGCACAATTTTTACGGTTCCACATTCGATTGATGCGCGCATACCATATACAGAAGATGTGTGCTTGAAAGATGTTATCCCCGATAATAAAGAAAAAACTCCTGAAGCATTATATGCCGCAACAGAGCATGTTGCGTTTATAAAAAAGATTATGGAGCAAGTCCTTGATCCGCGGGAACAGTATATTATTCAAAGGCGTTTTGGTTTTAATGACGAGTCGCCCGATCAAACCTTTAGAAAGATTGGTCGCGTTTTGAACTTGAGCTATGAGCGCGTTCGTCAAATTCAGAATGAAGCAATTGAAAAGCTTCGCTCCCCGGAAATTTTAAAAGAGTTAAGATTGGCAGTGTAGCCTCATCCGTGAGGCTTTTTTCTTTTAAAAATGCTTAATTTTTGATATACATAATTGATATGGACGCAATGGAAATTCGTAAAAAATTTCTTACATTCTTTCAAGAGCGGGGACACGCGATTGTTTCGTCTTCTTCGCTTATACCCGATGATCCGTCGGTGCTTTTAACGACGGCGGGTATGCAACAATTTAAGCCGTATTATACTGGCGATGCCGATCCTGTGCGTGATTTTGGCTCAAAAAATACCGCTTCAATACAAAAATCATTTCGCACCTCCGATATTGATGAAGTGGGAGACGAATCGCACCTAACATTTTTTGAAATGCTCGGAAATTTTTCATTTGGAGGATATGTAAAAAAGGACGCAATTTCCTATGCGCACGATTTCATCACGAAAGAGATGGGGCTTTCAATTTCGTTCGTTTCTATTTTTGAAGGTTCTGAGAATGTGCCAAAAGACGACGAATCAAAAGCAATATGGCAATCACTTGGCGTAAAAGATATTCGGGAAATGGGAATGCATGAGGTTTTCTGGGGTCCAACGGGAACGGCGGGGCCCTGTGGTCCAACTACGGAAATTTACTGTAAAAACGGGAACGGAAAAGATATTGAAATTTGGAATATTGTGTTTAATGAGTTTTTTTGTGATGGATCGCGTGAACAGCTTCTTGCGGGCACAACGAAGCTCTTACCGCTTGCGATTAAGGGTGTTGATACCGGCATGGGACTGGAACGACTTGCCATGATTTCACAAAAAACAAAAACTATTTTTGAAACTGACCTTTTGATTCCACTTATTTCGCTTTTACCGTCAGAGCTTGATCGGCGCAAAAAACGAATTATCGTTGATCATGTCCGTGGTACGGTATTTCTTCTCGCCGATGGAGTCCGCCCGTCAAACAAAGAAGCGGGATATATTCTTCGGCGTCTTATCCGTCGAGTAACGGGATACGAAAAAATAGATTCCGTTCCATCGCATGCGATTGATGCAATGGTGCACGAGGTTATTCATGAGTATGGTGATTTTTATCTAGAGCTCTTAAAAAATGCCGAGCATATTCAAAAAGAAGTTCGTGATGAAAGAGGGCGTTTTGAGAAAACTCTAAAAGAAGGACTAAGGGAATTGGAAAAAAGATATCCAACTCCAGAAGCACAAATAAACGCTCCTGATAATTGGGGACGCTATAAAACGTTTCCGGTAGGTCGGTATGTTGGCAAAGAGGTCGCAGATCTTTATCAAACATATGGTTTGCCAATTGAGATTATTCGGGAACACTTGGAGAAAAATTTTTATACATTCGATGAAAAGGAATTTAAAAATGCGCTTGAAGAGGCATTTCACAAACACCAAGAGATTTCCCGTGCAGGAGTTGAGAAAAAATTTGGCGGTCATGGGCTTGTTTTAGATACAGGTGAATTAAAAGCGGGTAGTGAAGAGGAGTTAAAAATTGTTACGCGCTTGCATACGGCAACGCATCTTATGAATGCCGTTTTGCGCACAGTATTGGGAGCTGAAGTAGAGCAAAAAGGTTCTGATATCACAGCGGAACGAACGCGTTTTGACTTTTCATTTAGCAGAAAGCTGACCCCAGAAGAAACGCAAGAAGTAGAGCGATTAGTGAACGAAGCTATTAAAAATGATTACCCCGTAACGGCGCGCAAACTTTCTCTTGATGAGGCAAAGGGTATGGGTGCGTTATTTATGAAAAAAGGGAAGTATCCAGAACGCGTAACAGTATATACGGTTGGAAATGAAAAAGAAATTTTTTCGCAAGAACTTTGTGGAGGTCCGCATGTTGTGCGCACGGGCGAAATCGGTAAGTTCAAAATCATCAAAGAAGAGGCTTCTTCTGCTGGAGTTCGTCGTATTCGCGCGATAATTGAGTAAATCCTTAAAATCGCCAGTTGCGTGCCATTCTCGTAATACGTGTTTTGTTGTATACTAAATATATGGCATTTTTTTCACGCAAAAAAGCTGAACATGTTGAAATTAATACTGCGACGACCGAAAGCTCAAATCCCGTGCTTTCGGATGTTATTGATCTTCGCAAAATGCGTGCGGAAATGAATGGACGGAGCCATAAAAACTCCAATAGAGAAAGCGTAGAGATAGATGAAGCTCGCGTGCAAAAATCAAAAATAACGCACGAAAATCAAAAAAAGGATTCAATCAAAAGTTTTTTTTCAAAAAAAACGAGCCAACCAAAAATTATTAGCTATACGCCATCTTTTCCCACCATTGAAATCAAATCAAAAAAGTTTTGGTATGTTTTTGCGTTTATTTCAATTTTTATTATTGGAGGCTTTTTACTTACAACAACATTCTCTTGGGCGGTTATTATTATTCAACCAAAAAACGAAGAGATCCGTATTCTAAAAAAATCTATAACCGTAGATCCATCCTTGTCTCTTTCCGAGATTGATTCTGGGAGAATTCCGGGCGAAGAGGTTCAGTATACAGAAGATATTTCCGTTTCTTTTAATGCAACTGGACAAAAATATGCAGAAACGCGATCGCGTGGAATTATAATAATTAAAAATGAGTATAGTTCTGCTTCGCAAACTCTTGTAGCGCAAACGCGTTTTCAGGATGAAAAAACAAAAAAGGTATTTCGTATCACAAAAGCGGTTACCGTGCCTGGAGCCAAAATTGAAAACAGCAAAGTTATTCCATCGTCAATTAATGCGGAAGTTTTAGCTGACGGCGTCGGAGAAGGATATAACCTTGCGGAGGGATCATTTGTCATTCCGGGCTTTCAGGGAACGCCAAAATTTAATGGTTTCACCGCGACTATAAAGGAGCCGTTTATAGGTGGATTTCGCGGTAATTCAAAAGTGATAACGCGCGATGATTTGCAAAAGGCAAACATTGATTTTGTAAATCAAGCTCGTCGTGCGCTTGAGCAAAAACGAACAAATGATCTTCCTGCAGATTTTAAAGTAATTCCATCGGCGGAAAATTTTGAGATTATTTCAAAATCAGAACCGCGAATTGGAGATGCTGGAGAAGTCTTTGTGATTCGCGGAAAAGCCCGTTGGGCAAATATCGCTTTTCAGGAAAAAACACTTTTTGAATTTTTTAATGAGGCGTCTAATAAAGAATTAGCAGGATCAAAAACTTCTATTCCACAAAAATCAAATATCATATATGATTCCGCAACGCTTACGAAAAATAAAAAATTAAATATTGTTGTTTCTGGAAGCGTTGCGACCGTATCAATTATTAATCGCGCCCACATCCTTACCGTCATAGCAAACAAATCTTTAGAAGAGGCAAAAACTATTCTTCGGGATATTGAGGGCGTTGATACCTTTGGCATTAAACTCTTTCCGTTTTGGAAGTCAACACTTCCAAGAGATTTTAGAAAGATTGAAATTCGCATTGTTGAAAGCTAAGAGAGTGCTTTGATGTAGATTTTTTGCTAAGCCTGGGGCTTTGGCGCGTACGGACGCGCTATTGCAAAAAAAGCCGTGTTTTGCTATGATTTTTTCTTACAAATTAATTTAGCTGGCGTAAAGAACTATGACGACACAAGACATTCTTGAAGATCAAAATAAAACTCACGAAACCGTTATAACCGTTGTGAACGAACACATCACCGCTATGATAAAGGCGGGAGTTCATATTGGACGCATTCCGTCAAAAACCAGTCCTAAAATGGCTCCTTTTATGTATGGTCCACGAGGCGTTACTGCGATTTTTGATCTTCAAAAAACAAAAGAAAAACTTGATGAAGCGGAAGCGTTTATTAAAAAACTAGTTAGCGAAAATAAAACTATTCTTTTCGCGGGAACAAAACCTGCCGCGCGGAAATTTATTCAAAAGATTGGCGATGAGTTTGGTTATCCAACAGTGAAAGATCGTTGGATTGGAGGAACGCTTACGAATTCAAAAAATATATCGGGGCGTGTTCAGCGATTAGAACAACTCTTGCGTGAAAAAGCGGAGGGCGGATTTCAAAAGTATACAAAAAAAGAGATTATGAAAAAAGAGGAGGAAATAAAACATCTTGAAGATACTTTTGGCGGACTTCGCTCGTTGAAACGGCTTCCCAATGCCCTCGTACTTGCAGATATTGACGAAAATAATCTCGCGGTTCGTGAAGCGCGACGCATGAAAATTCCCATTATTGCAATCACAAACTCAAATACAGATCCGAATACTATCACTTACCCGATTCCCGCAAATGATAACTCAACGCCATCTCTTCGTTATATTTTTGGTCGCATTGAAAACGCAATTCAAGAAGGAAAAAAGATGGCAAGTGTCGCCGAACGGCAAGTTGCTAAACAGCAAGTCACCGAACAGACTGAACAACCTGAAAAATAAAGTTTCTCTAAAAAAATAGTTTTTGGATATTAGAAATCAGTAATTTTTTGTTTGTATGCTTGATCTTATTAAAAAACTTCGTCAAGAAACAGGGTGCTCAATCGGAGAGTGTAAAAAGGCCATTGAAGAGGCGTTTGGCGATTACGAAAAAGCAAGCCGCGTTTTGACTCTCTCTGCGTCAAAAACTGCCGCAAAAAAGGCACATCGCGAAACCAAAGAGGGAATTATAGCGACATACCTTCATACCAATAATAAAATCGGTGTTTTGGTTGAGCTCCTTTCGGAAACCGATTTTGTTGCAAAAAACGCTCTTTTTTCTGAACTTGCGCATAGTATCGCACTTCATATTGCGGCGATGAACCCGCTCTATATTCGCACAGAGGACATTCCAAAAGACGCCATTGAATTGATTACGCGCGAAGCAA
>JBBTQR010000033.1:0-7259 GCA_038065595.1 Patescibacteria group bacterium | reverse complement strand
CTTTTAATTTTTCAAGAATTTTTTTTCCCTCGTCATATGCTCGCCTTTTTTCCAAAATCATGGAAAACGCGTTTACCCGTTTTCCTGCAACCAAAATATCAAGCCGTTCAAGATCTCCACGACGAAATCCAATCAACTCGTACCTCATTGATGCGTACCCCTCTGACGCGCTTTTTAAATGATCGTAAAAATCAATAACGATTGAACGCAACGGCGCTTCATACTTCAAAAGCAGTCTTTCTTCGCCTAAATACTCCGTCGCTCCGAAAATTCCGCTTATACCCTCAAGAATTTTCATAATATTTCCAAGATATTTCTTTGGCGTAATAATCTCAAGACTTACCCACGGCTCTTCAATATACTGTCGCGCATGCGAATCAGGAATTTGCGATGGAGCGTGAATAATTTCCACTTCACCGGTATTTTTTGTCACGCGATATGAAACCGATGGTGTTGAAAAAATAAGATCAAGATTATATTCCCGAGATAGCCGTTCTTTTATAATTTCAACATGGAGCATCCCTAAAAATCCAGCTCGAAATCCACGCCCCAAGCTGTCCGAAGATTCAATTTCAAAAGAAAATGACGGATCGCTTAATTTAAGTTTTGAAAGAGCATCACAAAGATTATCAAAATCTTCTGCGTTTTCAGGATATATACTCGCGAAAATCATTGGTTGCGGTTCAATATATCCCGCAAACGGATTAATGGCGCGATGTTTTAATATATCGGTACTTCGGGTAATCGTATCGCCAACACGAACAAGGCCGGGTTCTTTCAAGCCAGTCGCAATATATCCAATTTCTCCAGATGAAAGCGTGTCCGCGCAATACAAATTCGGCACGAAATATCCAACTTCTAAAACATCGCTTTCAGCGCCCGTCGCAAGCAGTGTTATTTTTTCTTCTCCGCGAATTGTTCCCTCAAAAATCCGCACAAACGCGATAACGCCCTTGTATGGATCAAACTTTGAATCAAAAATCAACGCGCGAAACGGCTCGTGTCTTTGCGCTTCTGCGCTTAGTACTTCCTCGCTCTTCGCTCGGTCGCCACTTTTTCTTTTTTCTTCCGCATTCGTTTCTGTTCTATCAGCGTGCGTTCGTGGCGAAGGGACTCTTTCTATTATTACTCGCAAAAGCTCTTCCACGCCTTCGCCCGTTTTTGCTGAAATCTTTAGAATAGCTCCCGTGTACTCAGGCAATAACTTCCGAATTTCTGTCTCGGTTTCTTCAATCCGCGCGTCCTTCAAATCAACCTTATTAAGAACGGGGATGATTTCCAATTTTTCTTTCCGTGCCAACATAAGGTTCCCTACCGTTTGCGCTTGTACGCCTTGTGTCGCGTCCACAAGGAGTATTGCGCCCTCAACCGCGGCCAGAGAACGGGAAACCTCGTAAGTAAAATCAATGTGTCCCGGAGTATCAATCAAATTCAAAGTGAAAAGTTCAAAGTGAAAAGTTTCTGCATCACCAGTTTTTAATTTTTCATTTTTCATTTTTAACTTATAGTGCATCCGCACCGGCTGCATTTTTATTGTAATACCTCGCTCCCGTTCCAAGTCCATCGCGTCCAAAACCTGCGCCTGCATTTTTCGCTTCTCAATAGTTCCTGTTAATTCTAAAAAACGATCGGCGAGAGTCGATTTTCCGTGATCAATGTGTGCGATGATAACAAAATTTCTAATATTCATAATCAAATTATGCGGTAATTATAGGAAATGGAACTTCCTATAATTAAGTGGGGGTTTTATCTCCGTTCCATTCACGCGGCAAAACATCAATGGTAAAAAGTTTTCGCCTCAAACTCAAAAGAAGCGCGTCAAAATCATCGCTCTTCATACTATAAAGAAGAACGCCCCATACAATAATACCGACAGCTCCGGCGAAAATACCCTGTAAAAAAACACCAACAAATGTATCAAGAGAAAAAAACATTGAAAATGTTTGGGCTGTTTGGCGAGCCATAAAAGCGCCGATCGCTGACGCAAAAATAATTTTTCCAATCGGACGCAAAAGCTCATTGTAAAAAACAAAAGTTTTGCTTATTAAAACCCATCTCCGAATAAAAATGAAAAGAATAGCACTCTGAAGAATCACATTTACAAAGCTCATTACTGCAAATCCCAGCGCAACCCCAAGAATTTCTCCCCCAGAAACATCAGCGATCCGAAAAAATGAGTATACCGTCCCCGCAACAACAGACGACTCCTGAAGCGCGCGTGTAAAAAAATGCGCGCTAAAAATAGCGGCAATCATTGAAAAAAAATTCACGCCAAGCGGAAGCCATGTCATCCGAACAGCATAAAATGCGCGCACAAAAAAACCATTTAAGCTCTCCGCAATAAGAGCACAAGCAAAAATTGCAACCAGAGCGGCGGTCAAACGAGTATCAGACCAATCAAAAGACCCTGTGCCCAATACCACACGAACAATGTGCGCGCGAAGCACAATCAAAAGAAACGACACGGGAATAATCCAAAAAAGAATTGTCCGTATTCCAAAAAAAATATGTCCAAAAAATTTTTCCCCGTCATTGCTCGCCGCAGTCTCCGCGAGTCGCGGAAAAAGCGCTGTTGAGTAACTAATGGCAAAAACGCCCATAGGAAGAAATGCCAAATTATTCGCAAATTGAAAAATGGTGATACTCCCAACCGAAAGCGTTGAAGCAATTCCCAAAAGAATTGCGAGGGTTATTTGCGATAAAGCAAGGGAGATTACCCGCGGAAAAGCAATGAATACAACTTCCCGAATTCGTGGCGACCACGCCCGCCCCCACACAATAATTCTAAAACCTAAACGCCAATAGACAAAAATCTGGATTAAGAGGTGCAGGAAAGCTCCGCATACGACGCCAACAACAAGCCCGCTCACTCCAAAAAACGGAACTACGATAAGTATCGCGGCGATAATTCCAACATTGTATAAAACGCCCGAAAGAGAGTATGCAATAAACTTATGATGCGCTTGCGAAACGCTCATAAAAATTCCCGAAAACCCAAGAAGAAGTGGGCTTAAAAACATCACGCGCGTTAAAAAAACGGCGTTTGAAAGTTCGCTAGCGCTAAATCCGACAAACAATCGTCCCATAATTTCCGAAGCAAAAAACATACCAAGTCCGATTGTAAAAACCGCTACAATAAAGAAAAAACGAAGAAGTTCCGAAATAAAATTTTCCGCTTCTTCCTTTCCTTTCCCCAGAGCGTCAAAAAAAATCGGTAAAATTGCCATTGATCCGGCACCCAAAAGTAAAACGGAGTAAACAAAATCAGGAATTTGAAAAACAGCATAATACACATCAAGCTCGCGGGACGCACCAAAAATTCCTGCCAAAAGCCGATCACGAAAAAGTCCCAAAAGCCTGCTCAAAAACCCAGCGGCGCCCAAAATGAGCGCCGCTGAATGAACTGTTGAAATTTTTTTATCAAGCAATGATAAAATCATATATTCTTAAATGGAGAAATGCGCAACAATACTACCGTTTACGAATTGGCGTTTTTTCTTTGCCACCCTCACTAATAGGAACATCTTTTCTATCTTGCGGTTCAGGCGGGCTTATGTTGGAAAGCGCACCGCGACCAGCGCGCAAATTCTCAAGAATCTGTTTCACTTCCTGATTATCCAAATTTAGCTTTGCAATCTCTTCAAATTGTTTTATAGCTCCCTCTTTCTCTCCGCGCCTATCCAAAAGCAATCCCAAAAAATATTTTGCATTTGAATAATCCGAATTTAAAGAAACCGCATATCCAAAAGCCTCTTCCGCGTTTCCGTACTGGCGATTTTGATAATACATAACACCGAGCTGGAAAATAATTCCAATATCTCGTGGCGCAGATTTTGCAGCTTCTTCAAGGTTTTTTATTGCTTCACCCTGCTTTCCTTGGCGAAGAGCGACTTGCGAAAGAAGGAAATGCGCCGAAGCAAAATCACGCTTCAAAGAAATAGACACTCCAAGCGCTTCACTGGCGCGTTGAAGCGCTTGCTCACGCTCGCTCGTCAATTCGCGCGCGCGATCCCGCGCGATACCAGGCCGATTAAGAACTGCCTGCCTCACATCAGCTGCTGTAATATATGATCGCGCAAGCTCAACTGAAATGAGTGGATTTAAGGGATCAAATTCTATTGCTTTCGCGTAATGAGCAAACGCCGCCTGATCTGCGCCTGATATAAACAGCGAAATAAGATTATCGTACAGAGCGCCTGCCGTACGATAATTAAACGACTCTATCGGATTTAATTGAATTGATCGTTGAAAAGCAATGACCGTATTTTCAACTTCTTTTTGAAAATCTGCCTGCACCGTCGCGGATGGATTTTGTTTAAACGATTCATTAATAAGTCCCTGAACTTTTAAAAGTCTTCCCTGCGCCAAAAAACGAAAGTAACGATCATTTAAATAATCAATAGAAACCGCATCGGAAAGAAGCTGAATTGTCGTTTCAATACTACCTCCACCCCGAAGATTAACAACTGCATCATTGACCTTGAGAGCAGCGCGATACCGCTGAACTTCTCCGTAAATTCCACCGAGAGCCAGCGCAAGAAAAAAAACAATCGCGATAGAAAACCCAAAAAGCGCCCAAGGATTTTTCCACTGAAGATTCCGTTCGCCAAACCATCGCCACGCATTCGGACCCCCCGACCTCAGCGCTTCCTCGCTCTCGCTTGGTCGCCCTAAAGTGCCATTGGAATTTTCTCCAATCTCCCCCGCAACAGATCGTTCCTCGTTTCCTGTCGCCCTGCCTATTATAACGGTTATAAAACCAAGGGAAAAAAAGAGCGCTAAATTAAGCGTCATATTTGAAGGATAAAAAAACAAACCGAAAAAAAGAAACACAACTCCTCCAAAAATCCCGCCGAAAAGAGGATGTTCAATCTTTTTTTGAATCCCACCACGAAAGACGGTCCAAAAGAAAATAGCAATAATCGCCATAAGCGACAGAACTCCCGCAACTCCCGTTGTTGAAAACGCCGTTGTTATATACGAATACCCCTGAACAAAACGCACCTCCCAAAAATTCGTTAAGTTTGTTAATGGATTATGATACAGCCCGTAATTATACTGAAATGTACCCGGACCGGTACCAAAGAAAAGTCCCCATACCCCGCCACCATCCCATACCTTCCGAGCAATTGCGACGGTATCTTGCGCACTGGAAGAAATTTCTATCGGCATCGCAAGAGATGAAAATAAAGGAACCCGCACAAAGACAAAAAGCAATGAGACGGCAATCAGCCCAAATAAACTATAAAAATATGTATTGCGAAAAAAATTCGCACTGCCTCTGATTATCTGTACAAGAAACCAAAATGCGGAAACCAAAGAAAAAAGCGTAAAAATCTTAAAAATAAAAAAGGAATTCCGTCCTTCCGCATTAAAAATAATGCCTCCATTTGTAGCTTGTGAGAACACAGACCCTCCAATAAAGCTGAAAAAAATAAAAACCACAACCGCGATACTAAGACCGTAAAAAGCCGTTCCACGAAAAGAACCCGCGTCTTCATTTGTCTGTATGAAAAAAAACAAAAGCGCGAGCGTTCCCGCCAAAAGCCCAATCCACGCGAATATAAAATTAATTGCCACGATATTCAGAAGAAAAAGAACAGCGGAAATCCACAATCCACGGCGAACAAACGGCGAGACAACTTCCGTTTTTTTCCTCATACCAAGCAAAAATCCCAAAACCACAATCAATAAAAATCCGTAAAAAAGAGAAAGCGCGTTCAAAGTTCCAACAACATTAAAATCAAAACGCTTCACAAAATCAAAAGGCAATATGTATATTCCAAAGAATTGCAAAAACGAAACAAGTGCCATCACGGTTCCGCCCCCAATAAGAAGAAGCGGGAAAACAATTGAATCTTTTTTTTGTTTTAGTGTGGCGATCATGCACCAGTACGCAAGAACATAAAAAATAACGACCGCCAATTTTTCCGCCGTAGCGTCGGAAGAAAAAATGGCAAAATATGGAATTTTAGAAAATATCGCGGAAATAACATTCACCGCAAGAAACGCGCCAACGGCGATATTCAATGGAGATTTTATGTACGAAAGCGTGCCCGAAAACAAAGCCAAAAAAAGCCAAAGCCCAAACGAGACTAAAATCGCTGTTCCAAATAAAAATTCTCTGGACAAATCAATCCCTCCATACGGCAAAAACCATAGTGGCAGTAAAAGCCCTATCGCGTAAAGAACCCTCTTTTGGATTTTAGGAATGAGCTCGTCCAATGGTCTGCCTTTCACCAAATATAACGATTTTTCCACCGAATTATCGCCTGCCTGATCCCCTGTCGTTTGTGTTTCCATATAAATACAGCATAAATATTCGCTATTTATTTAAAATTATTTTGAACGAAAGTTTGAATTTTAATTATATTTTTTTAATAAAAAAAAGTCAATCAATCAATATTAATCAATATTATAGCGAGTGGTTGAATTTCCACAATATTAATTAACGGCCCATTTGACTTTATGAGACCTGGTCTAGTAAGATTGTGGTATGCCAATAAGAAAAATACAATTTGTTGAAGGGGAAATATACCACATCTATAACCGCGGAGTTGAAAAGCGGAATATTTTTATGGAGGAAAAAGATTATCTCAGGGCAATTCACGATATGTATGAATTTAACGACGAGAATCCGACTGACAATCTGTATTATCGTTCTCCCTCCCTCACATCTTATGAGACCAGGTCTCGTAAAGTAAGAAAGATGATTGTGGAAATTCTTGCATTTGCCTTAATGCCAAACCATTACCATTTTTTATTGCGCCCAATCCATGACAAAGGAATTTCTAAATTCATGCATAAGTTTGGTTTGGGATACGCAATGTATTTCAATAAAAAATACGAAAGAAGCGGAACGCTATTCCAGGGACCATTTCGCGCGATCCATATTGAGCGGGAAGCGCATTTTCTTCACCTTCCTTTTTATATTCACGCAAACCCTCTCGATATAAAATTTCCAGAATGGAGAGATGGCCGGTTGAAAAATTATCGGGCGGCAATGAACTATCTTGAAACATATCGTTGGAGCAGCTTCCCAGATTATATCGGCAAAAGAAATTTTCCATCAGTGACAAGCAGAGGATTTTTATCGAGCGTCTTTGGTTCTCCGAAAGAATATCAAAAGACAACTTTTCAATTGTTGAAAGAAATGAATTTGAGCGAGATCGAGGATGTAATCTTGGAATAACCTTATGAGACCTGGTCTCATAAGATATGTTGGATTAACGACCCATGTTGTAGAGCCGTTGGATTTC
>JBBTQR010000032.1:0-14159 GCA_038065595.1 Patescibacteria group bacterium | reverse complement strand
AAACAGATCCTACGGTACAGGGATGGGCAAAGGTATCAAACCCGATTATTCCGGGAGATGCGTATGTCGTCGGAAATTTTTGGCCGAGGCAACACGTGTCTATCGGGAAAAATTTGCGTGTGCAAGGTATAATTAGTTCGAGCTCGGGAACATCGGTTTATTCTTGTCCATATGTTGTGTTGGGCTGTAGTGGATGTACAAATAGTTGCACTGGGGGATTGTCACTTAGTCCAACTTGTGTGCAACAGGGCGTTACATGGAGGAACGCGGCGACAACATATAATTGCACCTTTGTCGGCAGAATGGTTGGTCTATAAAAGCGAATGCGTTAAGTGTATTTTCTAAATTAACAAATACGCTCTTAATTGTTGGTGGTTTCGTTTGTTAGAAAGTTTAGTATTGCTTGTAGTTTGCCACACCGAAAGACAGAAGATTAAATCATATGCTTATTATTTTCTATTTTTTAATGCGTTAAGCATTGTTGTTTCGTCAATATATTCCAGCTCGGAACCAGCGGTGATTCCGCGACCGAGGCGCGTTAGTGTAATGGCGAGCGGTTCAAGAATTCGCTCAATGTAGTTTGCTGTCACATCGCCTTCGGGAGTCGGGTTTGTGGCGAGGATTATTTCAAGTGAGGGGTCATTTTTCTTTGCGTTGGAAGCTCGCGCATAGAGTTCTCGCAAGGTTAATTTTTTTGTTGATTCAGAGTCCATGAGCGAAACGACCCCTCCAAGAACATGGTAGAGTCCTTTGTAACTACCACTTCGTTCAACTGATAGCAGATCTGATTCTTTTTCCACGACCATAATCATTGAATGATTCCTGTTTTTATTTGCGCAGAGCGCGCATAGTTTTTCTGTTTTTTCATCGCGCTCAACCGCCGTGAAACATTTCGCGCATTGTCCGATTGAGGACGAAAGAGACGCAAGTGTTGTACCAAATTCTTTTAAAAATTCAGGATCTTCTTTTAATAAGAAAAACACAAAACGACCGGCGGCGCGAGGCCCGATGCCAGGAATGCGGGTAAAGTATTCAATAAGTTTTTGGATTGATTGGGGGTACACGCGCGATCTTTAGCTATTAGTTTTTCGCCTCTGGCAGAAAAATATTTTTTAAAACGCATTAAATGTTTCGTCGCTTTTGTTCATTTGTGTGTGATGTCGTCGTTCAATCGTACGAAAAGATACTTGATTTTCATTGAAAAAGAGTTCAACGATTCCGGTTGGGCCATTTCTATGTTTTTCAATGCGGATTTCGGCGATATTTTTCTTTTCGGTATTCTTTTTTATTTTATCTTCACGATGAATAAACATAACAACATCAGCGTCTTGCTCAATAGATCCTGATTCACGGAGATCAGAGAGCCGTGGAATTCCATCAGTTCGCGATTCTACCGCGCGGGAAAGCTGTGAGAGGGCAAGAATCGGCACATCAAGTTCACGGGCAAGGCTTTTTAACGAACGAGAGATTTCAGACACCTCCTGTACGCGATTTTCCGGACGGCCATTACCGGCAATGAGCTGTAAGTAATCAATAACTAAAAGCCCCAGTTCTTTTTGTTCAATTTTTAATCGTCGCGCCATAGTTCTAATTTGCATAATGCTAGACGATCCGCTGTCATCAATAAAAATGGGAGCTTGCGCGAGGCGATCCATTGCGTCGCGAATCCGGACGAAATCGCTATCAGTGTCGCCATCGCGTAATTTTCCATTACGGAGGCTCCGAAGGTCAATATGCGCCTCTGATGCAAGAAGGCGGTCAACGAGCTGATCGCGGGACATTTCTAAGCTAAAAATGCCTACCGGCGTATTGTGTATAAGTGCGACATTTTTTGCGATATTTAACGCCAGCGATGTTTTGCCCAGTGAGGGGCGAGCAGCAAGAATGATAAGGTCGGATTTTTGAAAGCCGGAAAGAATGCCGTCAAGCTCAGGAAAACCCGTCCCTACCCCGCGAAGCGTATTTTCGCCGTTATGAAGAATGTCAAAACGGTTCCACGCTTCAGAAAGCATATCTTTTAAATGCAAAAAATTTTGCTTTAAAGAGTGTTGAGAAATTTGAAAAATTTTTTTCTCCGCGCCGTCAAGAAGCGTTTCAATTTCCGATGCTTCGTCAAAGCCCATTTCTCCGATTTGGTACGATGCGTTGATGAGGTCGCGAAGTATCTTTTTTTTGCGAACAATTCCGCCGTAGTGTTCAATGTGACTTGCTGTTGGGACGGAGCTGACGAGAGTCGCAAGATACGAAGATCCGCCCACGGAATCAAGGGTGCCTCGTTCTGTGATGCGTGAGGATACGCTTAATACATCAATAGGCTCTCCACGACCATACAGTTCAAGTATAGCTTCATAGATTTCGGAATGTGCTGGTTTATAAAAATCAGCAGAGCGGAGGGTGTCAGCTACGCGAGTCATAGCGTCGCTTGAGAGCATGAGCGCTCCTAAAACCGACATTTCTGCTTCAATATTTTGTGGAGGTATCCGTTCTTGAGTCATTGGAAGAGGAAAAATTATTGCGACTAGCGGATGGTGAAATGAGAATAGTAATTCTCATTTCCCAGACGCGCCGTCGCAACAAAGGTCAATACCGCGGGGACATACCCCGCGGAGCTTTATTTCCGCCGAAGGCGGATCCGCCTTCGGCGGAAATTTCTAAAATCTAAGTATAGAATAACTCATCTCACGAACGCTCGCAATGAAAGGGCTGGTGGTTTTTGGGCATAAGGTGTTGAAAAAAAGACAAAATGTTTTATATGGCGTTTGTGGCGCACGGCATATAAAAAAAAGCCTCAAATAAAGCTTGGGAGCTAATGCTATGGCTACGAATGCTCTTTATTTGGGGATTATAATAAAACCGTCAGTCGTATCGCTTATTACGAAACCCTGAACAAGTAAAATATCACGGATTTTGTCGGCTTCATTCCATTTTTGATCACGACGCATGGTATCGCGTTCTTCTGCGAGTTGCAGTATTTCCAATGGTATTTTGATTTCAGCGGGCAGAATACCAAATATATTGTTTACATATTCAAAAAATTCAAAAATTTTCGCGATACTTTCTTGTGTCGGAGGATTTTTTGCCGCTAAAAGTTCGTTTGTATCAGAAACAAGGCTATCAAATGTGCTAAGCGCCAGAGGCGTATTAAAATCGTCATTCATCGCTTTTTTGAATTTTACAACAGGGTTTGTTTCGTTTTCTTCGCCAACTTCAAGGAGTATGCGTGAGGTTCCGTAGAGATTTTTTTCTTGAATTATCCGAAGATGCGCGCGAAACTCTTTTAGTTTATGAACGCGGTTTTCTCCTGCGGTGATATGTTCCTCGCTATATTCCAATGGTGAGCGATAGTGGGTTTGAAGCATAAGCAGGCGTAATGCTTCTGACGAAAATTTTTTTAAAATTTCTTCAATGGTTATGAAATTTCCAAGTGATTTTGACATTTTTTCACCTTTGACGGTTACCCATCCCGTGTGGAGCCAGTACCGTACGAACGGGGTTTTTTCTGAAACGGCTTCGGCTTGCGCTCGTTCTGCTTCGTGGTGCGGGAATACCAGCTCTATACCCCCACCGTGCACATCATACTGCGGACCAAATTCCTTTTCGGTAATCGCGGTATCTTCAATGTGCCAGCCAGGACGACCAAAACCCCACGGGCTTTCCCATGTTGGTTCTTTGGAGTTATTTTTTTCGCGGCTACGCCAAAGGACAAAATCGTGTGCGTGTTTTTTATTTGGATCATCGTCTGTGCGAGTCGCTTTTTGTAGGGCTTTCAGATTTTGGTTTGAAAGCGTTCCAAATGCCAGGAACGAAGATATGTCAAAATAAACCGAACCCCCTGCTTCGTATCCGTTTCCTTTTTTAATTAGGCGTTCTATTTGAGATATGATTTCTGGTATATAGTTAGATGCGGGCGCGTAGTGTGAAACAGAATCAACCCCGATTGATCGCATATCAGCAAAATAGTGTTCGGTTTCTTTTTTTGAAAGTTCCAGTGGAGGTACGCCAAGTTCTTTTGCGCGGTTGATGATCTTGTCGTCAATATCCGTGATATTTTGGAGGTACTGTACGGCGTACCCTTCTGTGCGAAGGTATTTTGCGATGACATCAAATGCGATGTATGTTCGCGCGTGTCCGATATGAGACCGGCTATAAACCGTCGGTCCACATACAAAAAATTGAACAGGTGAGCCCCGCGGAAGAAAATCTTCTTTTTTTCGTATGAGCGTATTGTAAACACGAAGCATTGAGTTTAAAGAATTTTTCTAATTTTAAAATAAAGAAAAACAGCGAGAGTTACGGTTATTGATCCGCCGATGACAAGCCAAAAAGCATTCGGATGTTCCGAGAAGGGAATTCGCGTGATATTCATTCCGTAAATATTTGCAACAAGACTTGGAATAAAGGTAAGGAACGCGAGTACGGTAAAAAACTTCATTGTGCGATTGAGGTGATTGGTAACGATTGACTCGTTGGTTTCATAGAGCTCAAGGATTGTTTCTTTGTGGCCGTCCAAAATGTCGCAGATGCGATAATGCTGTCCAGTAAGATTCCGAAAAAACGGTCGCGCACTCTCTCCGTAGAGGAGCGCGCCGTTTTCTTCTAGGGAAAGGAACATTTCTCCCTGTGGTTGAATTGTGCGACGGAAATCTATGATATCACGGCGGGCAATATACATATCGTGGACGATTTCTTCATTCTTTCCGTAGAACATAACATCTTCCAGCGTGTTTATATTTTCTTGAATATGGTCAAGCTCGCGCAATGAAAATGAAAAAAGATGATTCACTATTGAGTGCAGGAAGTGTGCCGTTTCATTTTCGTTCGGGGAGTTTTTAAGAGGGCGATCAATAGTTTTTGCAAATTCTTCAAGTGGCGAGACTGTTTCGTAGCTTATGGTGATAATAGCGTTTCGCAAAAGAATAAAGTCAATTTCTTTGGGGTTGGTTTTTCGTTCTTTCTCGTCAAAGACAGGCACATGGAAAACCATATAAAAATAGGTTTCGTACATATCAACTTTCGGACGGATAGTCGGAATCAAGAGTTCTTTTAAGACAAGCGGATGGAGAGGAAATTCGCGATTAAGCTCGTTGATTTCTTTTTCGTTTGGCTCTGTAATTTTTATCCAGCGAACACCAGATAGGGTAAATTCATTTTTCATGACAACACTATACCATAAAAAAGAATCAAAAAAAATAGATTCGTAATCTTTTTTTAATTAAATTTTTAGAATTTGTCAACCCTTGTTTCTTTCTTTTGTTCTATGTATATTTTGAGAGGCTTTTTAAAAATTTAACTATACCAAACAAACGGAGAATGCTATGAAAATACGCTACGCGTTGTTTGTTGTTTTTTTTGCAATTCAATTTTTTCTTTTTGAGGATGCGCGCGCTGAAATCACACAAAAAGAGGCGGTGCAACGCTGTTTTCGCGCTGTTGTTAAAATTGAGAGTGTGAAAATCGGCGAATCAAGCGAGAGTTCAAGCGGAAGCGGATTTTTTATTTCTCCAACAGATGTTTTGACCGCCGCTCATGTTGTCGGCGATATTCCAAAAACGGCGGATGAATTTCGCACGGTCTACGCAGATGTTGATCTTAAACGGCGTAACATTTTTGTCGTTAAAGAGGGAAAAAGATATCGGGCAAAAGTGCTGTGGCGTGATCCGTCTATTGATGTTGCCGTTATTCGGCTCGTGGAGCCAATTCTGGGTTCTGCTCCGTTGATTATTGGGGATTCAAATGCCGTTACTGTTGGCGATCGTGTTGTGGCATGCGGACATGTATTTGGTTTGCAGTATCAGACCGTGACAGGCGGACATATTACAGCGATTCGTCAATTCAACGGTCTTGCGAGTTACGAAGATTATTTTCAGACCGATGCTACGATCAATAGCGGAAATTCGGGTGGTCCCTTGCTTTCGCTCGAAACAGGCGAAAATATCGGAATTGTAAATTCTACAGTAGGGGGAGATAATAACGGTTTTGCTATCCCGAGCAACATTTTTACTTCCGTGTCAGCATCAAATCCAAAAGGCACGCTTCGCCGTTCATGGCTCGGTATTAAATTTCCGATTGAAGAACTTGTTCTTTCAGACGATTTTCAAGGGCAATTCTTCCTTTATAAAATTTTAGGAAAAGAAAATAAAATATTGCGTGGTATTCAGACAGAGCTCGTATCCTCTTTAAAGGGCGTTTTAATAACAGATTTGATAGCGACGCTTGAGGAGCCGTATTTTGACGCCTTGCATGAGAATGCAAAAAATATGTTAGTTGCTTCTTTTTCTGATTTACAGTCACCAGCTCGAAGAGCTGGGCTTATGGCAGGGGATATTATTCGGCGGTTTGACGGGAAGGTCATAAAGACCTCGCGTGATTTTTTATACGCGCTCTTCATGTCAGAGCCGTACAAGGCAATTTCTATACATGTTATCCGAGTTCGTGAGGACGGAACATCAGAGGAACTTGATCTTATCGCGACTCCGATTGTGCGAATCCCGGAAAGCGTTCGCAAGGACTCGTACTAGGCTTATGCTAAGACTCGTATTAATACGAGTCTTTTTTTATGAAAAAATTAAATTAGCACTCTCTTGACGAGAGTGCTAATTTTGCTATACATAGATGTATGGCGCATAATGAGTTGCACAGTAGACAAAAAGAAATTTTAGACGCTTTGGTACGAATATATGTCCGCACGGCAAAGCCCGTCTCATCAGAAGATTTAAAAAATCAGGACGGCGTTTTGTGGAGCTCTGCGACCATTCGTAATGATTTTAAGGTTTTGGATGCGCTTGGGTATATAGTTCAGCCACACATTTCGGCAGGGCGTATTCCCACCGATAAAGCGTATCGGTTTTATATAAATGAGCGTGAAAATCCAAACGAGGAGCATGAGTACAGCCAGCGTACTCATAAATCGTTGCATGGGCTTTCTGAAAAACGCGGGCTTTCGGATGAAGAGTTTTTAAGAAGTGCCGCTGCCGTTCTTTCCGAATTATCGCATGGATTTACAACGGCAGGATTAATTGATGATCGGCTATTTTTTAAATATGGATTTTCTGATGTGCTTCAAGAGCCGGAATTTTTTGATCAAGAGGTGGTACAAAGTTTTGCTGAATGCATTGATGAGCTTGAGCGGGGCGCAGAAGGGCTTTTCCGTAAGATTTCAGTAGGACGGCCGGAAGCGTTCATTGGGGACGAAAATCCAATAAAAGAAGCAAGAGAATATGGCATGGTCGTGTATGCATATGAAAAAGATTATCACACCGGAAAGAAAAAGCAGATCGTGAGTATTTTGGGTCCAAAGCGTATGGATTATGAAAGGAATCTTTCTTTAATGAATGAGTTTGATAAAATTGTAAAAAATTTTTGCGTTGAATAAACGCCCCCCCCTAATAAGCACTGAGTTTTTAAATAGTAATGAGATAATTTTTTATGGATACGCATAATACAAAAAAAGAACAGCACGAGCATTCTGACGATGATTCAATTCAGTACGAAGAAGAACGAACTGAAAAATCGATAGACGAAGAAGAGCTTGCGGAAACGGTTGAGGTAAAATTTGCAAAAACAAAAGAAGATTTAAAAAAATGCGCGGAACTTCAAAAGGAATATCTAGATGGATGGCAAAGAGCAAAGGCGGATTTCATCAATTACAAAAAAGATGATGCAAAACGATTTCAGGAATTAGGAAAGATTGTTATTGAGGATTGCGCGCGGGACATTTTTCTTGTTTTGGATAGTTTTTATTTAGCACGGCAGTATGAGATGCCTAAAAATGTTGCCAAAGGTTTCGCTATGATTCAGGGACAGCTAGAAGATGTGTTACGCAAACGAGGGTTTACGGCGATAGCGGTAAAGGCGGGAGACGAGTTTGATCCGCGAATTCACGAAAGTATTGGAGAAGTTAGCTCTCAGCATCCCCTCGGAAGTGTTGCGGAAGAAGCGCAAAAGGGATATGAGGTTAACGGTCGCGTTCTTCGTCCAGCGCGAGTACGATTATCAAAGTGCGATAACTAAAAATTTTCCGCAGGAGGCTGATGTACGTCTTTGGCGAGAAATTTAAAAATATGAAAATCTTAGGCATTGATCTTGGTACCACGAATTCCGCAATGGCAATTGTGGAAGGAGGTGAACCAAAAATTATTGAAAATAAGGAGGGCAATCGCACGACGCCTTCTATTGTTGCGTTTTCAAAATCTAATGAACGATTGGCGGGGCTTTTAGCTAAACGCCAAGCCGTTACGAATTCAAAAAATACGCTTTTTTCGGTAAAACGCCTTATCGGAAGAAAGTTTTCTGATCAAGATGTTAAAAAAGACAAAG
Organism: Patescibacteria group bacterium; assembly: GCA_038065595.1. Taxonomy (GTDB): domain Bacteria; phylum Patescibacteriota; class Minisyncoccia; order Sungbacterales; family JBBTQR01; genus JBBTQR01. The sequence continues at coordinate 5,843 of JBBTQR010000032.1, read as the reverse complement.
AACTTCTTCCGTATGAAATAAAAGAAGGGCAGAATGGTGGCGTAGAAGTAAAAATGGGGGATGTGTGGTATCGTCCAGAGGAGATTTCGGCAATGATTTTAGTAAAATTAAAGCATGACGCCGAAGAAAAGCTGGGCGAAAAAATTGAAGAAGCGATTATTACTGTTCCTGCATATTTTGACGACTCACAGCGCAAAGCTACGCAAGCAGCTGGAGAGATCGCGGGCTTAAAAGTCCGGCGCATTATTAATGAACCGACCGCAGCTGCTTTAGCGTATGGTCTCAATAAAAAGAAAGAAGAAAAAATCGTTGTGTATGATTTTGGAGGTGGAACATTTGATGTTTCTGTTCTTGAAATTGGCGACAATACTATTGAAGTGAGGTCAACCGGCGGAGACACGCATTTGGGAGGAGATGATTTTGACCAAAAGATAATTCAATGGATCGCGACTGAATTTAAAAAACAGGAAGGAATTGACCTTTTCAAGGACACGCTCGCTCTCCAGCGCTTGAAAGAGGCGGCAGAGCGCGCAAAACACGAGCTTTCAGGAACCGTTGAGAGCGAAATCAATATTCCGTTCGTCAGCTCGGACTCTTCTGGTCCTAAGCATCTTTTATTGAAGCTCAAGCGCGCGGAACTTGAAAAGCTTGTCGGTGATTATATTGAAAAATCAATTGAGATTACAAAAAAAGTCGTTCAAGAATCTGGATTTAAACTTTCTGATATAAACGAGGTAATTCTTGTCGGAGGGCAGACGCGAATGCCAAAAATTATTGAGGAAGTGAAAAAGCTTTTTGGTAAGGAACCGAATCGCACGATCAATGCGGATGAGGTCGTCGCCGCTGGAGCCGCGGTGCAAGCGGGAATTATGCAGGGTGATGTGAAGGACATTTTACTTCTTGATGTCACGCCGTTGTCTCTTGGTATTGAAACCATGGGGGGTGTCTTCACAAAAATTATTGAAAAAAATACGACTATTCCGACAAAAAAATCACAGATTTTTTCAACCGCTTCCGATAATCAGACCTCCGTTGAAATTCATGTCTTGCAGGGTGAGCGAGAACTTGCAGAAGGGAATAAAACACTCGCGCGGTTTATTTTGGACGGAATTCCACCATCTCCTCGTGGTATGCCACAGGTTGAAGTGTCCTTTGATATTGACGCAAACGGCGTTCTTTCTGTTTCGGCAAAAGACAAAGCGTCAAACCGCGAACAAAAAGTCCGTATTGAAGGTTCCGCGAGTCTTTCCAAGGAAGATATTGAACGAATGAAGCAAGACGCAACAACGCATCACGAAGAAGACAAAAAGAAAAAAGAGCTCGTTGAATTAAAAAATACCGCTGACACGATTATTTATACCGTTGAAAAAGCACTTCGCGACGCAGGAGATAAAGTTTCTGCAGATGTTAAAAAATCAATTGAAGAAAAAATGGATGCGGTAAAAAAAGTAAAAGACTCTGGCTCTGCAGAAGAGATTAAAAAAGCAACTGAAGCGCTTTCTCTTGAAATGCAAAAAATTGGAGAAGCGATGTACAAAGATAAGGGCGGAGCTTCAGGACAGCCCGGACAAGAAGAGCAAAAAACAGATGCGCCAAAAGACGCTGAATATGAGGATGTAAAAAAAGACGAAAGCAAGAAGGATGAGGACAAGAAATAAGGAATGAAAAAACTTACGAGGCGAAACCTCGTAAGTTTTTAATTTTTTGCAAAAAAATAAAAAACGCCCCGCGAGATTGCCATAATGGGGCTATCTTGCAGGGCGATGTGCGCTGTTCTGTGTGCCACGCGCGCGCATAATTACAACGCGCGCGTGGTGATTCAGTTTTGCGTCACGCACTTTCCCAGCGATTGGGGAAGTGATACTTACGAAATCCCAGCGGGCGCGGAAACCCCTCGTCATAACGGAGAATAAGCACCCACATATACGGTGTCGGTCGTATCTCGCGAGTAACGGCCAACATTGGGTTTCTCTTGATTTCTCTAGTCTGGATTCCCAGCATCTCTTCTCTGCTTATTTTTTTCAAAAGCATGATTTCCTCCTTGTTTTATTATGAACGGCTAGGTGGTCGCAAACTCTTCTTCATAAATTTTGCGTTTTTGCGCGAGTTTTTTAGAGAACGGAGTAGTGCCTTGTCCGGGGCACCCTTTGCTATTCACGACATGAGCGTCTATGACAAAAGACATTCCCGAAATGCGAACTGCAATAAGTTCATTACAAACAGAACAAATTCCTTGCGAGGCGCGTGAGGTATTATCCATACCCACCTCCTTCAAAATCTTAAAATCCGAGTGTAAATTCTTTTGGGATTTCGGTTATTTGTGGTTCGTTTTCTGGACTTTGAACCAGAGAATACCGAAGCATTGGTTTTCCAGCAGGAAGTTGATTGCTCCCGACGCACAGCTTTGATGCGTATTGATGGGCATCAACTTTGTACTGGATTATGTCAGGCGATTTTTCAGTTGAATAGGCATCAATTTCTTTGCCACATTCTCTGCATAGCCCGACCATTTTCACTGGCAAACGGACATAACCTTTTAATGACATAAGGAACCTCCTTTTACGAATATCAGGTTTTTTGTAGGAAACTTCCAGCGGGCATGTTTGGGTGCATCGCGAAAAAAATATACTCAGGTCCTCGCCAGAAACGCGCGCCTAAACTTTTAAGAATTGCTTCCGCCCATCTTTTGTCTTCAAATGATGAGACGAAAATAGTACAGGGTCGCTCGCAGAGCGGAGTTGCCAACGCTTCTTGAATCGCTACGGCAATAGCACTTCTTTTTTCTAAAGATACAACAAAAGACATAGAGCGCCTCATTTCAGGGTTATTTTTTTGTATATGAGCTAACTTAATTATACATCATTTATAATACACTTGTCAAGTCAATGAATTTAAAAAAACATTGTACAATAGCATTGTATAAACTGATAGCATCAATCTTATGAACACTGAGAAAATATTAAAAATGCCAAGCATAAAGGAGTTTGTTTTTAGTGGTGCGATTCTTGCCGTCGCGGCGTGTATTGGCTGGACATGGAAATTCGTTGGGTTTTTGGGTGGATTTATGACGGTCGGCAGTACTACTATGATTGGTATATTTTTTTGGACTTTTGCCGTTGTTATGTTCATAGTTTTGCTGTCACTTTTTGCGCTTGCGTCTCGTTCGTTTCCGTTAATTATTGCGGTTTCTTTTATTTCATCAGTTCTGTTTTTTATTTTTTATCGTTTTGATGATGTATATTTTTTGGGTATTATCGGATCGTTCGTTCTTTTTATCTGGGGAGTTTACGCTATACGGCGCGAAGCATCTGTTTGTGTTCGTTATCGTTGGAGCACTCTGTGTTCCTATGGAATTAAGAAGTTTTTTACGGCAATAGCGCTTTCTTCGGCTATTCTCTATTTTTCGCTCTCAACCTCTAGTACAAATTTACATGATGTATTGATTCCTCGGGGGCTTTTTGATGGAGTTTTAACTGTTTTGGAAATGCCACTATCTACGATATTTCCCGGATTTGTTTTAAACGCGACCGTTGACGAAACGATTGTTGCAACAATGGCGCGCCAAGGAAGCGGAACAGTTGATTTAAGGCAAGTTCCAAAAAGCGTTATTCAACAGCTTGTTATTGCGGAACGAAGTGCTTTAAATAAACAATTTAATTTAAAACTTACAGGAAAAGAAAAAATAGCAGATGTTATTTATTCCGCGACTTCTCAGATTATTAATAAATACACAGAGCCATACGCAGAATATACCCCAATAGCAATGACAATTGGTTATTTCGCAACACTCCAGTTCGCTTTTTTTCTTTTGAGTTTTCTGATATACGGGATTTTTTCATTGTGTGCGTGGATGCTTCTTTCTATTGGAATTTTACGAAAAGAGAGTATACTGGTTGATAAAGAAGTCCTTGGATTTTAATTTTTAAGAAGTCATAATTATGGCAAAAAAAGATTACTATGAAATTTTAGGCGTTCCAAAGAGCTCATCTGCCGATGAGATTAAAAAGGCATATAGAAAGTTAGCGCACCAGTATCACCCCGATAAACAAGGTGGCAACGAAGAAAAGTTTAAAGAAATCAGCGAGGCGTACGGTATACTGGCTGACGCAAAAAAACGCGCGCAGTACGATCGTTTTGGTCCGGCGTTTGATCAGGCGGGAGGTTTTCAGGGAGGACAGGGATTTCAATGGCCGGGGAACGGCGGATCGTTTGAATTCCAGTTTGGCGATGGAGGGCAGTTTGATTTTGGAGATGTTTTTGAAAATATGTTTGGTTTTGGCGGAGAGCGTGGAAACGCGCGAACGCGAAAAGGAAAGGATATCCAGGTTGATTTGGAAATCCCGTTTGAAGAATCAATTTTTGGAGGTAAGCGGGCTATTGAACTACGGAAATTAATTCGCTGTGAACGGTGTAAGGGTTCCGGAGGCGAGTCTGGCGCAAAGATGAAAAAGTGTTCAACCTGCAATGGTCAGGGACGGGTTCAACGAACGCGAAAAACAATTTTGGGCGCCTTTGCAGAAGTTTCTACCTGCCATGATTGTCTCGGTAGCGGGGAACGGCCCGATGCTGTGTGTACGGAATGCGCGGGGAAACGCGTGCACTATGGCCCGGAAACAATTGAAATTTTGATTCCAAAAGGAATTCACAATGGAGCGATTTTAAAGTTGACCGGAAAAGGAGAGGCGTCACAGACAGGAGGGGTTCCGGGTGATTTATATGTCAGAATTTCAGCTCTCCCGCATACGATTTTTCAACGAAAGGAAAATAATCTTTTTATAGTTTTGTCCGTTAAATTTACTGATGCAGTATTGGGCGGAACAGTTTTGATGGCAACGCTTGATGGAGAAATTCACTTAAAAATTCCTGAAGGCGCGCAATCAGGCGATATATTGAAAGTGCGGGGAAAGGGTGTTCCGCGGGAAGACGGATACGGGCGTGGGGATCTCTTGGTTGAAATTCGTGTTGAAATTCCAAAAAAACTTTCTAAAAAAGCCAAAGAAGCTATTGAAGCGCTAAAACACGAAGGACTCTAGTTTAATATCTAATTACCAATTTCTAATACCTAAAATTAAAAATTAGGCATTATGGATACAAGATTTTTAAAAATTAAAAAATGATTGGATTTATAATTGGTCTTATCAGCATCACAATCCCAATTTTTGGGCTGTATAGCCTCCAAAAGAGGTTTCCTATTCAGAATTTTATTGATTTTTCGGAAACAACGCGGGAAATTCTTTTTCATCCAACATGGGATATCATGCTCATGTTTTTTATTGTTGCTGTTTTATTTTTTTATGCGATTTCTACGGGTCGTGGAAGAATAACGATTATTATCATCAGCACCTATGTCGCATATGCCATCTCAAGTTTTCTTTTTCTTCAAAAATCATTTTGGGGGTTTACAATTCCAGACGGTTCAATACCAAAGCTTGTCGTTTTTGGTTCGGTTTTTGTTTTAACGCTTTATTTTATGTTTCGCACGCAGATTGGTTCTCTGATCCGTTCTGGAATGAGAGATATCGCGTGGTGGAACGCTCTCTTGCAATCAATAATGGGGGCGGGACTTTTGTGTTCGTTCCTGTACACATTTCTTTCTCCGGCTGAAATTCGGCTTCTTGCTCCATTGACGAATTTTCTTGTTGGAACGGCGGGGGTTCAGCTTGGATGGATTATCGCGCCATTCATATGGTTTGCGATTTTAAATCTTATCAAAAGGGAATAGCGTAATAAAGCTCCTTGGGACTCGCTTCGCTCATACAATCGTCCGCCAAAGGCGGACTGTATTGACCTTTGTTCCCGTCGCTTGTTCGGAAGCATACACTGCTGTGTCTGCTTCCCGATCT
>JBBTQR010000031.1:0-9311 GCA_038065595.1 Patescibacteria group bacterium | reverse complement strand
ACGCCGAACTGGCCTGCCTCATCCGTGAGAAGTTCACGGACAAGGAGATCGAAGCGATGGGTCTGTGGTACATCGTTGCCATGCACGAACCCATCAACGACTCCGACGGCGGTCCGAGCTTGCTGGGCGCGGACCGTTACGGCGATGGTCGCTGGCTCAGCGCGTACTACGGCAGGCCTGGCATCGGGTGGAGTCGTGACTACGGGTTCGCGTTTGCCGTGTCGCAAGAATTCGGTTCTCAAAACTAAGACGCTGAGTCATATTCGGACTTTAGTCCCTTTGAACTTAGCCCTTAGCCCTGCTCCATTACCAGAAATCTGGAATGGAGCAGGGCTAATTTTTTTCATAAAAATAAGCTACACTTAATTATTGATATAATTCGTTAATTATAATTCTAGGACTTTTGGCACGAAATACATATAAAAAAGAAAGAATCTCTAATGAATTTTTTTATAAAAATAGTTACTTTTTTGCGAGGTTCATATCATTGGCTCTTGGCTTTCTGGGGGGTCTTGCGGTACCGATTTCCGTCACGGAAGCTTGTTGTGATTGGAGTTACCGGAACGAACGGCAAATCAACGGTTGTTTCACTTCTCCACGAAATTTTTTTACACGCGGGGGCTTCGGTCGGTTCGGTTTCTTCTCTTCGTTTTAAAATAAATAAAAATGAGCGAAAAAATGAAATGAAGATGACGATGCCAGGGCGCGGAATATTGCAAGGATTTCTCGCGGAATGCGTTGCCAGTGGATGCAGATATGTCGTGCTTGAAGTTACATCGGAAGGTATACGGCAATTTCGGCATAAGTATATTGATTTTGATGTTGCGATTCTCACGAATCTCACCCCCGAGCACGTTGAATCGCATGGCGGTTTTGATGCGTATCGCGCGATGAAGAAAAAACTTTTTTTGGCAACAGCTTGCAGTTCACGGAAAACACTTTTTGGCGCAGAAGTTAAAAAGTCGCTTATTCTTAACCTTGATGATCCAGAGCATACGCATTTTTTTTGTAATGACGCCGATCAAATTATCGGATATACGGCTGACGCACGAACAGAAAAAAGAGTTTCAAAAATATTTTCTGCGGAAAATATTGCACTTCGTGAAGGCGGAACTTCGTTTAGTATCAACAACATAGAATTTTACTCAATGCTTCGTGGAAATTTTAATGTTTCCAACCTTCTTGCTGTGATTGCCACCACGGATGCGTGTGGGATTCCGCTTGTGGTGGTTCGAAATGCACTTGCGTCGCTTAAGGGGGTGGCGGGACGGCTTGAGGAAATTAACGAAGGACAAAATTTTAAAGTTTTTGTTGATTACGCGCATACGCCCGATGCATTGCAAAAAGTATACGAAACGCTTTCGTCATATTCAGATGGGCTCGTGTGTGTATTGGGAGCTACTGGAGGAGGGCGTGATACATGGAAGCGGCCGGAATTTGGTAGGATAGCATCTCAATTTTGTCGTGAAATTATTTTGACGAACGAAGACCCGTATGACGATGATCCAAATGAGATTTTATCAGAGATAGAGTCTGGAATTTCTCCGCTAAAGGCGAAGGCATTTTCAGCCGAGAAACTCCCCGCGTTCAGTCGAGAAATTCCAATTTCCAAAATTTTAGACAGAAGAGAGGCGATTAAACACGCGTTTATAATCGCTCGGCCCGGAGATACGGTTATCATAACGGGAAAAGGCGCGGAGCCATGGATAATGGGACCTCACGGAACAAAGATTCCGTGGGACGATCGGAGCGTTGCTCGTGAAGAACTACGCGCGTTTGTGTCTTAGACGCGCATATGGTATCGTGAGGTGCCATGAATCCTTGATGGGCAGTTTTGAGTTTTTTTTGAGAATCGTATCATCGCTCTTTTCAATCTTATTATTTTTTAGCGATTTTTTATGTGTGGTTTTTTTCCGGTGTTCGCCACAGTTTTGTTTTTGTCTCCGTCGTTCTTATTGTGCATGAAAAAGGCTTAGGCGGATAACGCATAACCAAAACAGGAGGGCATAAAAGCATGCATGCTACTAAAACCGTTGAAATTGAAGCTCGGTGTAAAGTTAAAAACCAGACAGACCTTTTTACGATTTTTAATTCTTTGGATTCCGCGCCGTGTTTTCCCGGCGTACACGGAAATGTTCATGAGCGCAATTTAGTGTATGTAGATGCAAAGCGTCCAAATATTGCAATTCGTCTTCGGGAACGGATTTTTCCGAATCAAACCGCGGAATATTCTTATACCGAAAAAGAAAAAAATCAAAGCAAAATAATTCGCGTTAAAAATGAAAAAACCGAAACTCTCAATGGGGTAGAGTTTCGATCCCGCGTGCGTTCATGCGAATATCAGCATATACGGACATTTGTTTATGAGCGAGAATTCAACCCCCTTCATTATAGGGTGTTCCACGGCGTCAAAATTGAATATTTTTTGTTTCCATTTCTTGGATCGTTTGTTGAATTTGAAATTAAGCGTGGAAGCGAGAAGGATCTTAAAAGAATTATGAAACTTTTTGGGTATCGTTTTCGCGACAACATTCAGGAAAGCGCGAAAGATATGGCGTTCCAGTTCTTTTTGAAGAATGGCGAACTGCCTGTTAGGGGAATTCTTTTTTCAAGAAAAGAGTGGTCTGGTTTTTGCCAAGAATATGGGGCGAAATTTGGAACAGATATAAAGTTTTTAGAAGAATAGACGGGGCATTGTCTCGCCACCAAATACGCGGGTTATCGCGTGTTTGGTGGTTTTTTTAATCTTGTTTGTATGGTATGATCTTTTTAGATTAACTAATCATCAAGCATTTGGCGTTTTTCTTTCTTCGCGGAAGAATGAGGAACGAATAATGCGGTGTCATCTATACAATGCAATTTTACAACGATTATTCCGAGATGGGTAAAAAGTATTTTCGCCGAGTCGCCATCGTTCTTTTGGTTGGACTTGTGTGCGTGTCGTTTGCGATTGCTTTTTCATATTTTGTTGATGCGAAAAAAACGCTTAAATCTCGCGAGGGCTCCTTTCAAATATCGGTAAGCGGAGAGGGAAAGATTGCGGCAAAGCCAGATATCGCAACTCTCAATGCGACCATTATTACGACGCTGGCGACTGTTTCGCAGGCACAAGCAGAAAATACGACATCATCGGCAAAAGTTTCAAAATTTTTGCGTGAAACCAGTATTGACTCCAAAGACATTAAAACAATAAATTATTCTATACACCCCCAATATTTCTATCCGGAAAACAGAAAACCAGAAATTACCGGATATCAAATTAGAAACTCAATGGAGATTAAAATTCGCGATCTTTCAATGGTTGACGATGTTTTAGGCGGATTGGTAGAAAACGGCGCGAATGAAATTGGCAATGTTGTGTTTGTTATTGAAAACCCGAATAAACTCAAAGAAGAAGCGCGGGAACTTGCAATTGTGAGCGCAAAGGAAAAGGCGAAGGTTCTTTCAAAAAGTTTAAAAGTGCGTTTGGGGCGTATCATTGGATTTTCGGAGAATGACGGAGGTTTTCCACCGCCAATTTTCTATAGAGCCGAAGCATTTAGTAAGGGCACTTATGGCGTTTTGTCAGCGGGACCGGAACTTTCTGGCGGAGAGCAGGAAATTAACATTTCAGTCACAATTACCTATGACTTTGCGTCGTGGTAAAAAACTTATTGTTATAGCTCACAATATTCGTAGTTTGCATAACATAGGTTCACTATTTCGTACGGCAGATGCCGTTGGCGTTGAAAAAATTTTTCTGACCGGTTTTTCTGGAATACCCGATCATCCAAAAGTTGCAAAAGTTGCACTTGGAGCAGAGAAAACGATTTTGTGGAAAAAATATTCTCGTATTGGCAATCTTTTAAAACAGCTTAAAAAAGACGGATATCAGATTGTTGCGTTGGAGCAAGACCCAATGAGCGTGGCATACGATTCTTTTTGTCCTCGTTTTCCGATCGCGCTTATCGTGGGAAATGAAGTTTCTGGAATTTCGCGGGCGATTCTAAAAAATGCAGATGCGATTATTGAGATTCCTCAAAAAGGAAGAAAGGAATCCCTTAATGTTTCGGTGGCTTTTGGAATAGCGGTTTACGCACTGTGCGGGGGTCTTCGTATGTAGTGTCATTTTAACGGAAATCATTACGCAAGGATGGTTACGGTAGTTGGCTTTCTAAGCTTTTTGAGCGATAATGAACGGGTCTAATATTTCGTATATGATAATTCAACTTCTTAATCTTGAACTTTCTTTTTTTATTTTAAGAGCGGTTCTTGGAGTTTTTTTTATTGTTCACGGCTATCAAAAGCTTTTCAGTGATTTTAACGGGACAAAGAGTTTTTTGCGGTCATTGCAGTTTTTCCCTGCTGGTTTTTGGGCGGTGCTTTTGGGTGGCGTTGAATTTTTTGGAGGAATTTTTATTATTTTTGGTTTTTATACGCAGATTATGGCGGGATGTATGGCATTAATTATGCTCATAGCTCTTGCGAGAGTAAAATTCGGTTGCGAAAAATTTATCGGCGGATGGGAGCTTGATTTTTTAGTTTTTGGAATTGCTCTCGCGCTTGTTTTTGGTCTTCCGGGCGGTATTTTTGGTGGTTTTTTGTAGTGGCTTGTTGCCGAATAATTGCTTCACCAAAAGACTTCAAAACTCGGCTATAACTCGTTAAAAAAAATCTCACAGTGGTTCTGCGGGCACCTCAATTTACCTGACTTCATTTTGCTCAAATTTTGAAAGTCTCTAATGTATTGAGGGTTCATTTTGAAATGGGTATCATAGAAAATTATCAAAGAAGCGTGGGTATTATTTATAATGACGCATCATAGAATTCATCTCATAATTCTTCTTTTTCTTCTTGGCGGGAGTTTGTTTGTCGCAAGCCCCCTTTTTGATTTGGTACTCGCCGTTGAAGAGCCACGGATTTTTGAGCGGGAATTTTCCAGAATTGAAATTGGAAAAACCATTGTTTTTTCGGAAGTCGTGAGAACTGATGAGGCGCGACGGATTGGGCTTTCTGGCAGAGAGGGCTTGGGAATGGAAAACGGAATGCTTTTTGTTTTTCAGGATTATGAATACCCGTCAATTTGGATGAAGGATATGAAATTTCCTATTGATATCATTTGGATTTCAGGAAATCAAGTCGTTGACTTTGAAGAGAACGCGCAAGCGCCAGCGTCAACAACGCCCGATTTCGCTCTTCAGGTGTATAGACCGGACACGCGCGCGAATCTTGTTTTAGAGGTAAGTGCCGGCTTTGTTCAAGAAAACGATATTCGCATCGGTGATTCATTAGCACTCACTTCCAACGAAGAAATTGAAAAAGCACTTGAGAAGAAAATTCTTGCGAACAAAAAAGAACAACTCCGTTTTCTTCGCTCTGTTGTCGCGAAAGAAGAATTTAAGATTGATTCTTTGCGTGCCCGTCAATACAAGGGCGGTAATTTCGTCATTGTAAAAAAAATAGCAGATAATTTCGCATATACACGGTATCAAATTTCTTATACAAGCGACGCGCTTACAATAAGTGGCACAATGAATGTTCCGAAAGTCGGGAAACCCCCCTATCCTATCATTATTTTAAATCATGGATACATTGATCCAGAAAAATATACAATCGGTAGCGGATCAAAACGCGAACAGGATTATTTTGCTCGGTATGGGTATGTTACCGTTCATCCAGATTACAGGGGGCATGGAGAATCAAGCCCCGATGTGTCAGCGCGATATGATTTTAATGTCGGATATACGATTGATGTGATGAATCTGATTTCGGCTATAAAGAAATTTAAATCAAATACTCTTGACGCTACGCGCATAGGAATGTGGGGACATTCAATGGGGGGTGGAATAACAGAACGCGTTATGGTTTTGTCGGGAGATGTGAAGGCGATAGTGCTTTTTGCGCCAATTTCTTCCGATGTGCGCGATAATATTTATTTAGTACAAGGGAAAATCACCGACATTGAAAAGGATTATGCTGACACGCTCAATCTCGGCGCGTTTTTAAAAGAGCTGTCTCCTTATTTTTATCTTTCTTTTGTTTCGGCTCCCATTATGATTCATCACGGCACTAAGGACGGCATCGTGCCATTTGCGTTTTCTCGGCTTTTAAACAAAACACTTCTTCAGCGCAAAAAAACATCGCTTTTGTATGCGTATGAAAATGAACGGCACGAATTTATTAAAGCGTGGCCATTGGCAATGACTCGGTCCATTTCTTTTTTTAATCAGTTTGTAAAAAATACAAAGTACAAAAAATAGTTGCTTTTTTGGCCGTGGTGTGGTATTATAAAAAACGGTTCTTTATATAATTTAAAAAAGGAGGTCTTTAATGAGAAGGATAATCGGAGGCGTGACGCTTTTTGTTTCGTTTATTGTTTTTGCTATCGCAATTGCTTTTGTTCTTGACTACACAAACAAAATAAAAAAAACAGAACTCCTCCCTCCCGATATCGCAACTCTTAAATTTTTGAGCGGTAAGAAAATTTCATGCGGTGTTATGTTTACAGGAGAAAACGGCTCGGGCAAGCTTTTTACTTTTTTTACGACCGATGATGGAAAATGGTTTACTATTGTTACCGGTGAAATGACAACGGTTCAGGCATGGATTGATTCTAACGGTGATGGTGTGCCCGACGGTTATTATGAGGGCGAAAAAGAATACGCTCGCTTAAAAGAGAAATATCCAAAACCGTGCGATGTGCTAAGGAGATATATATAATACAACGAGCTATCGTTGTATTTTTTTATAGCGACTAGTCAGGATTGGGAAGCGGACACTTGATGCGCGCTTCCTCGTCCTCGCTCGGTACATTCGCTCTGCACATTCGCGTTGGTACGCTCAGTATTTCGTCGCCTTCGCTCCTCAATTGCAAAGAAGTTTTAGTGGTGTACAGTAGAAGAATGATTCGTGAAGTAGTTATAGATATAGAGACAAAAAAATCATTTGAGGAAGTCGGCGGACAGGAACATTTAGACAAACTCGGCGTTTCTGTCGTGGGTGCTTATTTTTATGAGGACAATTCTTATTGCGCCTACGAAGAACACGAGATTTCTTTGTTTGAAGAACGATTGATGCGATGCGATCGTATTATTGGTTTTAATATAAATCATTTTGACATTCCGGTGCTTCTGCCATATTTTCGCGGTGAATGGATTAATGAATTTCCGCGTCTTGATCTTTTGCAGGAGGTTGCAAAAAAGCTTGGGCACCGTATTTCTTTGGATAGTTTGGCTTCTGCAACGCTGAACGCAAAAAAGAGCGGAAACGGACTTCAGGCGCTTGCGTGGTACAAGGAAGGGAAGATTGATTTGATTAAGAAATACTGCCTTGATGATGTGCGGATTACAAAAGAGCTGTATGAGTATGGTAAAAAAAATCAAAAGCTTTTTTATACTTCATATTTTAAAACTGAAAAACTCACCGTTGCCACGGAATGGGGCGACACGATTCAACGGGCGGGCGGAGGGGTAGCGATTGGATTTCAAGGAAGGCTTCTATAGATGGGCTTATGGCGTTCAGAAGTTTCTGTACGCTAAACGCTATTTGAATGACTATTACCGAAAAAATATTTTTTAATATCTCAAGGGGTTCATTGAACCTTTTTGATGTCGTAGAAGAAATTCGGCAGTTTGTTATTTTGAAGCCAGAACGAGAGTATAAAGTTATTATTGGTTCTGATTCCGCGACGAAAAACCCGGTATCGGTCGTTTCTACCATTACCGTGTGGCGTGTTGGAAACGGAGGAATGTATTTTTGGACGCGCGCGCGGGAGAAAAACTTTTACACACTTCAAGACAGAATTTATTCCGAAGCGTTGCAATCAATTACGCTTGCGCAGGAATTAAAATCGCGCCTGAAAGATATATTTGGAGAGGAAATGCTTGAGCGACAGATTGAAGTGCATTTAGACATTGGACTTAATGGCCCGACAAAAACAATGGTTGATCAGGTTGTTGGAATGGTAAAAGGATACGGGTTTGATCCTGTTATAAAACCCGCGTCATTTGGGGCGTCATCGGTGGCAGATAGGCATACATAGACACATTTCTCATTCCTAAATCTAAGAATAAAAAAATCACCAGTTTCGGCGAAAGCCGAAACTGGTGATTGCATTAAGGAGGGATCTCATTTCCGTTGATTCCATCTTCTGACGGATCAATGGCAAGAATTTCCCAGCGGAATCCTTCACGCGTTGGAATAAGCCTTATGTAGACGCTTGGATATGTTTTTACAACATATCCATAGACGCCAGCCGGTGAGTCAGTGCTGTAATATCGGACTGGGAACGGAAATCCGTTAGTAGATTCTTCCATTATCCCGAATCCGCTTAATACTACATCGTGAAGCGTTGCGTGCCACTCGTTACGGTGGAGGGGGCAACGATAGAATAGAATCATATGTCCCGTTGCTTCCACATCCCAATCATTCACGATTGAAAAATGCACGAGTGGCAATTCAGGCGCGACTTCTGCGCGCGCGGGAATTGCCATAAGGGCAACAAAGAACAAAAACATGGCAATTAGCGCGCGCAGTGTTGTCACGGTGCATCTCCTTTCTTTGTTTTTAAATGAGCTTTATGCGCACATCTGTTTCTTTCATCAACCCACGAACTCTTTTTCTCGTTCCCGTCCTAAAAATTTGTTGAAAGTAATTTGAGAGGGGGTCGGATTGTGTTCCCACGCGATTATTGTTTTGCAGGTGCAATACCGACTTTCCCAGGATCCATATTTATGAATATGTGTTCCAACGAATTCTAAATTTGCAAACCTTTCATATTCAAATGTCCGACCACAAAAAAAGCAAGTTTTTTTATGCACGCATGTATACATTTTATTCTCCTTCCTCGTTAGATTTTTAAGGTACCCTATTTTTGCAAAAGATTTCTAAAAAATTCACAATCCTTTGGTAAAAAAATAAAAACCGCAGTGAAAAAAAGAAAAACTTGTCTAAATTATCGCTATTTGGAACACTCCAAACTACTCCGTTAGGAATAGAGTCGATAGCTTAAACAAGCCTTGCCCTTTTCTTTCTGCGGTTTTTTAACCTTTATTTGAACTCACCACGCATTGATTAAATTGTATTATAATTGTACTCCTAATTAAAAAATTTGTCAAATAAAAATTAGGTGAGTTCAACACGAAAGCGCAACGCTTCGTGTAATCTAGGTATATTGGACGCTATTAGTTAGTGGTGCGCCTGATCTATATGTAGCAGGCGAAAGGTTCATCTGATTTTTTGTGTTTACTTTAGAATGCGCTTAGTATTGAAGGTATAGCGTCCTCGTAGTTGAATGGATACAATGCCTCCCTCCGAAGGAGGCGGTACAGGTT
>JBBTQR010000030.1:6675-15634 GCA_038065595.1 Patescibacteria group bacterium | reverse complement strand
CGTCTTCGCGCTGACGAAATGAATCCTTGCTGGCTTCATTTCGCTCATCGCTAGCCGTAATAAAAAACCGAGCATTGCATAACGCATACTCGGTCGTTTTTTAAGTTGTTTCCTCTCCATTAAGGTGTTCCTGTTCCTCTCCATCTTCGCACTCAATGTTTGCTGTTTCCGAGATATATTTCATATATGGTTTCAAAATCGTATACAGCTCTGCTTCGCTTGCGTTTTCAGATATCCACGGAGCATGGGCAAAAACAACCACAAGCCGTTCTCTGAAAGCGTAATTAATATCCATTACTGTTATATTTTGCAAAAATTTTCTCACTGGCGTACTCATTCCTTCAGGAATAAAAAAACGCCATCCCCGCATACCGCCATTCTGTTGTTTCTGAAGAAGAAACGCATTTGGCACAAGAACATTTTTTCCGTCAACTTCACGAAGAAAACCAGCAAGAATAATAAATGTCGTGCCATCGGGAGCCTTTAAAAAAACATTTTCAATAGAATAGTTTTTCCTACCTTCTCCATATTCATACTGATCAGCGGCATCTCCAATACATATACCACTACCGGCATCGTAAAAAATAATCTCGCTATACAGCGACGAATGACCAAACACCTCCTCGCATTTCAATGGTTTTGCAAAAACAGAAGAAGCGTTCATCAAAAAAATCAGCGCAAGCAATCCGATTCCAAAAGCGCATTTGAGCATTTTCATCGTTTCCCTTTCTTGCGCATTCGCAAACGATCAGCAGCTCGTATAAGAGAAATTTGACCATCACGCGAAACAATTCTAATCAAGCCTGCGCACATCATATTCGTAATAATATCCGCGACAACGCCCCGCGGATCAAATAACTCATTCTGAATGTGCGCGACATACATCGTGCCCCCATTTTCTGCCAATCGTTTAATAAGATACGCCGATAAAATTTTTTTGGAATCAGCTTTTTCCAACCAATGATGAGCCTCCATCTCAGCCTCCTTATGTTGTTAAAATGTTAAGGCACTAATTTAACCATATATCATAAAAACGATATTTGTCCAACACAAAAATGCGTAGTATGCTATATCCGCAACAGCATCGGGCTGTAGTATATCGGCAGTACGCGACCATGGGGTGGTTGTAGGCCGGGTTCGATTCCCGGCAGCCCGACTGAACGAAGTGAACGAGGGACGAAGCAAGCAAACTGCTTTGCTTGCGTTGGGAATCGAAGGGTTTTGTTATATTTGCGAAGCGAATTACAAAACCCCGGCTTTCGCCGATAAAAGCGAAAGGATTCCCGGCAGCCCGACCAAATAAAATAAAAATCGTCCAATTAATTGGGACGATTTTATTTTTCTACGCCGTAAATAGTTTCAAAATCTATTTTTTTATATTCAAATAATTCATCCGCGCGGAAAAATCGCACGATTTCAAGTTCCCCATTTTCTACCGAATCCGACGCGTGCACTAGATTTTGCGTGCTCATAGCCAAATCTCCGCGAATACTTCCGCAATCAGCTTCAGAACCGCGCGTTGCGCCGACAATAATACGAACTGCTTTTATAGCGTCAATTCCCCGCACCGCCATAATCACAACCGGCGATGACTTCATAAAATTTTTAAGCTCACCAAAAAATGGCTTATCACGGTGATGCGCGTAATGCGCGTCCAACAAAACATCGTCCAAGCGCATCATTTTTAAACCGATAATGTGCAATCCTTTGCGCTCAAATCGTCCGATAATTTCTCCAAGGAGATTTCTTTGCAAGGCGTCGGGCTTTATTATGATAAGCGAGCGTTCAAATGTATTCATAAAAATAATTAAGCAGTAAGTATATTTGTTAATTGTTAAAAAGTATACATAAAAATAAGACAAAAAACAACTTGCCACAGCGTCGTACCATTGATATGCTCTCTTCACTATGTCGTCCTTTAAAAACGGGGTGCGGTATGAAATTGAAACGAGTTATCGTGGAAAGTCCATACGCTGGAGACATTCCGCGAAATACGGCATATGCTCGCGCGTGTATGCATGATTGCCTTATTCGCGGTGAAGCTCCGTTTGCAAGTCATCTCTTATACACACAGCCGGGCATTCTTAATGATTCGATTCCGAAAGAACGAATGCGCGGAATCCATGCCGGATTTTCGTGGGGGGAGGTTGCAGAGGCAGTTGTTGTATATACCGATCACGGCATTTCAAAAGGAATGCGGTATGGGATCGAAAACGCAAAAATAAACCGATTGAATATTGAATATAGAATGCTCTATAAAACCAAAAAGCGCTTGTAAAAGCGCTTTATTTTTTAAGAAAAAAATTCCTGCCGTCGCTCATAAATATAATCGTGCCCAAAAGGTCGGTACGGAAAATTTTAATGCCGTTCGCCTGCAAACGATCTAAAACTTCCTTATACGGATGTCCGTAGCGATTTTTACGCCCGACGGAAATAACCGCATAGCGCGGACGGACGCGAGACAAAAAAAATTCTGAAGTTGATGTTTTTGATCCATGATGTCCTATTTTTAAAAGGTCAACAGAAAGATCATCCCCAAAAGACGCGAGTTTATACTCTATCTTTTTCTCGGCATCTCCCATTAAAAGCGCCGTCGTTGAACCGTACTCCATTTTTAAAACAACCATCGCGCTATGCGGATCACCCGAATTTCTATCCGTATCGTTTTCCGGATAAAGAATTTTCATTTGAAGTTTTCCTGCGAAAAGAATTTGCCCGCGCGTTGCGATTGTAACCGGAATTTTTTTATCTTCAATTATTTTCCTCCATTCTGAATACTCAGGAATTGAATGTGGCGCGCTAGACTCTATGACGCGCCCCACCTGATACCGCTTTAAAACCTCAAGAAGCCCAGAAATATGATCTGCGTGTGGATGCGTCAGAACAACAACATCAATAAAACGATCCCACGGAAGCATTACTTCTCCTAATCGCGTGACAACAGTTTTATCAGGTCCACCGTCAATGAGAATCTGATTTCCGCCCGGAGCTTCAATAAACAGCGCGTCCCCCTGCCCGACATCAAGCGCGTACACAAAAAGCTTTTGAAATCGCGCCTCATAATAAAATACCGCCTGCCATAAAATAATAGCACCAGAAACAAGAATAAAAATTACGATTGACGGAATATAATCCTTAATTTTTGACATATGACGAACGATACACGAGTTTACCAATTAGAAAAACAAAAAAGATAAGAAAAACCCATTGTACAAAGCGTGGTATTTCCGTGTACGCAAACGGCAACGCAGAAAAAAATGAAACGATGATAATTTCATAGGCAAGCACTATCCACGCAAATGGAACGACAACAAAAGACAGTGCGTGCGAAATAAAACCAAGACTCGTTGCGATAAACCCAAAAAGCATTGCAAAAGGAACCGTCGGAAGCATCATTATGTTTGCCAACGGTGATATCAAAGAAACGCCACCAAAATAAACAAGAAGGAGGGGAAATACCGCACATTGAGCCGAAAGAGTTGTCGCGAGAAGCGTGCGGATATATGGGGAATTAATTTTTAAAAGTTTACGCTCAAAAAAAGGCGAGAAAAAAATAATTCCCGCTGTTGCGGCGAAAGAAAGCTGAAAACCGATATCAAACCGAAGAAGTTTTGGATTCATAAATACCATAATCGTACCCGCGAGAAGAAGCGCGCGAACCGAATCGTACATTCGGAAGTTCTGTCTCGCGAACACCACGATAATCCCCATAAACGCCGCGCGCACGATTGATGGCTCCCCACCGACCATAATTGAAAAAAGAATAATAAAAATAGACAGCAGTACCCCTGAAAGATAAAAAGGAACGCTAAAAACATTAAAAACCAATGCGAGCGAGGAAATAATAATAGTGATATTAAAACCAGAAAGTGCCACGACATGCGCAGTGCCGGTTCGCTTAAACGCTTCATATAATTCTTTTGGGATCCCTGATCGATCTCCTACAAGAAGCCCGGCAAGATATGACGCGTGTGGTTCAGGAAAAAGTATTTTAATTTTTTGAACAAAAGCATTTTTAAACTCTGCGAGTTTTTTCTTTCCCGCGAGCATAAAAGAAATACTCACTTCGTCTTTTTTTTCAATTAATGGATACCGAGAAATTGCGTAAATGTCATCTTTGGCAAGGTACGCGCTGTAATCAAATTCCGATATATTTTCCGGGCGCATAACAACCCCATTCATTACAAGCGCGTCTCCAATCGCATAGCGTGGATATGGGCGAACGGTGATAAGAATTAAAAACGGATCAATAATCTCTTTTCCTGAAATTTTTTGCGCGCGAAATACGACTTCCTGCATCGCGCGAATTCGCGGTTCTTCATTCACGAACCCTTCAATGCTGACGCGTGTGCCGACAATTACCGAAAGCTCCGGTGGCTCGCCCATTACGGCAGAAAAGCGAAACACGCCAAACACAAAAAATCCCAACGCAATGCTCGCAACCAAAATCCTTCTATCGCGACGCACCATCCAAAAAATAAGTCCACCAACTAAAAAAACAAGCGTGCCATACGCAATACCACGAGCAAACGGAATATACGAAGCGAATAAAACTCCGAAAAGAAATGAAACGACGCTATATAAAAAAATCCGCGATGAATTCATCGCGGATACTTTAACAAAAGCATTCTGTTTCTTCAACTACGGCGTACAAAGCGTATCGCGTAATGCCGTTATGCGTCGTCCACACATTGAGCAATCGGTGTATCTGCCTATTGACGCCCGCCAATAAAATACCGCCAAAAAACCGCACACATATAGACATTCTGCTTATTGCCTCAAAATAGCGGGCATTATATATTATGCGCTTGTGAATCAGATGAAGGAGATGGAACAGATGACGCGGTAGTCGTTATGGTTTCTTGAGAAAAATCTATTTCGCACACACCACTAACACACGCTAATTCTCTGGCGCTCTTTGTATTGTCCTCTTGTTCATAAAGAACGAGTTTTGAAAAATCAAATGTTGGAAAATTCTTCATCAACTCCTTATACCGTGCCTCCGTAATCGCTTCATATGGAGCCAAGCGATATACATGTTCAGATCGGGGTAAAAACGAAAGTCCGCCAACAATATCCCAATGATCCATTACCCAACTTCCCACAGAAAGCCACTCGTCCTCGCTCACGGAGATCGTTGTTGATGGATTGTGGTCAGTATAATTTTCTTTGACCATCTGCCAATATTCTAGCTGTTCAATGGCTTTAAGATCGTCTTTAAAAACTGATCCTGCCGGAGCTTGTACCGGAAATTCAAGCACGAATGTTGTCGCGCTCTCTACATTCTGCCCAACTTCAGGATGATATGGAACGCCCTCATCCTTTAGAAATTGAAAAATTGGATCATGTTGTTGGACACGCACGCGACGAATATAATATTTGGAATGCCGAGGATGTGTCCCGCTTGATGAATCAAATAATTGAGAACCGTTGCCTGATGGTTTCGCCGTAGTAATGGACGTTGAAACATTGATGCCAAAACGCGTTGCGTATTTCCTGTTTGTGTCTAACGCGACTTCTCTTAATTTACGAAATGTATTTGGATTGCGAAGAGCCTTACAATCCCACTGCCCCGTAATAGAAACTCCGAGCAACGCCTCATTTTGGCAATTTTCTTTCCATTCTTTTGAAAGATATGGAAAATCAGTAAGAGATGCCTGATAAGTTCCCAACATAGTAGCTATTCTCACTTTTTCCATAAGAGTCTCTTCTGTGTCATCAGATCGAGCTACTACTTCTGAAAGATTACAAAATTGCTTTGACTGTAAAATAATTTCTCCGCATGGATTCGTGCCTGTTTTGTAGGGATTTTCTTGAAGAACCTTCCATCGTCGTACGGGTACTTGTTTTTTTAGACTGCCACGATTAAAAATCCCCCGCTCGCCCGATCCTGCTTTCGCCAAATTGACCCATTCATCCAAAAACTGACGCATAGTCGGCCGTTCATTATATACCGCCGAGTTATTTGCCATTGATCGTTCTGGATTCGTGATATAAAACTGTCCATTTTTAGCATCACGCATTTCTACATCATCCAAATCAGAAAGAGAGATGAGGGCGCTCCGACGAACGCCTCCCGCTACCACCACTTCGCCAATTTTACAAATCAAATCATGTACATCTAGTGTAGTTAAACGACGACCCTGACGAGAAAGAACTTTTGCGCGAGCATACTCAAGCAATGCCCGTAAAGGATCTGGTCCGCTCGCTCTCCCGCCCATAGTCGCGAGTCGGGCTCCCGCCAGACGAATCGCCGAATAATCAAATTCAATATCCTTACCGCCACTCCACACAGAAAGGCCCAGTGCTAAAGCGTCGCACCAACCCTCTTTAGAATCGCCAACAATGTGCGTCGGCATCTTTTTTCCGGTTTGGCGTTCAATCAATGGAAATTGTTCCACAAACTGTCGTTCTACAGAGTACCCGCAACCAGTTCCGCTCATAGAAATATACATGATTTCTGCCAAATCCTGCCATTTAGTCGGGGCGGTAAAAGAACAGTTGTATGCCACAATGTTATTTTTACGAGCCGCCTTTCCGGCTCCCCATAAAAGTCGCATTGAACCCAACGCTTTCATTTCAAGCATGTGTATTTTAATCTCTTCATATTCTGACTCAGAAAGCTTCGTGCCAAGATTCTCCCGCATGAAATCTATATAGCGATCCACGGTCTCTACCCATGTCTCACGCCGATTTTTTTCTGGCGACCACTTAGAATAAGTACTGTAATAAATATATTCGGAAAGCTGATTTCGAAAATATTTTTTACTTTCGGCAGTAAGCTGTTTCACTTCTGCGGGAACATCTCGACGAGTGGCACGCAATTTTGTCCGTTCTTCTCTATATAAAATATATGCCTTTGCGGTTTTTGGAAAATCGGAAATAATTAAAATCTCTTCAACGACATCTTGAATTTCTTCAATGCTCGGCGTATGAGTCGTTGGAAATTTTTTTAAAAGCCCTTTAACGATTTTTTCTGAAAGATGAAGGGAGTCGCGGGTCGCCTCTCCTTCCTTGGTTTCCTGCATCGCCCGAAAAACGGCGCTTACAATCCGCTTTTGATCAAACGGAACAATGCGACCGTCTCGTTTGCGAACAGACGAAAAAATTCCGGATGTTTTTATATTATTCTTTATGACTCGCGTGTTTTTTTTCATATCTATTTAAATCCGTTCCTTAATCATTGAGCATCTTTAGGCGAAAAATGCCACCCATTTAAAGCAAGCAGAAATTAATCTGCCAACTCTAAGTGGGTGGCGTGAAAATTCTTAATAATTACAAGGCTCACAATATTATATTAAACCAAAACAACTCTATTTTTTAATTATATCATACACGGCTTTCTTCAGACAATGGCACGGCTGTGGATAAAACAAAAATCATCCCGCGGGGCGCTCCATTCGCCAAGCTAACGGAATGATTTTATCGTCGTACAATTATTTTACGATGATTTGAAGATCATTTTGCTGATTTTCTTCGGAGAAACGCCGGGACCGCGTCCCATTCTTCGCTCTCGCTGGTTTCGGATTTAGAATCAAGAGGAGCGGAACTTACTTTTTTGAACAGACTTTCCGAATGTGGCACTCCGTTTGAAAATCCAGTTGCAATAACGGTAATTTTTACTTCGCCCTTCTTCAATCGTTCATCGTGAACCGCGCCAAATATGATTTTCGCGTCCGGACTTACCGATTCAGTGATAACTTTTGCGGCTTCATTAATTTCAAACATTGAAAGATCGGGTCCTCCAGAAACATTGAATAAAACTCCGCGGGCTCCATTAACCGAAATATCAAGAAGTGGAGAAGATATGGCAATTCGGGCAGCTTCAACGGCGCGATTTTCACCGGTTGCGACTCCAATGCCCATAAGCGCGGAACCAGCATCCTGCATAATCGCCTTTACATCGGCAAAATCAACATTAATAATTCCGGGAATGGTGATGAGATCAGAAATTCCTTGAACCGCCTGCTTCAACACATCATCGCAAATCTGAAACGCGTTCAAAAGTGGCGTTGACTGGTCAATGATATTCAAAATTTTATCATTGTTTATGGTAATAAGCGCGTCAACGCGTTCACGAAGCGCGCTCAAACCTTCTTCTGCAATTCGCGCGCGTTCTCTTCCTTCAAAAGAAAATGGTCGCGTAACAACTCCAACCGTAAGAGCGCCTGATTCCCGTGCGGCCTCCGCAATAATTGGAGATGCCCCAGTTCCTGTTCCGCCACCCATTCCGCATGTGATAAAAACCATATCAGACCCTTTGAGAGCTTCGTGAATTTCATCGCGATTCTCTTCGGCTGCCTGCCGACCAATTTCATGATTCATCCCCGCGCCTAAACCGCGCGTGAGATTTTTTCCAATATGAATTTTTTTACCGGCTTTCGCGTGATGAAGCGCTTGAGCATCCGTATTAACGGCAATAAAGTCAACGCCTTGAATTTTATGATCGGACATGCGATTAACAGCGGAACACCCTGAACCACCAACACCAACAACCTTAATTCGTGCAAACGACTCCAAATCTGGTTTTACTTGAGGCATATAATAAAGTGAAAAGTGAAAAGTTTAAAATTTGAAGTGAAAAATTTAAAGCGTTTCATTTTTTATATCTATTTTTCTTTTTGCAGATTACCATAATAAACAGAAAGCTCACAAGATTGACAAATAATAAAGATTACTTTGTTACCGTTGCTCGCTCGGAAGCGTATACTGCTGTATCCGCTTCCCGATCTTCGCTAGGTAATAAAAAAATGAGCAAAAGCTCAATTTTATACCCAGCTTTTCAACATGTTGTCCGATTTCAAAATTATAAAAATGCGTCTAGGGGAATATAACTTGGTACAATTTTCCCGTCGCTTGTTCGGAAATGAATACGCGTACACATTCATTTCCCGATCTTCGCTAGGGAATATAACTTGGTACAATTTTCCCGTCGCTTGTTCGGAAATGAATACGCGTA
>JBBTQR010000030.1:0-6575 GCA_038065595.1 Patescibacteria group bacterium | reverse complement strand
CACATTCATTTCCCGATCTTCGCTAGGGAATAAAAAGGTTAAAAAAATTTTTAATCAATACAAGAATTCGCGATGACCCAGGTCTTTCTTCTGTCTTCCAACGAAGAAGTCCTAATGATGCCGCGAGCTGAACTGACGACCCCTCGTCAAACGGAACATTCGTAAATCCAACGGGAACACCCAAAGAAACAGGCAAACGCATTTCGCGTTTTGCAATTTCAATGATTCCCTGCATCCGAGCCCCACCCCCCACAAGAACAACTCCGGCAGGCAAAAGCTGTGAACGATTGATTTTTTTTAATTCACGATTCAAAAGTTCAAAAAGATCTTTAAGCCGTGCCTCAATAATTTCCGCCAAATCACGACGAGGAAACATTGACCGATCTCCCACAAGAAAATCTCCAAGCTGAATAATTTCTTTTTTAGAAACGAGTTCGGGAATAGTAGCGCCGTACTCAATCTTAATTCGTTCGGCCGTGTCCATCCCAGTCTGAAAGCCCGTAGCAATATCCTTTGTAATGTGCCCTCCTCCAATAGAAATTGAGCCTCCATGAATCAAACGCCCCTCTTCAAAAACGACAAAATCAGCAGTCCCGCCCCCAATATCAACAAGAATTACTCCGAGTTCTTTTTGCTTTTTTGTAAGCACGACATCAGCTGCCGCAAGCGTTGAAAAAACAAATTCCCCCACCCTTCGAATCCCCGCCATTTCAATGCACTTGGTGAGCGTTTTTAGCGGATGCGATTCCGCTTCTAAAAAAAGAGTGTCAACTTCAAGACGAACCCCGTTCATACCAATAGGATCACGGATACCAACTTCACTATCCACGCGAAATTCACGCGGAATAAAATGCACCACCTCTCTATTTGGATTTTTTGGAATAAATTGTTCGGCAGCAGTATACGCGCGAACAACATCTTCATGAGAAATCTCGCCATCGGCGCGTGAAACCGCAACAACGCCACGCGAATTAACAGTATGAAGATATGCGCCCCCGATTGAAACAACTGCTGAATGAATACCGACCCCTGCCGCACGAGACGCTTCTAAAATTGAACGGCGAATCGTTCGCGTCGCATCTTCAACATCAACAACCATTCCGCGCCGAATCCCTTCCGCGGGCTCAATTGCAACTCCAATAATTTCGGTATCTGATGAGTTCCGATCGCACTTTCCAACAATAGTTGTTACGGTTGATGAGCCAACATCAAGACCGGTAATAATCCTTGTCACAGTATAAACTTTTAGATTTTTCCACTAAAAAAGAATTTGCCCCTGCTGGAATCTTTTTTAGTTTTATCGTTTTTTTTAATAAACGCAAAAACTCGAGAAGCCAAAAGATTTTTTAAAATTTTTTGTTCAAGCACTTTAAATTTTCGATCATTTCCAACCGACTCTTCATGATCAATCCCACCACAGTGAATCATACCATGAATTATCATTTTTGCTAGACGAAATACATATGCCTCACCTTCTATAAATGCCTCTTTTCGCACAACACTAGGGGCGATAAAAATCTCAGCATACAAATCATACACAAACGAAAGCACGTTGGTTGGCGTATCCTTTTTTCGGTATATTCTATTGAGCGTGCGAGAAAACAAAGAAGAAACAAAAAGAATCGTCATCTCGCGTGGAAGCTTTTTCCGAAATTGCGCGGGAAAAGCGCGAGACACCCCAAGAACAAGCGACTGAATCATCTGTTTTTGTTCAGAAGAAACGGTTGTTTTTACAATAACAGTCGGATAAAAATTCATACCATTACAATAAATGGAGCGTCACCGCTCCATTTATTTATTTAAAAATTTTTTTACCAGCGCTGAAACACGATCCCCCGAAGCCAGTCCCTTTGTTTCTTTCATAACCGCGCTCATTGTTTTTCCAAAGTCATCCCCCGAAACAGCGCCAATCGCGCTAATGGTTTTTTGAACTAACGCCAAAAGCTCCTCATCAGATAATTCTGCCGGAAGATACGCCTGTATGATGCTAAATTCTTTTGATTCTTTTTCGGCAAGCTCTGTGCGACCCGCCACGGTGAATTGTCGCGCGGAATCCTGACGCTTTTTTGCCTCCTGCTTCAATACCATCACAACCTCTTCGTCTGTAAGAGCGATAGATTGATCGCCTGTTTTTGCGCGTTTTTCAATTTGCTTTGATTGAATAGACGCGACAAGCATACGAAGAACAGAAAGCTGTTCCGCGTCTTTCCGACGGAGAGCGTCCTTTATATTGTTTTGAATCCGCGCAAGCATTATTCTTCAGATGATTTTCCAAGCTTTTCTAAACGCACAGCTTCTTTGTAGAGGTTGATTTTGCGAAGTGCTCGCTTCTTTTCCGCGAGCGGTGTTGGAGATTTCTTGTAATACCGAAGGCGTCGCGCGCGCAGAACAATTCCGCTCTGCTGAATTCTGCGAGAAAAACGACGAAGCATTGCACCTACGGTTTCATGATTACGACGATGAACTTCCATATATAGTATGCGGTATTTTTAGATTTAGTAATTAAAATTCAATTAAAATTGTTGAAAAAATTTACGATGAAACAAGCGCAACAAACATATCACATTAAAAATTTTTTAGCAAAAACTACCGCAATTCTTTATCTAACGCCACATTACTCCATCCACCTAAAAGATGGAGGTGGAGATGGTCAATTATCTGACCGCCCCTGCGCCCAACATTAAATATCAGTTTATACCCTTCAAGTCCAAGCATGTGCGCTGCTTTTTTTGCGGCAAAAACAAGAGCGCCAGGAATATCTCTATCTGCTTCGGTGAGCAAACTAATTGATTCAATGTGTTTTTTAGGCACAACAAGAAAATGCACGGGGGCGCTTGGATGCACATCTTTAAACACCTTCACGCCCACATCTTCAAAAAGAACTTCCGAAGAAATTTCATTGCGATTAATTTTACAAAAAATACAATCCATAATTATTTTTTCAAATTACGCTTTACAGATTCAATAAGTTTTGCGAGTGGAACCGTCTCTTGAATTCCAGAATTCATTTCGCGAATAATAATCTCTTCATCTAAGGCTTCTTTCTGCCCAAAAACAAGCACAAACTCAGCCCCAACTTTTCCCGCGAGTGTAAATTGGGATTTGACGCTATCCTTGGCAAGCGTTGCGCGAATAGGAATCCCTGCCTGCCGAAATTGCTCAATAATCTTTAAACTTTTTCTCTTCGCAAGATCGCCTAATTGCACCAAATATATTTTTGCGGACTTCTCATGAGAAGTCTTAATTTTTTGCTGACGCATAACTTCAATCACTCGTTCAAGGCCCACGCTACCCCCAGCCGCAGGAGTCGGTCGTCCGCCTAAAAGCTCCGCGAGTCCATCGTATCGTCCGCCACCCGCAATAGCGAAAGAATGTTTTTGAGAATGATCAGAATTAGGCTCTACATGCCCATCTTCATTTTTCTGATCTTCAGGATTTCCTTGCGCGCCCTCCTCGTGCCCATCACTCGCGTCCGTGACTGGTTTTCTAACAAAAAATTCAAAAACTGTTCTTGTGTAATAATCAAGCCCCCTCACAAGATACGGATTGAGCGTATACGGCACCTGAACTTCTTCCATAAACTCAAGAAGTGTTCTGAAATGATTTTTACATGGATCGCAAATATGTTCAATAATCTGAGGAGCGTTCTCACGAAGTTGAACGCACTTCTCCTCTTTGCAGTCAAAAATACGAAAATAATTTTCTTTTATTCGTCTCCGACAATTTACGCAGAGCTTACGCGAACGACTCCGATAATATCCCATAATTTGAGATCTAATTGTGGAACGGCACTCGCGACATCCGATACTATTTAATTCAACACAGCTATCAACGATCCCGATCTCGCGAAAAAACAAGCTCATCACCTGAATAATTTCTGCTTCTATAACGGGCCCCTCCTCGCCCAAAGCCTCAAGTCCCCATTGATGAAATTCCCGAAACCTCCCTTTCTGGGGACTTTCATGACGAAAAAACGAACCTTCATACCAAAGCTTTACAGGGTGAGGCTCATTGAACATTCCGTTTTCAATATACGCACGCACAACCGGCGCAGTCGCTTCGGGCCGTAAGGTAAGATGATCGTCTCCGCGAGTTTTAAATGAATACATCTGTTTTTCAACAATATCGGTTGCCGTGCCCACTCCACGACAAAAAAGATCGCTATCTTCAAAATGAGGCGTTTCAATACGCCGAAAACCATAAAACGCCGAAAGCTCTTCTGCCTTCTCGCGTACCGTCTTCCAATAATGCCCTGCTTCGGGAAGGATATCGTGTGTTCCTCGCGGTCGTTGAAATGTTTTAATTTTAATTTTTTTCATCATTCTTTATTGGTTATTCCTAATATATTATTTCTAATTCATGATACGTAATGAAGCGGGTTAATACACAACGCCCTTAATTATGCCTGCCCGTTCTGGAGGCCACAAACGAAGGATCGCGCGTCCTGTAATAAGCCTCCCCGAAAGAACGCCCCACTGACGAGAATCGGAACTAAAATTCCGATTATCACCCATAACAAAATATGAATCGTCCGACAAAGTAACATCAGTAGCGCCGACGGTAATTGTCCCCCTCCCAAGATATGGCTCATTAAGAATAAGCTCCTCCCCGGTTGTATTCTTTACGCTCACCCGTCCATTGTTAATCACCACGCGTTCGCCCGGAAGACCAATAATTCGTTTAATAAAAAAATCTGATGGATTAAAGGGATAGCGAAAAACGACCACCGCTCCGCGCGATAATGGCTGTACCATTGGAGTTATTTCGTCAATAATAAGATATTCTTTGTTTTCAAAAGACGGCTCCATTGACGCGCCCCTCACAATAAACGGCTGAACGACATAAAATCTAAATAAAAGGACAATTGCGATAGGAACGATAAACGCCTTTATTATTTCAAACACTTTTTCTCTCCACGACCGTCCGTTCTTTACTTCCGATGCAACCGCAAAATCCTGCACAGGATTTTCTGTTTTATTCTCAGCTAAAAATTCATCAGTCATCAGAGCAGTGTACGCAATTTTTTACATTTTGCAAATAGAGGCTTATACTTAAAGCATATGCATTTAATCATAGGTCTCGGAAATCCTGGCACAAAATATGAATACACGCGCCATAACGCAGGACGGCTTGCCGTTTGCGCGTTTCAAAAATCCGCGAAATTTCCAAATTTTTCTGAAAATAAAAAATTCGCATCATTGATTTCGGAAGGAAAAATCGGCACAAAAAAAGTCATCCTCGCCCTTCCTGAAACAATGATGAATAATTCTGGCACGGCAGTTAGAGCCCTTGCTGGATTTTACAAAGTAAAACCCATTGACATACTTATCGCGCACGACGACTCTGATATCGTCTTTGGTTCAATAAAAATATCATTTGCAAAACACTCCGCCGGACACCGTGGAGTAGAATCCGCACGGCGCGCCTTAAAAACCGACGGATTCTGGAGAGTTCGTGTCGGTATTCAACCCTCCGCCAAAAAACACATTCCCGCAATGAATCTTGTGCTTAAAAAATTTTCCACAAAAGATTTGATATCATTAAAAAAAATTACCAAAACAGCCACGAAAGCCCTAGGATTATTCGTGGAAGAAGGTGGAGAGCGGGCAATGAATGCGTGCAATTAATTTTTTACTGACGCTGTACGAGACTTAATCTCATAAAGTTAATAATTGACCGCACGAACAAAGCACGATACACTTTTTTGATTGGAACAAAAAAATATTACAGATACTATTATTGTTTCTGCAACCCCACAATTTTTAGAACGGGGCGTTTTGTGGTTTGCGGAAAATGAAACAGCAATAAAAAACGCCATTAAAAAACAACTTGGAACATGGAACAACTCCGCGCTTATACTAGAACACGGGGCGTCTTTTCCTCCGGGCATTCTTGCCAGAAAACTTTTTAATCTTGGCTACGAAAAAACGAGTGTCATATTCGGCAAAGGTGAGTACACAAGCCGAGGAAATATCATTGAAGTAGCGCCGATCAATTCAAATGAGCAACTTCTAATAGAATTTTATGGGAACATCATTGAACGCATCATTGCCAGTCCACTTCGCCAGAATACATTAAAAAAGATAATTCGCGCGGGTGGGCACGCGTTTCAACCCGAAGATTATGTCGTGCATATTGATCATGGAATTGGCATTTACAAGGGTATGACACACATCAGCGAATCTCAAGAGGAGTTTTTTGAAATAGAATACGCCTCTCCGCGCGCGGGAGCAAAACCAGATACGCTCTATGTACCAATATCCCAAAAAAAGAAACTTGACGCGTATATCGGTTTTGAAACGCCGACGATACACCGCCTCGGCGGAGTTGTGTGGTTTAATACACGAACGAAAGCGCGCGAAGAAATTGAATCATTCGCCAAGGAACTGTTGATTATTTATAAAAAGCGCGCGCAAGCGCGCCGACAAGCCCTGCATTGTGAACCGGATATTGAAATGTCGTTCGCCGAATCATTTCCGTATGAAGAAACCGCTGATCAAAAAAAAGCAATCAACGAAATTTTGCATGATCTCGCGGAAGTTCGCCCGATGGATCGTGTACTTGCCGGCGATGTC
>JBBTQR010000029.1:0-8914 GCA_038065595.1 Patescibacteria group bacterium | reverse complement strand
CCCGGATCAGCGGGAACTTTCTCCCCGGTAATAATTTCCCGTCCAACTGATACTCCCGCAGGAACCAAAATGTAGCGCTTTTCTCCGTCTTTGTAAACAACGAGGGCAATAAAGCCCGTGCGATTCGGATCATACTCAACAGAAACAATGGTGCCTGGAACGCCAATTTTATCGTATAAAAAATCAACGGCACGCCAATTTCGTTTTACTCCGCCTCCCGTATGCCGAGCCGTAATGCGTCCATACGCATTTCTGCCAGAACCGCGACGAAAACCGCTCGTCAAGGACTTTTCAGGAGTACTAACAGTTAAGTATTCTTTATAATCAATCGCTGATCGATTTCGTTGTCCTGCTGTTGTTGGTTTAATGTGTTTCACTTTAGTGTGGGCGTTTTGCGTTAAGCGTTCTCCGCCAGAAGCGGAAGAAAATGCTATACACTGCGCGCTATTCAAACTGTGTATTCTTTATTCTTTAATGACTTCACCCTTCCGAAGAGTTATCATCGCTTTTCGCCAGTCAGATGTCCTTCCTTTATTACGACCAATAACAACCGTTTTGCCTCGCACATTTACAACGCGAACTCCAACGACATGAATACCGTACATTTTCTCAATTGCGCTGGAAATTTGGGGTTTTGTCGCGTACCGCGAAACCCTGAAAACATACGTTCCTTTTTCAGAAAGAGCCATTGCCTTTTCAGTGTTATGCACAGCGAGCACAATACCTGTTTCGTCGCCATAAACGCCCACATTTAATTTTGCCGATTCTTTGTGTATCGCGCGCACAGCAGTATTCTTTTTTTGAGAAAAAAATGCCATGAATTTACTTGCTTAGTTGTTTCTTAGTTGAAATTAATACTTTTTCCAAAACAGGAATCGCATCTTTTGGAATAATAACAAATTTATGCGCCAAAAGATCAATGACTTGGAGCATTCGGGCTTCCTTTGCGTCAACAAACGAACAATTACGCACCGCGCGAACCGCGTTTATGTTTCGCTCTGGAAGCACAAGAATAGCCCTCCCACCACGCACGCCAATGTTTGAAAAATCCTTCATAAGAACTTTGAAAAATTCAATAACTTGTTTTGTCTTATGCGTATTAAATACCGCCTCATCAAGAAATGCGATTTCATTATCGCGAAATTTTGCTGAAAGAACGGCTGTGATGGCCTTTCGCGCCATTTTTTTGTTAATCTTTCGGGCAAATATTTTTTCGGTCGTAGGTCCGTGAGCGACCCCACCTCCAACCCAAATTGGCGAACGGGTAGAGCCGTGCCGTGCCCTGCCGGTACCTTTTTGTTTCCACGGCTTTTTGCCTCCTCCAGAAACCTCACCTCGCGTTTTTACCCTTGCCAAAGGAACGCGCTGATTCGCCCGTTCAGATTCTAAAACCTGATGTACTAAATCGGCGTTCCAGCGAACGGCAAAAATAGCATCGGGTATAGCGAGTGTCAACGGTTTCTTTTCTGATTTTGAATATAATAACGCGTCCATAATTTAGAAATTTCTTTAAAAATTAAAACTATTTACATTCCTCTAATTTCTAAAAGCCCGCCCGGAATTCCCGGAACCGCGCCGTTTACAATTAATATATTTTTTTCAACATCAACGGCTACAACTTTTAATCGCTGAATTGTAACCCGTTCACCCCCCATCCGTCCTCCCATACGCATACCGCTCGGTACACGCGTGCGAAGCCCCCCGCCAATGCTTCCCGGCTCCCGTTTCGCGTGTTTGGTGCCGTGAGACGAATTATGTCCCGCAAATCCATGCCTTTTTACAACGCCCTGAAATCCTTTTGATTTCGTCGTGCCTGAAACTTTTACAATCTCTCCTTCCTTAAAAATTGAAATATCAATCGTTGAACCAACATCAGGCAGTTCGCTTTTTTTTGTTGGACGTAATTCGCGCACAAAACGAAATGTCCCCAGATCTCCAAAATGCTTCCGCTGGGGTTTTGCGATATTCTTTTTATTGCGGGTTCCAAACCCAACCTGCACCGCATCATACCCATCTTTTTCTGGTGTTCGTCTCTGAATTACCGTTACAGGACCAGCCTCAATAAAAGTAACAGGAACAACCGATCCCTGAGAATCGAAAATCTGCGACATTCCAATCTTTTTTCCAAGAATCATTTTCATAATTTCTAAAAAATTTTCAGCGAAATCATTATGGGCAAACAAAAAACCGAGCATAACCCGGTTGCACGCACAAAGACTAATCGTACCGCGGGGGCTACTCTAAAATTATAAAATTCTTAATAGATATGTTTTTAAGATGGCCACTTGTATCGCGTCAACTCTTCCCAATGCTTTGACGCACGCAGATGACACAAACCAATCATTCCAATCATTGAGTCGCTCGGTTTTCCCCGCGTCAGTAGACGCGAGGAATGCCGAAATACCCATTACATTTTAATTTCAATATCAACGCCAGCAGGAAGGTTCAAATTCATCAGAGCATCAATCGTCTTTGGAGTAAGATTGAAAATATCAAGAAGTCGTTTATGAACACGCATCTCAAACTGTTCTCGTGCGTCTTTCTTCACAAATGTAGAACGGTTCACGGTGTATTTATGAATTTCAATAGGAAGCGGAACAGGACCAACAACTTCCGCGCCGTACTTGCGGGCGGTATCAACAATCTGTCGGACAGAATTATCAATAATTTTGCTGTCGTATGCCCGCACCTTGATGCGAAGCCGCTGTTTTACTTCTTCTTGTTGTTTAGTAACCATAGTGATTCAAAAGAACTAAAAAATTAAACCAATAAATTTAGACATTAATCTTTACAACGACTCCCGCGCCGACTGTTTTTCCACCCTCGCGAATCGCAAATCGCTGTTTTTCTTCAAGTGCGACAGGAACAATCAATTTGACCTTTAATTTAATAGTATCTCCCGGAATAACCATTTCTGTTCCTTCGGGAAGCGTCACCTCGCCAGTCACATCGGTCGTGCGAATATAAAACTGCGGTTTATATCCAGCAAAGAATGGTGTATGGCGTCCTCCTTCTTCCTTCGTAAGAATGTATACCTCGGTATCAAATTCCGTGTGTGGCTTTACCGATCCTGCTTTTGCCAAAACCTGTCCGCGTTCAACATCTTCTTTTTTAAGACCGCGAAGGAGAAGCCCGGCGTTGTCTCCCGCCATTCCCTCGTCCAACGACTTATTAAACATTTCTATGCCGGTAACAATCGTCTTCTGCGTTACGCGAATACCAACAATTTCAATTTCATCGTTTACCTTGATAAGTCCGCGTTCAATACGCCCCGTGACAACGGTGCCACGACCTTCAATTGAAAACACATCTTCAACCGGCATAAGAAATGGCTTGTCGGTTTCACGAACCGGCTCAGGCACATACTCGTCTATCGCCTGAACAAGCTCAACAATCGGTTTGCACCATGGATCGTCTATTGATGTTGCCTCTAGAGCTTTCAAAGCGGAACCACGAATAACAGGTGTTTTGTCTCCTGGAAAATCATATTTTTTCAAAAGCTCACGGACCTCAACTTCAACCAAATCAACGAGTTCTTTGTCCTCAACCATATCAACTTTATTTAAAAAAACGACAACGGACGGAACACCTACTTGGCGAGCGAGAAGAATATGCTCACGGGTCTGGGGCATTGGACCGTCAACCGCAGACACGACAAGAATAGCACCATCCATCTGTGCGGCGCCAGTAATCATATTTTTTATATAATCAGCGTGACCTGGAGCATCAATGTGTGCATAGTGACGCTTTTCTGACTCATACTCCGAATGATGAAGGGCAATAGTAATACCGCGTTTCCTTTCTTCAGGAGCGGAATCAATCTGATCAACCGACTCAACGCGAGATGGCAAACCCTTCAAACTCAAAACTTTCGTAATTGCAGCTGTGAGCGTGGTTTTTCCATGATCAACATGACCAATCGTGCCGATATTCAAATGCGGTTTTGTTCTTAGAAACTTATCTGCCATATATACGAGCTCTCCCGCCGATTAAACCAGTGCGGGAAGAAAAAATTAGAAAAATTATTAATAATTATTGTTTCTGTTATTTTTTATGTTATTTATTTATACAAAAACACGCCAAACAACATAAATGACATAATATACAATTCTAGAAAATCCGTCAATACCCTGAACTGATGCATACTCCCCCGAGTTAGCGTTGAGCACTAGCGTTCAGCGAAAAATCTGCTTGCTCAATGCTGTATTCTGGCTGTATTCTGCGTGTTTTTTACAGCGGGAGGTCTTCAAGTCGTATATGCTCACTACTTTTTTGAATATTTTCTTCGTTTTTTCGCACAACAAAGCTTCTCATTTCTGCTTGTCGTGATCGCTCGCGTTCCGCGTCAAAAGACGCTGCTACAATATCAAAATCTCCGCCCCTGTCATGTTCCGCCATGCCACCGCGAATAAGCCGTTCATACTCTTGAACGCTCAAAACAACAAGCGCGGGTTCTCCGTCTTCAATAACGAAAGTTTTTCCACCATCATATCGCATAAGTTGTTTAATCCGTTTCCAATCCATAAATATGATTTAGTCAAAAGTCATAAAGTCCATAAAGTTTATAAAGTCATCAAAACCCTTAAAACTTTCGGCTTTAACAAATTTGGTTGGCTTTATTTTATTTTTCCTTCAATAATCTTTTCGGCGACATTTCGCGGAACTTCTTCGTAATTCGCAAATTCCATATTAAAATTCGCCCGCCCTTCCGTCATAGAACGAAGCGCTGTCGCGTACCCAAACATTTCTGAAAGAGGAACGGTGCCTGCTATTTCTTTAATACCCAATCCTCTATCCGAAATTTTTTCAATTTTTCCGCGCTTAGAATTAAAATCGCCAGTCACTTCACCTAAAAATTTCTCTGGAGTAATGACGACAACACGCATAACGGGCTCTAAAAGAACTAATTTTGCCCTTTTTGTGGCTTCTTGAACGGCAAGAGAGCCTGCAATCTTAAACGCGGATTCGCTTGAATCAACCTCGTGATACGAACCATAAAAAAGCTCAACTTTAATATCAACAATCGGAAACCCAGCGAGAACTCCTCTATCCAGTGCCTCCTCAATTCCTTTTTCAATCGCAGAGATAAATTCGCGCGGAATAACGCCTCCTTTAATTGCGTCAACAAATTCAAATCCCTTACCCTGTTCCATCGGCTCAATGCGAATCTGCACATGTCCATATTGACCGCGCCCGCCAGATTGACGAATATACTTACCCTCTGCCTCTGCTTTTCCTTTGATCGTCTCGCGATACGCAACCTGTGGACGACCAACATTTGCTTCCACGCCAAATTCTCGTTTCATTCGTTCAACAAGAATTTCCAAATGAAGCTCGCCCATACCGGAAATAAGAGTATCTCCGGTTTCAGGATCTCCCTTGATACGAAATGTCGGATCCTCTTCCGAAAGCCGTTTCAATGCAAGGCCCATTTTTTCTTGGTCTGCTTTAGTTTTTGGCTCAATCTTCAGCGAAACAACGGGCTCAGGGAATGTTATTTTTTCAAGCGTGATTGGTTTTTCTAGATCACATAGGGTGTCCCCTGTATGCGTATCTTTAAGACCGATAATCGCGCCGATATTTCCAGATCGAATTTCTTTTAAATCCTCGCGATGATTGGCGTGCATACGAAGAATACGCCCAACTCGCTCCTGTTTGCCAGTTACGGAATTCAACACATACGATCCGGCGCTCAGCATACCCGAATACACACGAAAATAAGTGAGCTGACCAACGAATGGATCCGATTGAAGCTTAAACGCCAACGCGGAAAAAGGTTCTTCGTCAACAAGTTTTCGTTCCATTATCGCTCCAGAATCAGGATCAATGCCTTTAACGAAGCCCAAATCCGCGGGGGAAGGTAAAAAATCAATAACACCATCCAAGAAAAGCTGAACTCCTTTATTTTTAAGAGATGAGCCTGTATAGACAGGAACGAGTTTATACGCAAGCGTTGATTTGCGCATTGATGTTCTAATTTCTTCAACGGTAAAAATCCCACCTTCAAGATACTTTTCAGCAAGATCGTCGTCTGCGTCTGCGATTTTTTCAATAAGTTTTGCGCGCCATTCTTCCGCTCGCGCCCGCTCGGAATCAGGAATTTCCGCATAACTTAATTTCTCCCCTTTCTCGCCCTCAAACACAACCATTTTCATTAAAATAAGATCTATCAGTCCGCTAAAGTTTGCTTCTGTGCCAATCGGAATAACAACGGGAATCGCGTTTGGAGTAAGCCGTTCAAGAATGGAGTTATACGAATGCTCAAATGACGCGCCCATGCGATCAAGCTTGTTGATAAAACAAAGACGCGGAACTTTATATTCGTCCGCGTAGCGCCAATTAGTTTCTGATTGTGGCTCAACTCCCGCGACACCATCAAAAACAACGACCGCGCCGTCCAACACGCGCAAAGAGCGTTTCACCTCAACAGTGAAATCAATGTGCCCGGGAGTATCAATGATATTAATACTGTGCAATTCTTCGTTCTTTTTTGATTCTTCGGGAGTCAAGTATGAACGCCGCCAAAACGCTGTTGTCGCCGCGGAAGTAATCGTGATGCCTCGTTCCCGTTCTTGTTCCATCCAGTCCATAACGGTATCACCCTCATGAACTTCTCCTATTTTATGAGAAACCCCGGTATAAAAAAGCACCCGCTCAGTGGTGGTGGTTTTTCCTGCATCAATATGAGCAATGATGCCGATATTTCGTATTCGTTCAATAGGATCCGGTCTCATAATCTTATCTGGCAAAATGCGCAAAAGCTTTATTCGCCTCCGCCATTCTGTGCGTATCCATCTTTTTCTTCATTGCGCTACCTTCGTTTTTTGAAGCAAGAATCAATTCCTCTCCTAACCGTTTACTCATTGGAGCTCCTGTTTTAGCGCGAGAAACCGTCAAAAGCCAACGCATAGCAAGGGCCAATTTACGCTCGCCCCGAACTTCGTGAGGGACTTGATATGTCGCTCCTCCAATTCGTTTTGATTTTATTTCCACAAGAGGAGAAAGGTTTTTAATTGCGAGATCAAAAACAACAAGCGGATCTTGTTTCGCTTTTTCTTCAATAAAAGCAAACGAATCATACACCACTCTCCTGGCTGTAGATTTTTTGCCATCTTTCATAACATAATTAATAAATTTTCCAAGAATAGCGTTTCCGTATTTTACATCAGGGACACTATCGCGTTGTACTTTCTTTTTTCTTCGCACCGTTTATAAAGCGTTTAGCATTTAGCGTTCTCCGCCAGAGGCGGATCCGCCTCTGGCGGAAGAAAATTCTGTACGCTGTATGCTGTACGCTATCTTTATCTAAATTATGCCTTTGCTGTCTTTGCTTCTTTTGGACGCTTCGCGCCGTACTTTGATCGTTGCTGATTTCTTGTAACGCCGGCAGTATCCAAAACGCCTCGAACGATATGATAGCGAACTCCAGGTAAATCCTTCACGCGACCACCTCTAATCACGACCACCGAATGCTCCTGAAGATTATGTCCCTCTCCACCGATGTACGCGGCAACCTCCATGCCGTTCGTCAAACGCACGCGAGCGACTTTTCGAAGAGCGGAGTTTGGCTTCTTTGGAGTCATGGTTGAAACCTTTATGCATACACCCCGTTTAAAAGGCGCAGAAAAATAAATTGGTTTATTCCGCACACTATTAAATCCGCGCTGAAGAGCGGGTGCCTTGCTTTTGTATCTCGTTTTTTTACGACCTCGTTTTACAAGCTGTGATATTGTAGGCATGGTATAGACCTGTTGATTAAAAAATTAAACAAAAATAGCCGTACAGGCAACAAAGCACATCCTACACAAACACTTAAAAAAATGCAAGCGTCTGCGCGCGCCTGACGGTCTATTCATTTTCTATAAACTTCTGACTAAAATCCAATACCGGTAAATATTGAAAAAACGATCTGAATGACGGGATACAACAAGCGAAACAAGAAGAATATAAAAAAAAGAAGAATAATAAACCCATATTGTTCCAAAAAATCCTGAATATACCGAAATTGATATGGGAGCATAGCAAACAAAACCTTTGACCCATCAAGCGGAGGGATTGGAAGAAGATTGAAAATCGCCAAAAGGACATTCAAAAAAACGATGAATGAAGCTATTGAAACCAGATTAGCGAGAAATTGGGTCGGCTCTGAAAAAAAATATGGCATTATACGAATGAGCATTCCAAAAAAAAACGCGATGAGGATATTGGAAAGCGGTCCAGCGGCTCCGACAATAGCACTTCCCCACTTCTGATTTCGCAAATTATAGGGATTATATGGAACCGGCTTTGCCCAACCAAAAATAAATCCACCCGTTGCAAATGATATTATAGGAAGAATGATGGAACCAAAAAGATCAATGTGCGGTATCGGGTTTAATGTAAGCCGTCCGGCATACTTTGCCGTCGGATCTCCCAATGCCAACGCAACATACCCATGAGAAATTTCATGAATAATAATTGAGAATATAAGAATTGTAGCCTGAAAGATAATGTCCAGCCCTTGATTCATAAAAAAATATATGCTACACTCGGAAAATTGTTAAATCTAAAGTATTTTTATGAGAACTTGCGCGCTATGCGAACGAGGATCGGTCATGCAGGGCAAACGCGTCCTCCTTCGCGGTCATTACAATATAACACATATGAAAAGAACATACCCTAATTTACAATGGGTTTCTTTGCCTGGAAAACCCCGCGTAAAAGCATGTACCCGTTGTATCAAAACCCTCACAAAAACAAAAAAGTCCCGCTCATAAACCACAGGGACCATAGAGACTATAGAGCGGTATTTTTTTATATAACTTTTACGCGCGCATAACAGGCGAATTGCCGAGGTAGATACGGGTAGACGCCACACATTAATAAAGCTCCTCGGGGCAAAGCCCCGAGGTATCAGTCGGAACTCGCTTCGTTC
>JBBTQR010000028.1:0-21892 GCA_038065595.1 Patescibacteria group bacterium | reverse complement strand
ACAAAATCCTGGGCGCGTTATCACTACATTACAAAGCGGAGGCGAGAGGATTCGAACCTCTGAAGGAATTGCTTCCTTAACACCTTAGCACGGTGCCGCTTTCAACCACTCAGCCACGCCTCCGCTTTGTAATGTATAACTATTATGAAGCGCCCGTTGAACGCTCCACTGGAGCGTTCAACCCACTCAGCCACGCCTCCGGTTTTGATACTCATTTTATATATTCGCTCGTTGAATGTTTCGCTCGTTGACATTCAACCCAATCAGCTACACCTCCGATTTGAGCCATTATAGCATTGATTATTGATAATTTCCAGTCCATAGCGATGCGATTCGCAATAAAGACCGTCCGTATGAGACAGTCTCTTATCGCGCCGCTGTAAAAACCCAAACTTCTCGCGCGCCTCCGCGTTTTAATGCCCGCGCCGCTTCGTTGATTGTGCTTCCTGTCGTTGCGACATCGTCAATAAGAATAACGGTTTTTCCAAAAAAATCCGTCGCGTTTTTTACGAAAAAAACATCGCGCATATTTTCCATTCGCTTGGAACGATCAGCGACCGTTGTCTGGGGTGGCGTATTTTTTCTACGAATTATGCTTTCGCTATCGGCAAGCGGAATGTTTGAAAGTTCCGAATATGTTTTTGCAATTATTTCCGCTTGATTGAATCCTCGCGTTCGCATTCTTTTTGGATGAAGCGGAACAGAGATGATAACCGCGTCTTTTTTTGGTAAGAGCGCGTAGTAGGAAGTTGCTTTTGCGAGAAATTGTCCCAGGATAACTCCATACTCTTTTACACTTCTATATTTGAGGCGGTGTACCATTTCGCGGACTATATCGTTTTTAAATGAAAGCGGGCCGTACATTCGTGTGTAGGCTGTGTGTTTTTTGCATGAACGGCATACGCGGGCATCGGGAGAGCGCCGATCGCAGATAAAACACTGCGGTGTGCGGATGACAATGGCTTTTTCGCATTCACGGCATATCAAAACTCCTTCACTCGCGCACCCGGCGCAGATTTTTGGGTAGAAGAGGTCTAGAATATGATTTTTTATAGAGAAAAAAAGATTTTTCACGGTGCAAAACTAGTAAAGCTATATAATGGACGCAATTTGAAACGCTCAATATTGAGTTATAAGTTAATTTTTATGGTATACTATACTTTAACTGATTGTTGTGTCTAGTTTATGACGGATAAGTTGTTAGAATGTCCAGCGTCGTTTCTGTGGATAAAAATAATTGATACGCTGTTTCGTCGGCATACAATTGGCAATTGATGAGATTTTTGAAGGCAGATGGTTTAATATCGCTTAGTATTTAATAGCCATTTCGTTTATTTGTGGATATACCATTTCTTAAGAACGGAAAATTTTCATTTGGAAAGGGCAACTCAGAAAGTTTTGTCGGTATTGATATTGGACTGTCGTCTGTCAAGGTGGTACAATTGCGAAAGGAAGAAGAGCGCGCCATTCTTGAAACTTATGGACAGTTGCGCGGGGAAGGATACCTCAAGACCATAGATTCGTCAGCGGTATTTTCCGGCTTTCTTAGATTTATAGACGAGGATATTTCTGCTATGCTGAAGGATGTCCTACTGGAGTCAAATGTTACGACAAAAACTGCTGTGATGAGTATTCCAGCGCACGCATCTTTTGTTACACTTGTAGAGTTGCCCAAAATTCCTCGGAGTCAGTGGGATACGGTCCTTTCTTTTGAATCCCGACGATATATTCCGATTTCACAAAATGAAGTTTTTACCAATTGGGTTGTTATTGAGGGCGAGGAGGAGTCAAAAAAAATGAAAGTTCTCTTTGTGGCGGTTCCACGGGATATTATTTCAAAGTATCAACGAATTTCAAAGCTTGCAGGTCTTGATTTGAGAGCGGTTGAAGTTGAGTCGTTTAGTAGCGTTCGATCGTTGATTGGCACTGAACACGCTCCGATGGCTATGATTTATTTCGGTTTTGAGTCAACGACCGTGATGGTGATTGATGAGGGGATTCTTCGTTTGAGTCATACCATTGATCGGGGGCAGGAGTTTTTTACCGCCGCTCTTGCCAGGGGATTGAACATAAGTATGGAGCGCGCTGAAGATTTTAAAAATGAAATTGGACTTTCGGATAAAATTGAACAACGGGAAATCGTAAGCATTTTGGAATCGCTTCTTGAGCTTCTTGTTCGTGAAATTGATAGGGTGATTTCCGCGTATAATCGCGAGAACGAGCGAAAGATTGAGAGGATTCTTTTGACGGGAGGTGGGGCGCGTATGAAGGGATTGGCCACATATGTTGCTCAGATTTTTGGGGTTGAGGTGAGCGTCGGGAACTCATTTCGCCGGATTACTTATCCGCAG
Source organism: Patescibacteria group bacterium (assembly GCA_038065595.1). Classification (GTDB taxonomy): domain Bacteria; phylum Patescibacteriota; class Minisyncoccia; order Sungbacterales; family JBBTQR01; genus JBBTQR01. Next base: position 19,541 of record JBBTQR010000028.1, on the reverse strand, counting down.
TTTATGCAACCTATTTTGCGTGATGTATCCCCTCATTTCGCAGTCGCCGTTGGATTAGCGCTTCGTGAGATTGATAAATAATAAGTAGCGTGTGGCGTAGAGCGTATAGCGTACAGATTTTTTTCTTCCGCCAGAGGCGGATCCGCCTCTGGCGGAGAACGCTATGGGCTATGCGCTGAACGCTTAGTATGTGGCAGATCTTAATTTTTTAAGAGGTGGCGATGGCGTTAGAAGTGCGGGCATTCAACGGTCTGTCGCGCAGTTTTTGATAATTGTTTTTACCGTTCTTTCAATTGCAGGAATCGCCGGTTCATTCGGGGCAATGGGAAGCCTTTTTCTTTATTTTGGCTATCAAAAAGAAACGCTTCAAGGACTAGAAGAGCAATTAAGCACACTTGAAGATGATCTTCGACCGGAACTTGTTAATAGATTGATTTCTACAAGTCAGCTTCTTGCGGATGTTCGGCAACGATTGAATACGCATGTATATTCTTCAATGATATTTCCTCTTTTTGAAAAAAACATTCATGGAAAAGGACAGCTTGCCAATATGAGCTTTTCTTTTGAAGATAGGAGTATTACCACTGATTTAATTGTCCCTAATTACAGCACTTTCGCAGAACAGGTTCGTCTTTTTGAAAATGTGCCATTTATTCAATCGGTTGAGTTTGGTAAGCCGACAGCTTCTTTGGACGCGATCTTGTTTCATGTTAAAATGATTGTAAAACCACAGCTTTTTTTGAGTTCGCAATAACGCTCAACATACATAATGAATTATGAAGCAGGAGATAGCGATGGGCATTATTTTTTGGTTTTAATTCTTTAATTAAAGGATATGTTTCGTTCCCCTATATTTAATTTTCTTTTTACTCTCGGATTTGCCGTTTTTTTTCTCGGCGTTCTTCCGTTGTGGGATTTAACGACGCAAATGTCGGTTCGCATTAATGGGAATAGTCAGCTTCTTGAGGAGTTACAAGTGCTTCAGCAAGAAAAGCAAAAGCTCTTAAAAGAATATCAACGCGCATCAAAAGAAAACCTCCAAAGACTCGCGCTTGTCATCCCTGTTTCGCCGACCTCCTTTGACATTTCAACCCTTTACTTCTTTTTTGAAACCATTGGTCGTGAAAACGGTCTTCGCATTGAATCGCTTGAAATTGACGCATTGAAGGAGGGTAAAAAAGGCGGAACCGTCCCTCGTCAGCCAAGAGGACCAGTTGCTCAACCCTCATACGATGTCATTGAAAATCCTGGCGCGGGGTCCACTAAACCGCTGATACAACAGGAAATTTCTGTTCAGGGCAATGTGAATTTAAATGAAATAACCGTTACCATTCAAGCGTTAGGCACATACGATTCGTTGAAGGCGTTTTTGCAGGCGATTGAAGGGAGTTTGCGTTTGATTGATGTCGTTTCGTTTACGCTTTCTAAGCAGGGAAAAGAGGGGGGTCTTTCATTTTTAGTCGTTTTAAAAATGTATCATCAGTAAACTTGTTGCGTAATAACTATGGAACGGGCCCACAGGTCTCGTGAACAGTTTTTTAGCTTCTTAGCGTGCTGGGAATTTTCTTCCGCCCTTGGTGGAAAAAAGTCGGAAAGTTAACGAAGCTCGTCAATTATGACATATAGAATTTCAGGAATTTTCTTTCTTATCCTTCTTATCGTCGTTGTTGTTTTGTGGCAACAAGGCATGCGTTTATATCCATACACTAGCAATGGTGGAAATCTTGAAGCCATCATTCAGTCGCCAAAGAGGTTGATTGATATAGATTCGGCGAGAAAGTTAAAAATTTTGAAGCTTGATTTTTCACTTTTTGAAAGCCCAATTTATAAAAGTCTCCAGTTTAGAGATGTTCCTGTTTCGGAAATTTCATTGATTTTGCGGGGGAGGGTAAATCCATTTTCTGAAATTTCTCAGCCCGCGCCGGTTGGCGTTGTCGCGGTTCCTTTGTCTCGCTAATATTTTTTAATAATTGTGTTTTTTGGTAGTTTCAAGTTTGATTCATTGAAATCCGCACCAAATATTTTTTCGTAATTATGCCAGCTCGCACATTTATTGACATACTCATTGAACAAAAATCCTTAACTGCTGATAGTGCGGCGGTTTTGCGTCGTACCGCAAAGGATAAAAACATTCCGCTTGAAGAGGTTCTTGCTAAAGATGGCGGAGTTTCTGAAGAAGCGCTTCTTAAGGCTCGTGCGGAATTTTACAAAATTCCATTTCGCCAACTTCGTGGGTTTCGCGTGCCCTTAGAGGTTTTAAAACACATTCCGGAGGAATCGGCGCGATTTTATAAATTCGTTCCCATTGATCAGAGCGAGGGGCTTATTGAAGTTGGAATGCTGAACCCCGAGGATTCCAAAGCGCGGGAGGCATTAAACTTTATCGCAAATCGCATGCACATCGCGTTTAAAGTTTCTATAATTTCCCCCACTGATTTAGAGAGTGTTTTAAAAGAATACCAAACGCTTGGTGGGGAGGTAACGAAAGCGATTGGTCAATTCCAAAAAGAATCCGAACTAAAATTTCCTTCTTCTTTTTCTTTGGAAAAGCAAAAAAAGAAAGATGTTTTTATTGATGAAGCGCCGATTACGCGAATGGTTTCGGTTATTTTGCGTCATGCGGTTGAAGGGAGGGCGTCTGATATTCATATTGAACCAATTCAGGATACACTTCGCGTGCGGTTTCGTGTTGATGGAATTTTATACACAAGTTTAACGCTTCCCAAAGATGTGCACTCGGCGATTATTACCCGTATTAAGGTTTTGACGAATATGAAAATTGACGAAAGTCGTATTCCGCAAGACGGCAGATTTCGCGCTGAAATCAATGGCCGTAATATTGATTTTCGTGTTTCAACTTTTCCGACAGGTTTGGGCGAAAAAGTCGTTATGCGTATTTTGGATTCGGAAGCGGGTATAAAGACCCTTGAGGCAATTGGACTTTCGGGGAGAAATCTTGACACGGTTAAAAGGGGTCTTAATAAGCCATACGGAATTATTCTTATTACCGGACCGACTGGTTCCGGAAAATCAACCACGATGTACGCGATGCTTCAGCTTTTAAATGAAGATGGGGTGAACATCGTCAGCTTGGAAGATCCGATTGAGTATTTTGTTGAGGGTGTCAATCAATCACAGATTCGCCCAGAAATTGGTTATGATTTTTCTACTGGTTTGCGTTCTATTCTTCGGCAGGATCCGGATATAATTCTTGTGGGTGAAATTCGTGATAAAGAAACCGCCGGACTCGCCGTCCATGCCGCGCTCACTGGACATCTTGTCATCTCAACGCTTCACACGAATAACGCAATGGGAGCCATACCGCGCTTGATTGATCTTGGCGTTGATCCATTTTTGATTTCCCCGACGCTCGCACTCGTTGTAGGGCAGCGGCTTATTCCGCGTCTTTGCGAAGATTCTAAAAATGCGATAGAATTAACAGGTCGTTCACGAGAATTGATTGACGCTGAGATACGAAAGATTCCTGATGTAATTCGTTCGCAGGTGAACTTTCAAGAGGTAAAAGAAATTTATCAGGCAAAGCCGTCAAATTTATGCCCAAAGGGCACGCGAGGGCGTTTAGGAATTTTTGAGGTATTGGAGGGAACACCAAGTCTTCAAAAAATAATTCTTGAAGGAGGGGCGCAAGAAAAAATAGCAGAGGAGGGGGTGCGCCAAAACTTTATTACGATACGGCAAGACGGAATATTAAAAGTTCTTGAGGGCGTTATTGGTTTGGAAGAACTTTTAGAAGTAACATGACCATGTGTTTATAGGTGTTAGTGAAGATTTGGTAATTCTGACATGTTTGCTATATCGGGAGTGTCAAATTAAGACTTTTTATATTTATTTCCGATAAAATCGTAATTTTTAGTAAAAAACTATGGAAAAAAATATATCAAAAAAAGTTTTTATTGTTGATGATGATCCGTTTATTCTTGATATGTATGTCAGGAAATTTACGGCAGCGGGCTTTGTTTTGGAAACGGCGACTGACGGCAATGGAGCGCTTGAAGGAGTTAAGAAAAGCCAGCCAGACATCGTTTTACTTGATATTATTATGCCACAGGCTGATGGTTTTGAGGTTTTGCAAAAGCTAAAAGAGAATGCAATAACAAAAAAAATCCCAGTTGTATTGCTTACGAACCTAGGACAAAAAGGAGATATAGAAAAAGGACTTCAACTGGGAGCCGTTGATTATATCGTGAAGGCTCATTTTACTCCTTCGGAGGTTGTTGAAAAAATAAAAAATATTCTAAAAATCTAGAAATCCCGATTCTTGATTTATGATTGCTGTATGGTACGCACTATTTTCGTTTCTTAATTCTTAATTCTTGCTTCTTGATTCTATAACACATGGTTGCTCAAATCGCATTTAATTTAATTCTTGAAGCCGCGCTAAAAGAAAGCGCGTCCGATATTCATATTACCGTTGGACGCAATCCAACGATTCGTATGGATGGCGTTTTAATTCCATTACTTAAATTTCCAATCGTTGATGCCAATTTTTCAAAAGAGTTTGCTGATATTCTTTTGAGCTCGGAAGAGGCGCGAGCAAGATTTATTGAGACGAAAGAACAGGATTTTTCATATAGGTATCAGGATCGGGCACGGTTTCGTGTGAATGTTTTTCAACAAAGAGGACTTGTGGCAACGGCAATGCGTTATATCCCGAATCATATTCGCGATTTTGCCGAGTTAAATCTCCCAGTAGACCTTTTTAAGGAAGTGCTTTCACGCTCGCAGGGTTTTGTCCTTGTTGTGGGACCAATTGGACAGGGAAAATCAACTACACTCGCCGCGATGATTCAGCATTTGAATCAAACAACCACATCAAATATTCTTACTATTGAGGATCCTATAGAATTTCTTTTTACATCTGATCGCTCAATTATTAATCAGCGCGAAGTTCCAAATGATACCCTTTCGTTCGGCAGAGCTTTGAAATCAATGTTTCGGGAGGATGTCAATGTCGTTATGATCGGCGAGATGCGCGATCCGGAAACCATCGCCACGGCTCTGACAGCCGCTGAAACAGGGCACTTAATTCTCTCTTCGCTTCACACAAATAACGCCTCACAAACGATTGATAGGATCATTGATTCTTTCTCCGCGACCCAGCAGAATCAAGTACGCGCTCAGCTTTCCGAAACGCTTGTTGCAATTGTTTCGCAACGGCTTCTTCCAAAAATTCGCGGAGGAAGAGTGCCGGCTCTTGAGATAATGCTTGTGAATACCGCGATACGAAATTTGATTCGAGAAAAGAAAACTTATGAAATTGATCTCATCATTGAAACACACTCAAGAGACGGGATGATGAGCCTCAATCGTTCGCTTGCGAGCCTTGTTAGAAGAGGTGAAATTAGTTTGGATTCCGCACTGAATTTTTCAACGAATCCAGGGGAACTCAAAATGCTTACAAAATAAATAGCGTACAGATTTTTTTAATCGCTAATCGCTGAACGCTATGACACATGTCAATATTTAAATATAAAGCAAAAAATCAAAACGGAGAAGATCGGCCCGGAACTGTTGAGGCAAGTAATGCGGAGTTGGCAATTGAGCTTCTTCAGCGAAATGGACTCATCGTTGTAAGTATTTCTAAGGAAAACGACCCATCGTTTTTAGGAAAAAAACTAAGTTTGTTTCGCGCTGTTAAAACGGCAGATTTGATTCTTTTCACGCGCCAGCTCTCAACGCTTTTTTCTGCAAAAATGCCCGTTGTTCAGTCGTTGCGGACATTGGCGTCAGGCTCTTCAAATCAGAGTTTTGGCATTATTATTGCTGAAATGGCCGACAAGGTCGGTGCTGGGTCTAGTCTTTCGCAAGCACTCGCCGAACGGGGTGATGTTTTTTCTTTATTTTATATTAATCTCGTCAAATCAGGAGAAGAATCGGGGAAACTTGAAGAGTCGTTTGATTTTTTAGCGGGGTACCTTGAACGGACTGATTATTTAGCATCAAAGGCAAAAAACGCGCTTATTTATCCAGCGTTTATTATTGCGACATTCTTTCTTGTGCTCATAGCGCTTTTTATTTATGTTGTTCCAAATCTCACCGCGATTCTTAAAGAAACTGGTCAGGAGCTTCCGTGGTATACGACCGTTGTCATTGTTATTTCGGAAATTCTTGTGAATTATGGCGCATATGTCTTCGTTGTATGTATCGCCGGAGTTTTTTTTCTTATGAGGTTTCTTCGCACGAAAATTGGTCGCGAGCTTCTTGACCAATTTCTTTTGATGATTCCGATTATTGGCGGATTATACCAAAAAATTTATTTGAGTCGTATTGCAGATAACCTTTCAACGCTTTTTTCCGGCGGAATTCCAATTCTTAATGCTTTGCGAATTACAGCAGATGTCGTAGATAATTCCGTGTATAAAAAAATTATTCTTGATGCAATGGAATCTGTTCGCGGGGGAAGTACTATTTCCGCTTCATTTGCGAATTTTCGTGATGTCCCCGTGCTTGTAACGCAAATGATTAAAATCGGCGAGGAAACGGGTCGTTTGGATTTTATTTTACAGAAACTCGCGTATTATTATCGGCAGGAGGTTGATAATCTTTTAAGCAATTTGGTAAGCCTCATTGAGCCGGTCATGATTGTTGTGTTGGGAATTGCCGTTGCGTTTGTTGTTGCGGCTGTTTTCGTTCCATTGTACAGTCTAACGAGCTCAATTGGTTAGTGGGATCAATTATTTGATATTTTGTCCTTTACGCCAAAGGCGACCGTGTGCCTTGCGTGTAAAACGCGCTATTGTCATTGTGGATAACCTCGCCTTGTCATTATTGTAAGAAAAAACTATACTATTCAACAGGTGTTTCGGTAATTAATAATTTTAGGTATAAATGATATGCGTTTGTTAGTGCCATACAATCTATAAAGTTATATATAAATAAAAATAAATAGCGTTTAGTGCAATCGGTTAAAACAAAAACAAAGTCTTTGTTTCTCCGCAATCGCTAAATAATTATCTCTATATGTTTAAGTTTTGGAAGAATGAGAAAAATCAGGGGTTTACCTTGATTGAACTTTTGGTCGTTATAGCCATAATTGGTGTTTTGGCGTCGGTTGTGCTTGCGTCATTAAATACCGCGCGAAAAAAATCGCGGGATGCCCGTCGTATCGCGGATGTTAAGCAGATTCAGCTTGCGCTGGAGCTTTATTTTGATGGAACAACTCCAAATGGTTACCCAGCGACCCTTGGCTTATTAGCTCCAACATACATCCCTACGGTGCCAAACGACCCATTAACAGCTGTCTATACTTACGAAGGATGTAGCTCTACGGTCTATCACTTGGGTGCTGCGCTTGAAGATTTGGCAAACCCAGCAATGGTCGGTAATAATAACTCGTCAACAGCCGTTGCTCCTTGTGTTGGAGCGTGGGGTGCAAATGCCAGCGTTTGTTCCGGTGTTGCCGGTGTTAACCAAGGTTCTTACTGCTATGATTTAAAACCATAGTTTGCTGAGCGTTTTAAAGTGAGATTAATTAAAATTAACTCATTGTCTTCTTTTCTTTTTCGTCTATTCAAAAAATCAGGGGGTTTTACGCTCGTAGAACTGTTGGTTGTCATAGCGGTTATAGGGCTTCTTTCGTCTGTTGTTTTAGCTTCCCTTACTGCTTCTAGAAGGAAGTCGCGCGATGCACGGCGCGTTTCCGATATGAGGCAGGTGCAAATTGCTTTTGAATTTTATTTTGATGTGACGAGGGCGTATCCGGCTAATGGCTATGCGGGTCTTTCCGCAATTCTTGCCCCGACATACATAGCAACGGTTCCAAGCGATCCTCTTGTGGGATGGCCGGGATATCGGTATTGTCAAAGATCCGTTACTTCATATACTTTAGGAGCTTCTCTTGAAAATACCCCAAATGTTCTTTTGGCAAATGATGTTGATATAAATTATATTACGGGTAATTGCACCGGCGTGAATGCTATTAACGGTGGTGATGCGGTTCGGTGCGATGGCACGGGGGGTGGCGGGTGTTATGCCACGGCAGTAGATTAATCTTTGTCGCGTGTCAGCGAACGCTTTGACTTGAGACCATAATCTCTTTAACGCAATCTCTTTATCGTGATCACCCCAATCTTTTTTTTGGTTTTTCTTTTCGGTTGGTTTGTTCTCGGGCTTATTTTAGGAAGCTTTATCAATGTTCTTGTATCGCGATTTCCTCTGTTCATTTCGGGCGGAGGCATTTCGGTTTTTTCTGGCAGATCACACTGCGATAATTGCAAGAAAAAACTCGTATGGTATGAACTCGTACCACTTGTAAGCTTTCTCGTTCAAAAAAAGAAATGCCGTTCATGTGGTGGACTCATACCGCATCGCTATGCGTATATTGAGCTTGCCGTTGGATGCGTTTTCTTGCTTCTTGGCGGGACGATTATGAGTGGGTCCGGTATTAATGGCGTCACAAGCTTTAATGTAATCACTAGCCCGCTTTTTTTTCTGCACGCCATGGCTCTTATCGTGGGGGTTTTCGCGCTTACGGCGATTTTTTTTATTGATCGTGAGCACTACTATATTCCTGATTTTCTTATTATCATTTTTTTTATTTCAGGAGCAATAGAGGCGGTGATACGGATTTCGTTTTTTTGGCAGGAGAGCTTTTTTAATTTGGGGCTTTCTATTCTTGGAGTTTTTCTATTTTTTTTCGCGATATGGTTTTTTTCGCAGGGGCGGGCGATGGGCTTTGGCGATGTAAAATTTGCTCCGTTTTTTCCGATTTTTTTTGGAGCGTTGCCAGGAGTTTTTGCGATTTTTTTCGCTTTTTGGATCGGTGCGATTGTTTCCGTTTTTTTACTTGCAAGTAGGAAGAAAGGAATGCGGGATAGGGTTCCGTTTGGACCATTTTTAGTCGCTGGAGGATTTACTGTTCTTTTTATTCCGCGCGCGTCGGAAATTATTTTTTCATTTTTTAATTGGTTTGTGTATTTTTAGACGGTGCGCGCGATGTATCGGAATGTTTCACTTTTTTGTAGATATTTCAATTGCGTGTCAGGTAGCGTATATGGCGAAATAAAATTTTCCCTATTTTTGTTTTTGTGCGCTATACTGAATGAATAGAATGAATATAACGAGTCGCGTGGCACGAATAATTTCAACTTCTCCGCGTTTTAATCTTGGGACAACGGTCATCGAGCTTTTAGTTGTTGCTGGGGTGATTGCCATACTCGCGACGATAACTATTAGTAGCCTTCCTCGCGGAAATCCTCGAGGATACATACGGAAAGACGCGGAAAAACTTGCTATTGATATTCGTGTTGCCCAAAATAACGCTATTGTTGGCAAAGTTAATGGTGCAACCACTCCCGTGAACTGGGGCATTAACATTCGCATAACGGGCGGTCGTGAACGCCAATATATTCTTTTTTCGGATGTAAATGGAAATTGTAGATATAATAATAACGAAGAAGTCGCGATATATGCGCTTGAAAATGGAGTAGTTTTTACTCAACTTTCTTCGTCAAACGGAAGCTTGAACGAGCTTAATTTTTGCTTTTCGGTTCCCCATGGAAACGCTTTTATATATGACAATAACTCCGATCAAGGAGGATACGGAACCGCACGACTTTCACGAGTTGCTCCTGGCGGTGGAATAGCTCCGTATCGCGATGTTACTATGCGAGTATCGGGTCAAATTTCAATAATAGGAAATTAGCGCACAATGAATATGAGCATAAAACTAAATTCTAAACGCTCCGTGCGACGCGCTTCCAATTGTGGCTTTACATTGATGGAAACGCTTGTTGGTATCACGCTGTTGGCAAGCGTTGTTATCGGTCCGGTTACTTTTTTGACGACGGGTTTTACGAATATTAAAACTGCCGAAGATCGCTTGACCGGGCTTTATTTGGCGCAGGAAGGTCTTGAGTTTGTGCGTGCTATTCGTGATTACAATGTAATAACGGGCAATATAAATTGGCGCGCAGGACTTACGGCAAACACATACAAAATGGATTTTGACGATCCCGGACTCTCGTTCTATGTGGTGTCCGGTGGCCAGCCTCTCCTCTATAATGACGCGACCGGAATATATAGTTACAATAACGGCGTTGAATCAAAATTTCGCCGATGGATTCAAATTACCAATGGTGCTACGCCAGATGATTTTTTGGCAACCGTTTTTGTGGAATGGAAAGGCGGAAGCGTTACAAAGACGATTCAACTTTCTATTCGTTTTTATAAATGGCTTTAATGAATATGTGGTATCAACAAAAAAAACAAAACAATGGCGTTGTGCTAGATATGCGTAATCGCTTTCAGGCGGGTTTTACTCTTCTTGAAATGATCATTGCTATCAATATTTTTGTCGCCGCGCTTATGGTAATGGGTGGTATTATGGTGGCTGCAACGAGCGCGCAGAGAAAGGTTACGGAATTTCGTCGTGTGCAGGATAATGCGCGTTTTGCCCTTGAATACTTAAGTAAAGAAATTCGAACAGGGAAAGAAATGGCCCCGCTGACTTTTGGAGGTGCCCCATGTACAGGATGGTGCCCACGCATCAGATTTTGCAATGATCGCGGAGAGAGAATTGAGTATTTTATTGATAGTAATATTAATGTTTTTGTTCGTTCCCACGCCACGATCGGTATAAATTGCTTTGGTTCCCTTTCTTCTCCGCGTATCAATCTGACTTCAGACGAAATATCAGTAAACTCCGTTTTATTTAATTTGATTGGCGAAATTCCAGGTCCAAGCGACGGTCAACCGCGAGTAACTATTGTGTTTCGTGCCGCTTCCGTGTCGGGGATTGTAAAGGTTCGGACGGATATGAATTTTCAGACGACTGTTGTCCAGCGATTACGGGAATACTAGGCGCAAAGGAGGAAGGATAAATAATGAATCGTATATTACAATGTATAAAATGAAAAAGCAGGGATTTATCATACTTATGATTCCGTTGATCGCGGCGTCTTTAATGACTATTGCGTTTGGTATTTTTAATTTTGTCATTACAGAAATAAGGATTTCTGGAGATCTTAATGATTCATTTAAGGCGTTGTACGCCGCGGATGAAGCGATGGAAAGCGTTTTGTATGCCGATCGAGTATTGGTGGCGTGTCCCGGAGCGCTATGTTCTTTTACAAGCGCCAGCCCCGGTCTAAACACAGCATGTATGAATTCCGTGTATACAGCAGGAACCCCCACGATTATCAAAACGCTTGGGTATACTTTGCAGACTGGAACAAATTGCGTTTCATCTCCTCGCGCGATTCAGCGAAGTTTTGAGGTCAGGTATTAGGGACACAGGACACGAATCACATATCATAAGACATCGGAAAGGAATTAGGAATAATGGATAATGAATCGCATAACAAAAATAAAATTCTCAATTCTCAATTTACAATTTTCAATCAATGTCTCAATGCTTCATTGAAAATTCAATGAAAATTAGAAATTGAAAATTTTGAATAAGCTATAAGCTGTGCACACAGGCTATTCTTTATGACCAAACAAAATGCTCAAACGAGAATTAAAAAACTTCGTGAAGAAATCAACCGTCATCGTTATTTGTATCATGTGCTTGACCGTCAGGAAATTTCTGATGTTATCCTGGATTCTCTCAAGCGCGAACTCACAATGCTTGAGGAAGCGCATCCCGAGCTTGTGACTCCCGATTCGCCAACTCAGCGCGTTGCGGGAGTGGCGTTAAAAGGGTTTCATAAGGTTTCGCATGCAGTTGCAATGCTTTCCTTGCACGATGTATTTTCGGAGGCAGAGTTTCAGGCATGGGAAGAGCGAATTGCGCGAGTTGAGCCGAATTTTAGCAAAGAGGTTGTTTTTGACGGATATTTTGCGGAGCTTAAAGCCGATGGTTTTGCTGTTTCTTTGGAATATGAAAATGGCATATTTGTTCGTGGATCAACTCGCGGAGACGGCGCGACAGGAGAGGATGTAACTGAAAATCTTAAAACAATAGATTCAATTCCGCTACGGTTTTTTGATGGGTTTTCTCAGGGAATTGAGAATCTCAAAAAAGAAAAACGAATCGCGGATATCATTAGGGCGCATCCTCGCATCGGGAAAATTTTTTCCCACGCGATACCCCAAAAAATTGAAATTCGTGGCGAGGTTTATATGACAAAAGTAGCCTTTAACGATGCGAATCATGAACAAAAAAAGCGAGGGCTTCCTCTCTATGCCAATCCGCGAAATATTGCTGCTGGATCAATCCGCCAGCTAGATCCAAGAGTCTCTGCTTCGCGGAAGCTTGATTTCCTTGCATATGACATGGTGACTGATCTTGGGCAAAGCACGCACGAGGAGAAACACGCCATTATGAATATTCTTGGATTTAAGACAACGGTTGGTAGTCGGTGCGTTGGCATTTCCGGTGTTATGGCATTTTGGAATGATATTCGGAAAAAAAGAGATACTCTCCCGCTTTTAATTGATGGGATTGTGGTGCAGATAAATAACGGGAAGGCATTTGCCCGTTTGGGCGTTGTTGGGAAGGCGCCTCGTGGAGCGGTCGCGTTTAAGTTTCCCGCAGAAGAAGCGATGACAATTGTTGAAAATATTCTTGTGCAGGTCGGACGAACGGGGGTGCTTACGCCCGTTGCCGTACTTCGTCCTGTGCAGGTTGGCGGAGTAATGGTGAGCCGTGCGACGCTTCATAACTACGACGAAATTCAGCGATTGAGCCTGAAGATCGGGGATACTGTTATCATTGAGCGATCGGGCGATGTCATACCAAAGGTAAAAGAAACGCTTGTTCGTCTTAGGCCGAAACACGCTCAGGAATTTCATATGCCAAAGCGTTGTCCCGTGTGTGATTCGCCGGTTATTCAAAAAAAAGGCGAAGTCGCGTATCGGTGTTCAAACCCGCGATGTTCGGCGATTGAAAAAGAAAATCTTTGTCATTTTGTTTCTAAACATGCGTTTGATATAAAAGGTCTTGGTCCAAAGATTATTGATGTTCTCGTTGATAACGCCCTTATTGCCGATTCGGCGGACATCTTTCGCCTCACGAAAGAAGATGTTGAAATTTTAGAACGGTTTGGGGAGAAATCTGCTGTCAATCTTATTGAAAATATTAAAAAGGCTCGCACCATTGAGCTGTGGCGATTCATATATAGTCTTGGCATTTTGCATATTGGAGAGGAAACGGCACGACTTTTGGCGAAAAGCTATTTGGAACAGACAAAGAAAGCCCTTCTGACGATCACCGCTGTGTGTGATTTTTTTACTCGTTTGTCGCGTGAAGATTTTGAACGACTTCACGATGTGGGGCCGGTTGTTGGAAAAAGTGCGCACGATTGGTTTGGCGAGAAACATAACCGTCGTTTGCTTGAACGGCTTGAGAGCGCTGGAATCGCGTTGACGCTTCCGAGTGTAGCGCGTGGTGTTCAAAAATTTTCTGGAAAATCGTTTGTTTTTACTGGTGAGTTTTCCAGTATGTCGCGCGATGACGCAAAAAATAAAGCGAGAGAGTCTGGAGGCAGTGTATCGGAGTCGGTTTCCAAAAAAACAAGCTATGTGGTCGCCGGAGAAAATCCCGGATCAAAACTGGAAAGGGCAAAAAAATTTGCCATAATAATTTTAAGCGAAAAAGAGTTTTTGAAAATGATCAATCTTTGATACGCGAATTCAAATCTGAACTGCACCATCTAGTGAAGATCGGGAAGCAGACACAGTTGATGGGCGAATATGCGATTGAGAAGTGAAGACGACGAAATACTGAGCGTACCAACGCGAATGTACCAAGTGCGAACGAGGAAGGGATGAGGCTCGCAAGCTGAATGTGCACAGCGAGTGTATTTTTTTTAATTATTTTATGATAGCATTACATATATGATTTCACATGACGAAGTAAAGCATATCGCGCATTTGGCGCGCGTGGAACTGACGGCGGATGAGTTGGAATGGATCGGAACAGACTTGTCCAAGATATTGGAATACATTGGACAGTTAAATGATGTTGATACCACAGACATCGCTCCACTCAACGGCGGAACGGATCTTGTAAACGCAATGCGAACTGACGCACAAACTGAAGAGTCAAAAAGATTGCATAATTCGGAAGAGTCCGCTTTTTTGGTTAATTCCGCTCCGGCAAAAGAAAGGGGTTATATTAAGGTAAAATCAGTGTTTTAAAATAGCGCACAGTATGTGGCGTGTAGCGCGTAGAACTTTCTTCCGCCAGAGGCGGAGATCCGTCTCTGGCGGAGAACGCTGAACGCTGAATGCTGAACGCTTTATGTGTGAATCTTAACGAACTTACTCTTGCTCACGCGCGCGATGGATTGCGTAAAAAAGAGTTTTCATCGGAGGAAATAACGCGGGCGTGTATTGAGCGCATTAAAGATACGGATGAAATAATTCATTCGTATCTTTCTGTTTTTTCTGATTCCGCGCTTTGCGTCGCGCGCGAGGTTGATAAAAAAATAAGAGATGGCGAATTTCTTTCGGATGTTGCGGGCATTCCTATTGCGATAAAAGATAATATGTGTATGAAGGGCGAGAGTGCTTCCGCCGCATCAAAAATTCTTGCTCCATATCGCGCTTCATACGACGCGACGGTCATTTCAAAATTAAAAAATGCGCGCGCTGTATTTATTGGACGGACGAATATGGACGAATTTGCGATGGGTTCTTCAACAGAAAATTCTGCTTTTGGCGCGACACGAAATCCGCTTGACGCAGAACGAGTTCCCGGCGGATCATCTGGCGGGTCTGCGGCTGCTGTCGCCACACACGAATGTATTGCGGCATTAGGATCAGATACGGGCGGTTCTATTCGCCAGCCCGCGGCTTTTTGTGGAATTATTGGTCTTAAACCGACATACGGAGCAGTTTCACGGCACGGGCTTTTGGCGATGGCATCGTCCCTTGATCAGATCGGACCGCTCACTAAAACCGTTGAGGATTCAAAGATTCTTTTTGATGCAATTCGTGGAAAAGATGTTTTAGATTCAACAACGGTAGATTCTCAAATTCAGAATTCAGAATTCAAAATTCAAAATTTAAAAGTTGGCGTTCCAAAAGAATACTTTGATGCGGGGCTTGATCCTCGTATTGCGGATTCTGTGCACCGCGCTATTGAACAGCTTGTTTCCGCGGGCGCGGAGATAGTTGATATTTCTCTTCCGCATTCGCCATATGCGCTCGCGACATACTATATTATTATGTCAGCAGAGGTCTCGGCAAATCTGGCACGGTATGACGGAATTCGCTATGGGTATTCGGTTGAAAATGAGTCAGATAACGCGACAAAACTCTATGATATCTATGCGAATTCTCGTGGTAAAGGATTTGGTGCGGAAGTTAAGCGACGAATAATGCTTGGGACCTATGTGCTTTCGGCAGGGTATTATGACGCCTATTATTTAAAAGCTCAAAAGGTGCGACGGCGTATTCAAGACGATTTTAAAAAAGCGTTTAAGAAAGTAGATGTTATTATTGGTCCGACTTCTCCAATGCTTCCGTTTCGTTTTGGCGAGCGCGTAGCCGATCCGCTCTCAATGTATATTGCCGATGTGTATACGGTCGCTATTAATTTGGCGGGCGTTCCCGCAATGTCGGTTCCTTTTGGAAAAATCATTGAGAAAAATTCCAAAGGACTAGATGTTGCGTTTCCGTCGGGAGTTCAGATTATCGGAAAGTGGTTTGATGAGAATACCCTTTTTGAAGTCGCGGGACATATTGAAAAAACAAATATGATTAAACGATAAGGCTATTAATGAATTTTGATTTTTTTAGTGCTATTATTTTTGCTGAATCCGTATTTCCATACTGGAATGTTGTTTTGTTTATTGAGTATTACGGAAGGATTATCGGGGGTTTTTTTTCGTTTGTATTTTTCGCGGGGATTGTTATCACAATCGTGAAAATGAGCGAATTGAAACGAGCCAAGGTATTTGCCGTCACGGCTCGCGATGCCGAAAAAGCGCTTCACGCGGAACAGGCGTATCGGACAAAATCAATGAAGGTGTGGAGCGATATTGTTGGGAAGGCAAATTCGGATAATCCTTCCGATTGGCTTTCTGCTGTTATCCAGGCAGATGCGGTTTTTGACGATATTTTAAAACGAATGGGGATCCACGGCGAGACTATGGGAGAACGACTACAAAAACTTGATCAGTCAAAACTCTCTTCTTTGCAAAGTATTTGGGATGCGCACAAGCTTCGTAATCGCATCGCCCACACTCCTTCCACCATGTTAAGAAAGGACGAATTATTGGACGCAATAGAAAAATATAAAAAAGGCCTTCGCGAATTTGGATATTTAGAATAAGAGTCTCGCGTCAAGCTCTTTTTTTGAGATTATCATTCTAGTGTTTTGCAAAACACTAGAATGATAATGGGCAAAGAGTTTCGTATTGAAAGATTCGAGTTTGAACGGTTTATGAATAAAGCAAAGACGAAATGAAAACTAGGGATAAAGAATGGCAACAAATTTATAGCATACAATTCAGGAGTAAATAAAAATGACCACTTAAAGTGTGGTCATTTTTATTTACTTTGCCTCGTGAACAATATCAGAATCGTTTTTGAAAGGTAAAATGAGTATGTTTATATGCACCACAGCTTGAAAGTATGCTCCAACACATAAACTCATCTTAGCGCTTTATTCACTGTATCTGCTACGAAAAAGATAAGATTATCTGTCCTCTTCCTGCTTTTGACGCTCTCTTGTTTCTTCTATAAACTTTTTATCTGCTTCAGATTGGAGTTCTTTATCTTTTTTAATCAATTCATCTTCTTGTTTTTGTGTTTCGCGTTGTTGTTCCGCTCCTTTTTTAACATTCTCAAGCGATGCCTTTGCTTGCTTTGCAAGTTGCTCGGCGCCTACATAATTGCCTTTTGCGAAGAGTTCCTTTGCCTGCGTCAAAAGACGGTTATATTTTTCAAATGATGATGCGGGTATTTGACCTCCTTTTTTTCGCGTTTCAGCTTCAATTTCACGGCGCTTCTTTTCAGCTTCCCCTATTTGTTTTTGGGCTTCTTCGCTTCGCTCCTCTTCTTTTTCTTGTTCCTCGTTTAATTCTTGAGCCACCTTCTTAATCCGATCAAGAGATTTCTTGGCTCGTTTGGCAAGATTTTTTGCTTCAACAAAATCACTTGCTTGAAATGCACTCTTGGCTTGTGTGAGTAAGTTTTCAAATTCAACAAAGGCGTTTGCGGGAAGCCCTACTCCTTCTTCGGTGACTTCATCTAGTAATTTTTGTTTTTCTTCTTCGGCTTCACCGATAACCTCTTTAGCTTTATGCTCGGCTTCCATTTCTTCTTCCAGTTTTTCTTCTTCGTCTTTTAATTCGTCCTCAATATTTTCTTCTTTCAATTTCAGAAGTTCTAGTTTGACTTTGACTTGTCCAAGTTCTTCGGCTAATGCTTCCGCTTTGCTGGTGTCGCTTGCACGATGAGCGATTTTGAGCTGAGCTTTGAGTTCGTCTTCTTTTACTTTCAGTGTTCGTTTCTCGGCTTTAAAACTTTTGGCGAGAGCTGATTTTGGCTCTTTAAATTCATCGTCAAGTTCTTTGGCAAGCTTACTTACATCTTTTCCTTTGCTCTTTTCTTTCACGATAATTTCAGTCGCATTGCCGAGATGCACTTGAAGTCGAGATTGAGCAACTTCTAATCCCCTTGCTTCAACGCCTTTTGTTTCCAAGATAATTTTTATTTCGGCTACGCGCTCGTTGGCAAAAGCAATCTGAAGATGGGCTTTTCTTTCGGGGGTAAAAGTAAAAAATTCTCGTAGAGCTTCGCCTAAGGTATCAAGAAAATAAAAAGAGCTTTCGGGCGTAAGTCCAGCGCTGGGTAATACCACTTGGTTTTGAGCGAAGACAAAAAACGGAACGAAAAGTAAGGAAATTAAGATAGATTTTATAATTTTCATTGTAATTTTTATTTATTACGGCTAGCGATGAGCGAAATGAAGCCAGTAAGGATTCATTTCGTCAGCGCGAAGACGCACATTCAGCTTGCTAGCCTCAGTACTTCCTCGCTCTTCGCTCGGTCGAAACAAAGGTCAATACCGCGTGGCTCTGCCACGCGAGAGAACGAACGAAGCGAGTTCCGACTGATACCTCGGGGCTTTGCCCCGAGGAGCTTTATTAGTCCCGCAATTTCTTCAAGAGTAATTGCGGGAGACAAATAAACTAAAGCTTAGTTTAAAAACTAACTAACAATAATTATAGCACAATCGCTAGAATTAAAAACTGCCCCACCCCGCGTACTTATGAGTCTCATATTAGTATTTCCTGACATTTTAAGTGGGGCGGTGGACGCATACAGATTATTGACAGAATTATTGCTGGCGTGTAATAAATATATCAGCTCTTTAAAACAGGAAAACAGGGAAGGGGGGACCAAAGATGATTTCCGATAAACTTTATCAATACATTGCATTGCCCTTGATATTTCGTATTTTTAAAGACAAGGAGGAGGAAGCGCATCGATTTTTTATGTCTCTTGGGGTCGCTTACGAACAAGTACCGCTTCTGCGCTCTGGTCTAAAATATCTTTGTCGCTACGATCATCCGTTGTTAGCGCAGAAAATTGCAGGCTTATATTTTCCCAACCCCATAGGCCTTGGTGGTGGGTTTGATAAGTGTTGCGAGATGTATAATTTAAAGTATGAGTGCGGATTTGGTTTTGGAGAATTTGGAAGTGTGACCGCGCTACCGCATCCCGGAAATCCCGGTAGACGGCTGATGCGTCTTCCAAAAGATAAATCCATAATCGTGTATCTCGGGCTTAATAATCACGGAAGAGAAGCGACTTTTCACGACTTTATGAAGCAAAAAAGATCGCGCTCAGTTCCGATTCCCGGTGGCATAAATATTGCTAAGACAAACACCGAGCAAAGTTTAAAAGAGGGAATTGCAGATTATGTTTTGACTATTAACGCCTTTGAATCCGAAGTTGACTATATCACCATCAACTTATCTTGTCCGAATGCCACAGGAGGACTGCAGTTTTGCGAAACTCCAGAAAACGCGAAAATGCTTTTTGACGCCTTCCGAAACGATTGCCGGCATAACAAGCCGTATTTTTTAAAGCTTGACCCTGATATGCCGTATAAAAATGTCAGAACGCTGATTGATGTCGTCACTGGGTATGAATTTATTAAGGGATATATTATTTCCAACTTAACAAGAAACCGAGACGAACTCAAAACATCAGGGTATGTTTTAGCTCAAATGCCAAATGGCGGGATAGGCGGACCAGCTGTGGCAAAAAAATCCAACGCAATGGTTGCTTTTGTTCGCGATAACGCTCCACGAGAAACCGTCATCATTGGTCTTGGCGGGGTCTCATCGGCAGAACATGTGATTGAAAAAATGGAAGCGGGGGCAAACCTTGTTCAAATGGTTACCGGACTTATATTTTATAGTCCAACGCGTTTGAAACGAATCAATCGCGACCTCGTTAAGTATTTAAAGAAAAAAGGCCTTAAAGATATAAAACAGCTGACAAGGTATGTATAGAGGTATGTATAGTAATAAAAAATTGGCTCAGGATTGATATCCTGAGCTTTTTTATTACGGCTAGCGATGAGCGAAATGAAGCCAGCAAGGA
This sequence comes from Patescibacteria group bacterium, assembly GCA_038065595.1. Lineage (GTDB taxonomy): Bacteria > Patescibacteriota > Minisyncoccia > Sungbacterales > JBBTQR01 > JBBTQR01. Next base: position 11 of record JBBTQR010000028.1, on the reverse strand, counting down.
TTCATTTCGTC
>JBBTQR010000027.1:0-13920 GCA_038065595.1 Patescibacteria group bacterium | reverse complement strand
AAACGAGCGAGCACCCGGAGCACGCAAACTGCTTTGCGTAAGTTCAGAAACGCAAGCTTGATTTATTGTTTATTTTATGTGTATTATTGAAATATGAAACGAGAATTTACAGCTGTATTTAAAAAAGAAAAAAAGCAGATCATTGCTTGGATTGAAGAAATCCCGGGGGTAAATACGCAAGGCAGAACAATGCGAGAAGCGAAGGAAAATATTCGGGAAGCGCTCGTGCTTATTTTAGAAGCAAATCGGGAATTTACTCAAAAACAAAAAAATGACGATTCTTTGACGCGGATGCCTATCAAGGTCGCGGTTGGGGCTTTATAAAATGAATCGTCGGACACTTCTTCTGCATCTGAAAAAACACGAATGTTGTTTGCTCCGCGAAGGAGGAGGGCATTCGGTTTTTTATCATCCAAAAACACAGCGCACCTCAACCGTTCCTCGGCACAACGAAGTGAACGATTTTCTTGCTAACAAAATTTGTAAGGATCTCGGAATCCCAATACTAAAAAATAACAAGGGCCTATAGTTAAATGGCATAACGCATCCATGGCATGGATGAGGCGGGAGTTCGATTCTCCCTAGGTCCACCAAAATTGATTTGCCGAAGAAGTTGCCTCGGCAACCCCGAAAGAAAAACACTCCTTGCATTTTTGGTTTGGCGGGGGTGAAATTTCTTTTGAAAAAGGAAAGGGTGTTTTTCTTTCGGGGTTCTGCCCTCCAAGTATTCGGGCAGTGTGGCGGGACGATTCATCGAGCGTACGATTTAGTTTCGCTTCACCACGCGCTCCGCGCGTGAGATGTCGGTCAGGATTCTGCTGGAAGTAAGTCCGAACTTTTTGGTATAATGACCGCACAACAAAAACTCCACAAATGGGAGTTTTTGTAGCTGTGGAGTGAAATCTTTTTTTATTCCTAGACCTCTTAAATCCCAACAATTAATTACTCCATAATAAAGACGCCAAGAGCGACGACCGAAGTCCACAGACCATCTTTATTTCCAATCGCGGATTGAGTGAAGTTTGAAGTTTTGATAATTTGTCCCGATGCTTTAAAAAGCTGTTCGCGTTCATCCCATGCGGTATTTGGATCAAACTCAATTCCGAGTGTTGTGGCAAGCATAGTTGCAGCTAAATCTTCCGCATATTCACCAGCTTTTTCATCTGTCTCGCCAAACGGATGGTGTTCGGAAAGATATCCGTATTGATTTGAGTCTGCGGGCATAGCAACACCGATTGATGCAGCGATCAAACGATTCCGCTCGTTTGTCGCGTTCCGCGCCATAACACAATGAACAATTGAGCCGGGAAGAAGTGCTTTTGAGCCTTCCTCACGAGAAATGCGTTTACAATTTGGCGGAAAAATACTAGAAACGGTTACAAGATTAAATGGGGCAACCGTCGCATCTCGAAGTGCCAGTTCAAATGAGGTCAGGTACTCTTTATGAACGCCAACCCCTTTGGTAAAAAAAATCTTTGTTGGTAATAGTTGTGCCACTAAATAGGTTTCGTTTTTCTGTTATCACGCGCCAGCAAAAAGCAGACGCGCGTTACTTTAACGAAATATTAATTATTATAATCAGACTAGGTACGCGCATTATATGAATTTATGATAAAAAAACAATTGTTGATAAGTGTTTGCAAATATTTTTTCTAAAAACCCACATTGATTTTGTAAAAAACAGCGGTATTGCGTTATTTTTTAAATGTTGTACTATATTATAGTCGAAATTTTTCCGCCGAATGAGCTTGTCGGCCCATGGCGGAGATCCGCCTTCGGCGGAAATTTTTAAACCCACGAAACCTTTTGTAATCAATCTAGTTATAAAGGATAGAATTCATATGTTGTTCTCTGTTTGGTTTTGAAAACGCCAATTCAGAGAATCAAAGAAAAATTCGTCCTTTGCATCGCTCATGGCATTTTTTGAAAGCTTAGAGACCACAACGGAACATGCCAAAGCTCTTCAGGACGAGGAGCTTTTGAGCGCGTCTATAAAAAATCCATCGCTTTTTGGAGCATTAGTAGACCGCTATCAAAACGCCTTCCTGCGAGCGGCGATGCGCGTCGTGAATCAAAAAGAAGAGGCGGAAGACATCGTTCAGGACGCATTTACAAAAATTTATGTACACGCAAATAAATTCCAAAAGCAAGAAGGAGCATCGTTCAAAAGCTGGGCATACAGAATAGTTTTAAATACGGCATTTACGCATTATAGAAAAGCACAAAAGCATCGCGAAAATGGAATTGAATTTGAAGATCCATTTCTCGTGGAGCAAGTCCTAGCATCGCATGTTGAAGAAATCCCAATAGATCGGTATGTCATCAACGCAGTTATGGAAGAAATCCCAGAAGACTTACGCTCACTCCTTACCGCGCATTATCTTGATGATCGGCCATACAAAGACATTGCAAAAAAAAATAAAACGACAGTTTCAGCGATTAAAATGAAATTATTTAGGGCTCGCGCCGCATTCAAGAAAGTTCTTAAAACGCATGAGGTTTAAGCAGGGTACAAAATTTTAATTATCAACCTCTAATTTTTTAAAAATCAAGAACATGGAAAACGCACATTCAATTTCGCCAAAGACAAAATCAACAATAATGCGCAAGGTATATGGCGTATGGCTCATGCGCCAAGTTGCTCCTGTGATGTTTTTTGAACTTCCTGCAATTGGAATTCTTGCTTTTTTTGCCGCAAAACTTATCTTCGTTGAAACGGTGCTTACGAATATGGCACTATCGGTGAACGGCGTTACGGATGGAATCCGTTTTATACTTATGGCGTTTATTCATACACAAATTGAAACGCAGATTGTTCTCGGCCTCTCTATTGCCACAGGTCTTTTCTTTGTGAAAGATTCGACCAAAAGCATTCGGGGACTTTCTTTCCTGTTGCAATAACGCATCAGGTTTTATGTAAAAACACCCCGCTTTTAAGCGGGGTGTTTTTATTGCCATTAATATAAAATTTTTATCTTAACTTACGATTCGCAACCGTCCGACGAAAACGGACACTTCTCCAGTTCACATTTAAGAGGTGTGATGCCGTTTATTCAGTCTTCACTTTTAATTTTTGCCCGCCAGTCTGTTTTTTGGGAAGCTTGATGGTCAAGATTCCATTTTTTATTGATGCGTCTGCTTTAGTTTCGTCAATTTCTTCTGGAAGAATTACAGAACGAGAAAATGAACCCCAATACAGCTCACGATAAAAATAATTGTCATCACGAACTTCTTCGGCTTGTTTCCTGGTTCCCTTAATCGTAATCATATCGTGTGTGAGCGTGATATCAATGTCATTAGGATCCGTACCGGCAACAGCAGATTGAATAATTATTTTATCCGCTTTTTCAAAAATATCCACGGTAAGCTGTCCCTCGGTCTGAAGAGCCGCCCATTCTTTTTTTTCTTTACCACGCGACACGACAGCACCTCGCGAAGCAACTGACTCAGCTTCATAGTTGGATTCTGTTTCCGCCCCCTCAATCGTCGGCTCTATAAAAACACCTGACTCCTGCGCTTTTTCTATTGAAACGCTTCCTGTAAGTTTTTCAAAAAATGATGCCATAAAATTTATAAATTATATGCTTTATTACTGAACAAAATTAACGCGTCGTCTCCGTAGCCGTTCAAATTCTACAAAAACGACGATAGCAAGAATGATTAAAAAAAGTATCAAATATGACGCACCCTGAGAAACGACTCCTTTTATAAGTATAAGATAATTAAAAGCCGCGTGCAATGCTGTCGCCGTAAGAAGACCAAAAAAAATGACGGATCTTCGATTCGGCGATACATACGCCCTTGCAATAAAATATCCAAGAACTCCCGACGCAAGAACATGAAGAAGATTCGCTCCTAAAAAACGCCCCGCCACAAGCTCTAACCCCGCAAAAAACTCGCCCCGAAAAACAGGAAAAGAAAAAAGAGCGTTTTCAATCGCAGCAAAACCCATCGCAGAACTCATAAGATAAATCATCGCGTCAATCGGTTCGTCAAATTCACGGCGCAGGGCAATAAGATTCTGTACAACAAAATATTTTGCATATTCTTCCGTAAATGCCATAAAAAGAAAAAGAAAAATAGGATACTGCGCGGTGAGATTCGCAAGCGTTTGTCCGGTCATCCGAATCCCGTAATACTGGATAACGGCAGTTGGGATTGCGACAAGAATTCCTCCGACAAACGCCGTCATGATAAGTCGCTTTGGCTCTGGGTGATCATCCTCGCGCAGATAGAAAAAAAGCCAAATAACTGGCGGAAGAAAAGTCAAAAATAAATACCCCGCATTCGTGATGAGAAAAAAAGCGAGTTTTCCACAATCAAAATTAATAATCGCACAGTCCATTATTTAGAAGGCCACCTCTTAATCATAAGAAGTGCGCCGTCTGTATGTAGTGTACTATAAATTTCTTCTGTAATAAACGGCATAAACGGATGGAGGACCGTGATGCATTCAATAAGTGCATAGCGAAGAAGAATGAGATTTTCTTTCGTGTCGTGTTCTTTGGCGTATTCAATATATGTGTCTGCAAATTCGTACCAAATAAACCCATACAATACATGGAGTGCATGACCAAATTCATAATCATCAATTTTTTTACTGACTTCAGGAATAAGTGCGGTTAATTTTTGATAAAACGCGCGCGCAGTATCATCAAACGCGATCGCTGTAATATCCACGGGAATTTCTGCGACATTTTCCGTTTTTATCATAACAAACCGTGCCATATTCCAGAGTTTATTTGCAAATTTTTTCCCAGCAAAAACATGCTCCTCCGCCCAACGAATATCCTGCGTTCCCATATTTTGCCAGATAATACCGAAACGCGTTGCGTCCGCGCCGTATTTTTCAATTAAATCCATTGGATCAATCCCCGTACCCAATGATTTTGACATCCGTTTGCCGTCTTTCGTGAGAACAGTCGCGTGAATAATAACATCCGTAAACGGCTTCTGACCGGTAAATTCCAAACCTGAATAAATCATACGCGCAACCCAAAGGTTGATAATATCGCGGGCAGTGGAAAGAACATGATTCGGATAATACGCTTCAAGATCTTTTGTTTTTTTGGGCCACCCCAAAATTGCAAACGGCCACAACGCGGACGAAAACCATGTATCAAGAACGTCTGTTTCTTGGACCATCTCGCACTTCCCGCAAAAAGGGCACGCTGTCGGTTTTTTATCAGCAACAACAAAATCCGAAATTCCACGCTCTTCATTCTGAGCGTTCTGAATTCCCAGTTTTTTATCGCAATAAAAAACTGGGATGCGATGCCCCCACCAAATTTGCCGAGAAATATTCCAGTCATGAACATTTTTAAGCCAATCAAAATATACTTTTTCCCAGCTCTTTGGATAAAATCTAATTTCCCCTTTTTCAACTGCCTCAATGGCTTTTTCTGCAAGCTTTTCCATTTTTAAAAACCACTGCAAAGACGGCAACGGCTCAATACCGCCTTCACACCGATAACACACCGCAACATTATGGGTATACTCTTCGATTTTTTCCACAAGGTTCTGCCGAGCAAGCTCTTCAAGAATAACCTGACGACATTCTGCAACTTTGAGTCCAGCGTATGCACTCCCAGCGCCCTCTGTCATTTTTCCTAATGGTCCGATGACTTTATGTATCGGCAAATTATTTTTCTCTCCGATGCGCGCGTCTAAAAGATCGTGCGCAGGAGTTACCTTTACAGCTCCCGTGCCAAAGTTCTCATCTATCTCTTTGTCGGCAATAATTGGAATCTCCCGATTCTGAATTGGAAGAATAACGGGCGTTCCAATGAGATTTTTATATCGCGCGTCGGACGGATGTACTGCAATCGCCGAATCACCGAGCATTGTTTCGGGTCGCGTGGTTGCAACAATAACCCACTCTTGTTTCTTTTTTTCTCCTTCTTTATTTTGAACACACGGATACTTGATATAATAAAGCTTTGTTTTTTCTTCTCTGTATTCTATTTCCAAGTCAGATAAACTCGTCTGACAGCGCGTGCACCAATTGATAACTTTTTCCGCCCTGTAGAGGAGTCCGTTTTTATGGTAATGAAGAAACGCGAACACAACAGCTTCCTGATATTTTTCGTCCATCGTAAATCGCGTACGCGACCAATCCATAGAAACTCCAATTTTTTTAAACTGATCCAAAATAATAGCGCCATATTTTTCTTTCCATTCCAATATTTTTTCTAAGAATTTTTCACGACCGCAATCATGACGCGATATCCCCTGCTTCTTGAGGTTTTTTTCAACGACATTTTGTGTTGCGATACCAGCGTGATCCGTTCCGGGAACCCAAAGAGTTTTGTATCCTTCCATTCGTTTTTTTCTAATAAGGATATCCTGAATCGTTGCGTTTAGAGCATGCCCCATATGCAATGACCCCTTAATATTCGGCGGGGGAATAGAAACGCAAAATGTTTCATACGATTTCGGGTTATCAGTCCGTAGCTGATGCGCTTCGGGCGCAAAAAAACCCGACTCCATCCATAATCGGTATATCTTTTCTTCGGTTTCGCGCGGATTGTATTGCGATGAAATTTCTTTTGACATTTTATATTATGAATAGCACCATGAATAGGGCTATTGTATCATGTATAACGGTCCTTTGAGAATTGAGGAGGTGATTTATGCATAATCACGGAAGCCCCAAAGAACCGATTTCTTTTGAACTTGATGTTCATACTGGACAGGTCATCGTCAAAATTTCATTTAATATATTCCTTAATCACACAAATCCAAAACAGGGCCTGATACTTTTTCCGGAACAAATGGATTTTTTGAAGGAAAAAATAGAAGATGCAATTCTTAAAAACAACGGTGAAAAAATTCCATCAAGTTAATACCCGCGCCACTAAATAATTAGCGCAAACGCAATGATCCATCCGCCCGAATACTCGTGGCGGATTTTTGTTTTCTAAAAAATGCCGCCAAAGCAATCATAAGGGCGTTGTCACCGGCGAGCGAAAGATTGGGAAAAAATATCTGAATATCGGGAATGCTTTTCATAATTTCCTCACGAAGTTTTTTGTTTGCCGAAACTCCGCCACCCATAATAAGGGTTTTTGCTCCGTATTTTTTAATCGCCTGTTTAGTTTTTGCCACGAGCACATCAACCGCCGCCTGCTGAAAGCTTGCTGCAATATCTTCCCGCGAATATTTTTTGTGATCGCGAAGATAGTACAGAACAGAGGTTTTTAATCCGGAAAAACTAAAATGAAGATTTGCGGAATGAATCATCGGACGGGGAAATGCGATTGCACGCGCGTTTCCTTTTTCTGCGTATGCGGAAATAACAGGCCCACCCGGATATCCGAGATTCAACATTTTAGCAACTTTATCAAATGCTTCGCCAACGGCATCATCAAGCGTTTCGCCAATAATTTTATAGCTTCCATTTTTTTTAATAAAAACGAGTTCCGTATGCCCACCACTCACAAGGAGCGCTAATGCCGGAAATTCAAAATTCTGAATTTTGAATTTTGAATTATTTTTTTCGTTTTGATGTATTAATGCCGAGTAAATATGTCCCTCCATGTGATTTATAGGAATGAGCGGTTTTTCCCATAAAAGCGCAAGCGCTTTTGCAAAATTAATTCCAACCCATAGCGCGGGTTCAAGTCCGGGACCGTGCGTCACCGCAATGGCATCAATGATGGGTTTTGTGATTTTAAAAATAATCGGAAAAATTTTTGCAAGTTCTGCCTCCCGCTCCAACGCTTCACCGCACTGAAACATTAAAGCGCCAGAGATTTTCTGTTTTTGCGACTTGTATAATTTTGCCTCTTTAAGAGCGGTAATAAGAACTGGAACCAGATTTTTTTGATGTTCACGATTTGCAAGATTAGGTACTACCCCACCAAATTTTGCGTGCAGTTTTGCCTGTGATGAAACGATATTGGAAAGAACGTAAAATTGGCGACTTGTGTGGGAGCCGTGAGATTCAATGATAGAAATAGCCGTTTCATCGCAACTTGTCTCAATCGCAAGTATCTTCATAATCATAAAAACATACCGCTTTTATTGATATTTTTCAATAATATTGGTACTGTAAAAAGCGTTCTTAAAATTATGGCGCCATCGTCTAGCCTGGTTAGGACAGCGGCTTTTCAAGCCGTTAACACCGGTTCAAATCCGGTTGGCGCTACTAGCATACATAAGGGGGCGCATAACTCATTTGGGTTGAATGCTCCAGCGGAGCATTCAACGAGACTTTTCCATTCCATAATTTGAGTGTACGATGGGCGGTTAGCTCATTTGGTAGAGCGACTCTTTGACGTAGAGTAGGTGAGAGGTTCGAATCCTCTACCGCCCATCGTAAACTTAAAAGCAAAGTCTCCGGGTTTTTCCGTCTAAAGAAAAACAGCGACTCTTTGACGTAGGGTGGGCGAGAGATTTGAGTTCTCTACCGCCTGCTAGTTTTTTCTCTATATTTTTCGCTAAAACGAGCTAAAAAATACCCGCCAAAAAATGGCGTGTATTTTTAATTGGGTCTATCTATGAGCTCAATTTCTTTTCTCCGTGAAATTTTTTATGAACCTCGCGAAGCGTTTCATCCGTCACATGAGTATAAATTTGAGTGGTGGTAATGTGAGAGTGTCCCAAAAGCGCTTGCACCGAACGAATGTCGGCGCCATTGCGCAAAAGATTCGTCGCGAATTGATGTCGCAAAGAATGCGGGGTAATTTTTTTTGCGATACCGGCGCGCGCCGTATATTTTTTTACAAGCCGTTCAATTGAGCGATTTGTAAGGCGCGTCGTATTCTCACCCGAAAACGAACCGTTTTTTGGAATACGAACAAAAAGAGCTTCCTCAATGTCTTCGCGCTTCTTTAGGTATTTCTGAATTGTTTCTTTTGCTGTTTCGGAAAGAAATACGACACGAAGCTTGTCTCCTTTGCCACGCACGGTAAATTCTCCGCGAGAAAAATCTATTGAATCGCGATTCAAAGATGAAAGCTCGGAAACACGGACTCCCGTTGAAAAAAGCGTTTCTAAAATTGCCTTATCGCGAAGCCCGCGCAGATCCTCTCCTGTCGGTGATTTCAGAAGGCGCGTGAGCTCGTTTTCATCCATAAACTGAATGGCGCGGGACGGCATCTTGCCAAGCTCAATCTTTTCGGGAGAAAGGGTTATGATATCGCGTTTTGCCAGATATTTCAAAAAGCTTCGCACGGCGATCAGGTGATATATTTGCGTTTGTTTCTTCAGGCCATCGCCACGCGCGTTTTTTAGAGAGTTCAAATATAAACGGTATTTTCGCACAAGTTCCGGTGTGATGTCTTTTGGATCAGCGATATTCGCAAATGCGCAAAAACGCCTTAAATAGTGTTCGTAATTTACCTTTGTTTTAGCGGAACGATTTTTTTCAATCAAAAGATAATCGTAAAAATCCTGCGCCAATTGCTCTATAATAGTGCCCGGTTTTTTTGATGGTTCTATCATACGGCTATTATAGAAAAAATAATTATGTCGCACAATCTTTAAAGAAAGTTCGTGGATTTGGTTCGCTATCAAGGATTCCGTCAACCAATTGAAGTCGCCATACAAAAACTTGCTGAAAATACTGAATTGTGATACTCTATAATGTATATGTTAAAGACAAAAGAAAAATCAAAAGTCATTGAAAAACACCGCGAACACGAAAAAGATACGGGTTCCGCTGAGGTGCAGGTAGCTTTGTTTTCAGAACGAATCAAAGAATTAACAGGACACCTAAAGCACAATCCAAAAGACAATCATTCCCGTCGTGGACTTTTGGGTATGGTCGGAAAACGCCGAAAAATTCTAAAACACCTTCAGAAAAACGATAAACTTCGCTACGGAAAATTGGTTAAAAAGCTTGGCATGAAAAGCGCATGACCGTTATTAAACACAAGGATCAGCGAGTCGCCGTGCTCATTGATGTTCAAAACCTCTATCATTCGGCAAAAAATCTTTATGGTGGGCGCGCAAACTTCAAAGAAATTCTAAAAACCGCGATTTCCGGTCGGGCGCTTGTTCGCGCTATCGGATATGTTATTAAAACGGAATCAGGAGAAGAAGCGGCTTTTTTTAAAGCGCTAACCGAAATTGGAATAGAAACAAAAGAAAAAGACCTGCAAGTTTTTCATGGTGGCGCAAAAAAAGCGGATTGGGATGTCGGAATGACGATTGACGCGGTGCGTCTTGCAGAAACCTATATTGATACGATTGTGCTTATCACGGGAGACGGTGATTTCGTTCCATTGGTAGAGTACTTAAAAGCAAAAGGAATCCAAACCGAGGTTATTTCATTCGGTCGTTCATCGTCTCTGCGTCTAAAAGAAGCAACGGATGATTTTTATGATCTTGATGAAAATCCAAAAAAATATATAATTAAAATCGCGCACCGAAGACGAAACGATGAATAACACAAAGGATTGCGTGAGTGGCTAGAGTTTACCATGAAACATTCGCGTTGCGCGGTAAACTCTGCAACTCTCGTACCCCGCGAACGCTCTTCATATCGTTTTTCGTTGGCAAAAAACAAATGGAGGGAAAAACATTTACTCATTCGCTTGGGACAAAAACGATTTCCGCGACATTCAATAAACTCGCGGAACAAGCAAATGGCCGTGTCATTATGCGTTTTGGCGACACGGTCGTTTTAGTTACCGCGTGCATATCAAAAAAAGAACGAGCCGGCATTGATTTTATGCCTCTCTCTGTTGAATACGAAGAGAAGTTTTATGCCGTTGGACGAATTTTAGGAAGCCGTTTTATGCGCAGAGAATCTCGGCCGTCGGAAGAGGCGGTTCTTTCGGGTCGCTTAACCGACCGCACCATCAGACCGCTGTTTGATCACCGCATGAGAAACGAAATTCAAGTCGTTGTAACAATTCTTTCAACCGATGAAAATGATCCCGATATGATTGGCGTTGTCGGCGCATCATTAGCACTCGGCACATCAAATATTCCATGGAACGGACCGCTTGCGGCGGTTCGCGTAGGAAGAATTGATGGAAAATTTATTATTAATCCAACCCACGAAGAACGAGAAAAATCTGATATTGATCTTGTCGTCTCCGGAACCGAAGACCGCATCAATATGATTGAAGCGGGGGCGTCTGAAGTGCTGGAAAGCGAAGTTCTTGAGGCAATAAAAATAGCCCATGACGAGATTAAAAAACTCGTATCATTTCAAAAAAAAATCATCGCTGAAATTGGAATCCAAAAAATACAGATAGCGTTCGCTGAGGAGATGTATCCGCTGTCAGAAGAAATGTTAAAAGCCATCGGCGACGCCCTCTATCAAAAAGAAAAAAATATTCAAACGGAAAAAATGGCGGAAGCAAAATCTGTGTGGATGAAACATGCGGAAGAAAAGTATGGGGAAGAATTCTCACAAATAAAAGCAGAACATTCCATTGAAGAAGCGATCAATGAAATTGTTCATACACGCATTCTTGAAAAAGAAGAACGCCCTGACGGTCGTCGATGCGACGAACTTCGTGAGCTCTATGGAGAAGTTGGTCTTTTGCCCCGCGTACATGGTTCGGGACTCTTTATCCGTGGACAAACCCAAGCGTTGACATCGTTGACGCTCGGCGGTCCGGGCGATTCTCAAATTATTGAAGGAATGGAAGCTCGTGGAAAACGCAATTTTATGCACCACTATAATTTCCCCCCTTTTTCAACCGGCGAAATTAAACCAATGCGTGGTCCCGGACGGCGGGAAATTGGTCATGGCGCCCTTGCGCAACGCGCACTTGAACCGATCATTCCGACAAAAGAAGAATTCCCCTATACAATTCGGCTCGTTTCTGAAATTCTCTCTTCAAACGGATCGTCATCAATGGCGGCGGCGACAGCATCGTCATTGGCACTTATGGACGGCGGGGTCCCTATTAAAAAAGTAGTTGCCGGTGTCGCGATGGGACTTATGATGAACAAAAAAGGAGACTACAAAGTTCTTACCGACATTCAGGGGCCAGAAGACCACCACGGAGATATGGACTTTAAAGTCGCTGGAACAAAAGACGGGATTACGGCGATTCAGATGGATGTGAAAATTGAAGGCGTAACTCTTCAAATATTGAAAGATACCTTTGAACAAACGCGAAAAGCACGCATGGAAATCATCTCGGTTGTGGAAAAAACGCTCCCCGCTCCTCGACCAGATTTGGCACCGTTTGCTCCGCGCATTATTTCATTAAAAATAAATCCGGAAAAAATTGGCGTGCTTATTGGTCCGGGAGGAAAAAACATAAACGGAATCATTGACGGTACCGGCGCGCAAGTTGATATTGAAGACGATGGATCGGTGTATATCACATCGGTTAATAAAGAAAGTGGGGAAAAAGCACTCAAACTTGTTCAAGCATGCACACGGGAAATAATTCCCGGAGAATTGTATGAGGGAAAAGTAACTCGCATATTCCCATTTGGCGCAATGGTTGAACTCGCCCCAAAACAAGAGGGCCTCGTTCATATTTCAGAACTTTCCGATGAGCGAATTGACAGCGTTATTGACGCGGTACGCCCGGGAAAAATGGTCACCGTAAAAGTTCGCGATATTGACGCGCAAGGAAGGATCAATCTCACCATGCGTGGAGTAACTCAAACAAACAACTAGCCCTTATTGTATGGCGTTGAGAATCTGGTATTCAGAAAATCTACCCGCCATACGCTATCCCCATGGCAGAGAACATTCAAAAAAATAACGCAAAAGTTCAATCACCGTCGTTCGCGAATGCCCCGGAAGATGAACACAGAGTTCGTACTGAACCGCGAATCCGAACAATGAAATCGGATGTTGACGAACTCTTCCACGAAAAAAAGGAAACTGTTATTTCAGCAATTGCAAAAGAAACCCTTATTGAACCAAAAGAAGCTCAAAAAAAAGACGGCGCGCAAACAAAAAAACTTAATCTTCTTATTGTCGCGGTTCTCTCGGCACTTTTTCTCATTGGAAGTAGCGGTGCGTATTACTATTTCTTTTCTAGTTCATCAAAAAAAATAGCTGTTCCGCAAAAAAAACAGGGGATTCTTGTTCCACGGCCGTTTTTTTCAATGGAAAAATCACGCAACATTATCGTCAATACACCAGATATTGGCAATTTTAATAACACCCTCGCTATTATACGAAATGATCACGAACGCGACGGAACAATAAAACGAATCGTGCTCATTATGCGCGACGGAGAAGAAAATGAGCGCGTTGGCCTATTAAAAGATTTTTTGAACGCGTCAGGCATCACGCTCCCTCAAAATTTAGAGGAGACGCTGATCAATGACATTAACTTCTTTCTGTATTATCAGAACGATACAAGCGTGCACCCAGGACTTATTATTCCCATAGTAAACGAGTTAAAAGCGTTTCGTGCTTTGGTGGATCACGAAGCGGAATTTTTTACCATATGGAAAAACCTCTACAACGAACCCAGCGCTAAATTGGGAAGCGTACTCGCCTTTGAAGATATTACCTATCGCAATATAGACATTCGGCGAATGCAATTTGCCCAAAAAGAAGACTTTGGATTTTATTACGCGATTTTCAAATCAAAAAAATATCTAATCATCGCGACTTCGTTTGAAGAAATAAAAATTATCATTGATCGGCTTTTTGATGCTTTGTAGGCGTTGCGTTTCGTTATAGAATTAAAACTTGTCTGCTTGCAAAAGCGCGTGTGCCGTGATACAAATATAACTGGGTACAATTTTGTGTCATCGCTCGGTCGATATGAAAATTACTATCTTCATCTTTTCGCCTCCTCAGCGAAACACGGGGAAATTCTTAACGCTCGTCATGGACTCCTCGCTGAATCTTTCGCTTTTGACGGCGAAAGCCCCAGGTGTTTCTTTACGGCTCCGCAGGAGCTTTGCCTAAAACACCCGCTCATGCCAAGCAGTTGGCATGAACCCGTTCGGAATGAAGCAGTTCATTCCGAACCTCAT
>JBBTQR010000026.1:20987-30251 GCA_038065595.1 Patescibacteria group bacterium | reverse complement strand
AAAAAAAATTCTTGAAAAATTAAAAGAGCTAATTCCGCGCCAACTTTTTATGGTTGCGCTTCAAGCCTCAATTGACGGACGGATTATTTCGCGCGAGAATATTGCTGCTGCCGCAAAAAATGTGACTCAGCATATGTACGGAGGTGATCGCACGCGAAAAATGAAGCTTTGGAAGAAGCAAAAAGAAGGGAAAAAGCGTCTGCAAAGCGACGGAACCGTTGATATTCCGCAAGATGTGTATCTAAAAATTTTTCAAAAATAGCATTTTTCAAAACAGCATAAAAGGATCGTATTGTGCGTAGCGGGTAAAACAAAAAATCACATAAAAAATCAATAGAGCGTTCTATTGTGTAAGCCGTGCAAGTTTAACGGAGTTTGTGGCTAAAAGAGGCTGATGAGCGGAATCAAAAGAAACGCGATCATGCCAACGATGGTAGCCCATGCAACGCCTTGCATAATTCTATGGATAATTTTTGACTTTTTCATAGCGTATACAGTATAAGAAGGGTATTAGCTTTGCTGGTTCATTATATGAAATTTTTCAATTTTTTTCAAAGCGATTTTGATCATTCAATTAGACGACGCTTTATAGCGCTTATTCTTGTGCTTTTTGTTGGTGCATTTTTTACAAAGACGGTAATCCAATTATATCAAAAATCAAAGATTCTTGGTGTTGAGCGGGAGAAAAAAGAGTTAAAACTTCATGCGCTTATTTCGGAGCGTGAAAGATTGGAAAATGAAATTGATTTTTTAAAACGGAATGGCGCTATGGAACGCGAAGCAAAGGCTCGGCTTAATTTAAAAAAAGAGGGAGAAAATATTGTTGTTGTGGTTCCCGCGGAGAAATCTGTGGCGGCGGTTGCAGAATCATTGCCTGTGGAAATTTCGTTTCAAAAGCGATTTGGTAAGCTTATTTTGTGGATGTTTGGTTTTTAATTTTTTTGTTTTTACTTAAAAAATCGTGCCACAGGTTTTTCTGCCTGTTTTTTTGTCCGTATCCAGTGTATTTTGGGCGTTTTTTGATATTGCATAAACCACGTCATTTGACGCTTTGCAAATTTTTTAATGGCTCGCGAGAGAAGCGCGAGCGTTTCTTTTTTTGTACGCGCGCCACGGATATATTCTGAAATAAATCTATACTCAAGCCCAAGTTCATAGAGCCGTTTATATGAAACGCCTTTTGCAAGGAGACGGCGCACTTCAGCAATCAAGCCGTGTCGTATGCGAGTTTTTAGACGAATATCAATCCGACGATTGAGCGCACGCATATCTTTTGTAATGCCAATAATGAGTGGGTTGTAACGGTGTATTTTTACAAGCGGGGGAATTGGTTTTTTTGTTGCTATGAAAATTTCCAACGCTCGGATCAGACGGCGTTTATTGTGGCGGTCTATTGAATGCGCACGCGCGGAATCTCTTTTTTGAAGCATCAAAAAAAGAGCGTTCGCTGATTTTTTTTCAAGCAGTTTTCTTAATTTTTTATTTGGCGGAACGCTTGGATACGGCGCGCCAAAAAGGATTGCGTCTAGATACATTCCTGAACCGCCGACAATGATTGGGATTTTTTTTCTTGCGATTATTTCGTGTAGTGCTTTTTCGGCAAGTTTTTGATATTGAGCCACCGAAAAAATGCGTCGCGGATCGGCGACATCCAAAAGGTGGTGCGGTACACCGCGCATCTCCTGTTTTGAAATTTTTCCTGATCCAATTGTAAGACCTCTATAGACCTGTCGCGAATCGGCAGAAATAACTTCACCGGAGAATTTTTTTGCCAGAAAAACGCCTAGGTCAGACTTTCCAGACGCTGTTTGACCGATAATCACAATGATGCGGTTTTTTGACATTATGAGAATTTTGTTGTACTTATTGAGATAGTGCTTTTTACAAAATATCTACGGAGGATGCAATGCCCGATAAAATTAAAAAAAACGAGTTTTCGTGGCTTATCCTTCTTTTTGTTCTTTGTATCGTAGGTGGAGGCATAGTTTATTTTAATGTTCATAGGCCGTATGAACTGAGTGCCGACGAAGTTTTTACCATAGGTGACGAATCATTTTTTTATATAGAAGCCGAAAAATGGACGGATCGACGGGGTATGACGGCAATTCTTGAAGCAATTGCAAAATTTAAAAAAGATCATCCTGATTTTTGCATCCTGAATTGGCATCATGAGACGACAAGCGAGCGCGGAGATGATAGATTGTATGGCATTTGGATTAGCCACAAACCAAAACTTCCAAAAGGGTGCTGATTGTATTGAGGAACGCCTGTATACATCTCATCTCGCTAGAGTGTCATTTCGCAAAACGGATTTCAAAATCGGGATAATACACCGATATACACAAAACTCTTCGCATAGCGAAGAGTTTTTTAAAACTTCATTTTTTGAGGAGTGAGATCGGGCGAAATTTTTTGAATAAATTCTTCGGGTTTCATAGTGCCTAAATCTTTGCCTCCTCGTTCACGGACAGAAATCATTTCGGCGGATTTTTCTCTTTCGCCGACAATAAGCATAAATGGGATTTTATTCATTTCGGTTTCACGAATTTTTTTACCGATTGTTTCTGCTGTGGAATTGATCGCAACGCGAATTTTGTGTGATTCAAGTAATTTTTTAATTTCTTCACAGTAGCCTGCGAAGGAGTCGTTAATCGGCAGTATTGAAATTTGTGTCGGCGCAAGCCAAAGGGGAAAGGCACCCGCATAGTGCTCAATCAAAAACGCGATAAATCGTTCGTGGGATCCAAGCGGAGCTCGATGAATTACATAGACGGGTTTTTGTTTTCCATCCGAATCAGTATAGGTAAGGTCAAATCGTTGTGTTGCTAAAAAATCCAGCTGGTTTGTTGAGGCGGTTTCTTCACGACCGATAACGCTTTGAATTTGAAAATCAACCTTTGGCCCATAAAACGCCGCCTCACCCTCAACTTCCGTAAACGGCAGACCCGATTTTTTCATCGCGGAACGGATCAGTTCAACGGATTTTTTCCAGCCATCAGGCAGGTGCACATATTTTTTTTTGTCTTTGGCGGGAAGCGAAAGGCGCATATGGAAATCGGTTATTCCAAAAATATCGCGGTACCAAAATTCGTGGAGGCGCATAACAGCGAGAAACTCTTCTTCAACCTGATCTTCGCGACAGTAAATATGAGCGTCGTTTTGTGAAAATCCGCGTACGCGGAGAAGTCCGGCAAGCGTTCCGGAAAGTTCATGGCGGTAGACCGTTCCATATTCCGCCAAGCGCAGTGGGAGATCGCGGTAGCTGTGCGGTTCGGAGCGGTAGATCATATGCGTATGCGGGCAGTTCATTGCTTTCAAGTAATAGTTTCCGTCATCAAGTTTCATTGGGGGAAACATACTATCGGCGTAATATGGAATATGTCCAGACAAACGATACAGCTCTTCTTTTGCGATATGAGGGGTTGCTACTCGTTTATATCCCAATGCTTTTTCAACTTCTTTCGCGTATTGTTCAATTTCATCACGAATAATCATGCCATTCGGGAGCCATAAAGGAAGTCCGGGTCCGACTTCAGGCGCAAATGTGAAGAGTTTTAGCCGTTCACCTAAAACGCGATGATCGCGTTTTTTTGCTTCTTCCAATTGCCAGATATGTTTTTCAAGCTCTTCTTTTGTCGTGAATGCGATGCCGTATATTCGCGTAAGTTGTGGATTTTTTGTTTCCCCGCGCCAGTACGCTCCCGCGATATGCGTTAACTTGAACGCGTCTGGATTTATTTCGGATGTATTGTCTGTGTGTCCACCACGGCATAAATCAATGAAACAATCCATAATTTTTGTACCTTTGACCGGCGCTTTCCATTTTTTAATTTCAGGTGGACATGTGGCATAGACGGTTAATTGTTTTTTTTCTTTTGAAAATTCTTGTATGAGGTCGGTCTTGAATGGTTGGTCTTTGAAAAGATTTTTTGCTGATAATGGCGTAATCTTTTCACCGAAAAAATTAAATTTTTTAATAATAAGTTCGCGCATGTATTTTTCAAGTTCAGGCAAATCATCGTTTGAAATTGATGCGGGGAGTTTGAAATCATAATAAAAACCGTTTTCAATCACGGGGCCGATTCCCAATTTTGCGTTTGGAAACTTTTTTAAAACCGCCATCGCTAAAAGATGCGCTAAAGAATGGCGAATTGAGGCAATCTTTTCAATGGGTGGTGTTGTTTTCATTGTTTATTCTATTTCACAAAAGCATAGCAAGAAAAATGAAATTCGTTTATTGACAAAAATTAAAATTAATGTTTCTTCTTATGTAGCTTGGGTAGCAATTTTTATGAATGGAGGGCTTTTATGAAGCGAGTTCTTGTTTTTGATTTTGACGGAGTTCTTGTTGACTCTAATGAATTAAAGCACAAAGCATTTTTTGAGCTTTTTCCTTCTGACGTGAAAATAGTACTGTTCATTAAAAAAATATTAAACGAAGCGCCTATCAACTGGACGCGATTTGATATACTAAGAGAGATTTTTGTTAATTTGGCACACGCGTATTCTAGTCAAGGGCGATCGGGAGTACTGGGGTATGCGTTTGAGTCTGTTCAAAAATTTGTGAACGAATATGAAAACAGGTATCGCAAAGCAGTACATGACCAAATTTTAGCGCAAGGCGTTATCCCCGGCGTTCGCGAGCTTCTTGAAGAGCATCAGAGAAACGGAAGGCGTTTGTACATTAATTCCGCAACTCCTTTTTTAGCGTTGACGGAGCTTGTTGATGGACTTGATATTAGAAAGTATTTTATATTTATGTATGGCAAGCCACCAACAAAAATTGAAAATCTGGTTAATATTATGAGACAAGAGAATGTGGTGGCAGGCGATTGCGCGTTTATCGGTGACGGAAAAGAAGATCAGGCATCTGCTGAGGTTTGTGGTATTTTTTTCGTCGGCATTGGGAACGAATGGAACGGCTGGACACGCGCAGAGCAGTTTCCGGTTGTAAGGAATGTTTTTGAAGCGATTGCGTGCCTTAAGCGGGAAGAAGCAAGATAAAAAATATTAAATTGAAATGGCATTCCGTTTTGCTTGTGCAAGGCGGTTTTTTTATTCCGTGAATAGCGAGCATTTTATGCAACGCCCCCAATGAGTTATTTTATCGTCCGGTGCGAGAGAGGACGACAACGATTGTGCGAAGGAGAATATCAAAATCAAGCGAGAGCGACCGGTGCTTTATGTAATAGAGGTCGTATTGAAGTTTTTCCATTGCGTCTTCTATGGACGCTCCATAGGGAAAATTTATTTGTGCCCATCCGGTAAGTCCAGGCATTACCATGTGGCGCATGTCATAAAATGGGATTTTTTTCTCAAGAAGTTTTACGAATTCAGGGCGTTCAGGGCGCGGTCCAACAAATGACATTTCGCCTTTCAAGATATTTAACAGTTGTGGCAGTTCATCAAAGCGCGTTTTTCGAAGAAACGTTCCGACGCGCGTAACGCGAGGATCGTTTTCGTCTGCCCAGAGCGCGTTGCCCGTTTCTGCGTTAGCAATCATTGAGCGGAATTTGATTATTTCAATTTCAACACCGCCTTTTCCAATGCGTTTTTGGCGATAGAGAATCGGACCGTTGCTTTCAAGCGCGATTGCCATGGCGATACACGGAAATAGGATTGCGTATGGGACGAAAAAAACAATCGTCAAAACGATATCAAACGCGCGGTGTACGCGTTCGTATAAAGTGTTTTTTATTTTGACAAAGTTTTCTAAAAACCATAGCTCGTTGATGCTATACACTGGAATTTTTCCGGTGATTATTTCATAAAAGACCGGAAAATCAATGACGGTAACTCCCAACGGCAGAATTTCAAAAAGTGCGCGCACTAAAATTTTGTTATCAGTAATCTCTTTTGATGTGACAATCGTATCAATGGAGAATTTTTGGACCAGTTCTTTCAAGTTGTGATCAAGCGGATAGATCGGTTCAAGTTGAAATGGCGCGGTGGTTGTATCGGTTGATATGTATGCAATCGGCTGGAATGTGTATTGTGGATTTGCTTTTAAGTACTTGGCAATTGTTTGCACATCTTCAGAAAGTCCAAAAAAAAGCACGCGGTCGGCGTTGCGGTGCGCGATGATGCCATTGAAAATGTATCGCCAGACAAAAATAAATAGCGCTGTGAATAAAAGAACGATGGAAAGATTTACGCGCGGTGTAATTTGGAAAGCGGGAATGCCGTAAAAAAAAATGACTCCAACGACGGCATTTGTGATGGTCGCTTGCACGATCCGTTCAATAAATGCATATTCATTTTTTGTTATGCGGATTTCATAGAGGCCGAGACTTATGAATACGAGAATCCAGATAAAAAAAATAATTGTGAAGGGAATTGCGTGGTAGAGCGTGAATTCTTGCATAATCTCGTTGACCGGATAACGAATAAAAAGCATGGAAAAGAGTGCGACATAAAAAAGCGCCATGTCGCCGATGACGAGTATTGGAAATTTAAGTTTTCGTTTATTGTACATGCACGGGGTTGGGAAACATCATGAAATGATAGGCTTTGTTGTGACCGAGCGAAGAGCGAGGAAATACTAAAGCCAGCAGGCGGAATGTATGACCGAGCGAAGAGCGAGGAAATACTAAAGCCAGCAGGCGGAATGTATGACCTAGCGAAGATGCGATGACCGAGCGAAGAGCGAGGAAATGCTGAGGTATTAGCAGACCGAATGTGCTAATTGTTTTCGCTTTCCATAGAATACAACATTAACGGGCGTCATAAAGTTCAACGGTCTTTTTAAGCATCGCCTCAAACGAAAATGAGGCGAATTTTTTTGTGGCGTTTTTTGAACATTGCGTTTGGAAGTTGGCATCGCGTGCTATTTTTTGAAGCGCGTCCGCGAGCGCTTTTGGGTTTTTTTCAGGAACAAGAATGCCGTTTTGTCCGTTTTCAATGATATCGGGAATTCCCCCAATCGTTGTCGCTACGATTGGAATTTCTGCGGCGAGTGCTTCAAGGAGCACATAGGGGAGCCCTTCTTTTATGGACGGGAGAACAAATGCGTCAAACGCTTTCAGATATTTTGAGCCGTTATCAATCCAACCAAGCAGTGTAACTTCATTTGTTAGATTGTTTTCTGTAATCATACGACGAATCGTTTCCATTTCTTCGCCGTCGCCGATAAGCGCGCACGAAAATTGTACGCCTCGGTATTTGAGAAGAATGAGTGCCTGAACAAGGTACGGTATTCCTTTATTGCGTGTTAATTCTGCGATGACGCCAAAAAATGGACGCGATATTTTTTTTTGCATTATATCTGTGATTTTTTTTTGCGCATCAATAGGATTTAAAAACGAAATAGGAGTTGGAATGCCCAGTGGTATAACGGCGAGTTTTTGTTCTGGAATTTTGTAATACAGTGCTGACGCGAGATCTTTTCGCGAGAGAATAATGATGTCATCCTGAAACCATGCCGCAACGCGCGTTGCATATATAATAATAGCGCGTTGCCATTGCGGGCGATCTTCGCTCCATGCCCAGCCATGCGCGGTAAAGACTATCTTAGCGTTTAGCGTACAGCGTTTAGCGTATAGCATATTGTAGAACCAAGTGGCGAGCGCGCCGATGCCCCCGATTTTTGAGCTATTGAGATGCGCGACATCAGGGGATTCGTTTCGTAATAGCATAAAAATTTTCCAAAATACTCGTATATCCCCAAATATATGTGGGTCTCTCTCAAGAGCGGGAATTTGAATTACGCGAATATTTTTTTCTTTTAATTTTTGAACGAGCGTGCCGTTTCCGCCTGTGGCAACAAGCGCCTCCCATTTTTCTGGTGGCATATGCGTTGCCAAATCAAAAACATACCGTTGGGCGCCTCCCCAGACGGATTTTGTAATGATATAGAGAACCTTTTTTCTTTTGGGCTTTGTATCGTGCACGGAAGTTTATACTGCTTTTTTAATCAGCACATAAATTATCCTATAAGTTATCAACAGGGCAGTCCTTGCGTCTTATGTGGGGGGGGTATGATAACAACAGTGATATTAACATATTTTTAAAAGGAGAAATCTCCACACGCTTCACCTGTCAAGTGTCGCGTTATATTAATAATTTTTTAATTTTTTTATGTCATTCATTCCTTCGTTACGAGCAAAAGCACAAAAAGGTATTTCAGTAGCGCTTCCTATTCTCATTCCTCTCTTTGCGGTCGCTGTGACTGTTTCCGCGGCAACGACCATCAGTACCAATATAACCACGGGCGGAACATTAAGTGTAACTGGATTGAGCACGCTTCTTGGCGGGGCAACGACCACAACGCTCACGCTTCTTAACGGGGAGACGATTGCCAATGCCGTTGACGGTACCATCGCTCTGACCGGTTCATTCACTGTTTCGGATTCAACGACACTTGGCGATGCAGATGCGGATGCCCTTACTATTCGCGCTGGTACATGGTCTTTGACTTCTACGGCAACTTCTACGGCGAGTATGACAAATGGTTTGAACTTTGATTCTAATACGCTTGTTCTTGACGCGGGTGGCAATAAAGTTGGAGTTGGATCGTCTTCTCCGTTTGTTGCTTTGGGTGTGACAGGAACGACAACTTCCAGCGCCGGTGCAATTTTTGGTTTGAACGGTTCAGCAATCAGTCAAGTTCGTTTTGGTGTTTGTACATATAACCCAGGCGGTGCTATTAGTGCGAGTTCAACGGTTAGCACGAATTGCACGAGTGCTACTGGCGTTGGCACCAGTGATAGAGTATTTGTAACCCCCGTCAATCTTGAGAATGGGCTAGTTATGACGAGCGCTTCTTCCACTTCGGCTGATGTAATTCAGGTTTCGGTTCTTAATACCGGTTGGGTTAATGGCGGAACGCATGGCGTTGCCATCACTCCAGCATCTCGATCTTGGTTTTGGATGGCGATTCGTTAGGTTTAGCTAAAAGATTCATTGTTTAATTCTTTTTGCTTTTATTATGAAATACTCTTATCTACTATTATTGAGCCTTTTTTCGCCACTGTTTGCGTTTGCCGCTCTTGATGTTAGTTTTTCTTCCGATGAGGTGCGTTTTGTTTCGGGTGAGCAAATGTTGAAGGTAGGAACGGGCGGAACCGTTGATAGTTTTACTGTGGATACAAGCACTATTGATATTACGCTATCCGCAGGCGCTAGTATTTCTCTTACATCAACAAGCAGTAAAGAAGTTAGCATTCCGGTTCCAATATCTGTTTCTAAAACATCAGCATGTTCAGACGGAACATATGTCGCTACGGTTACTCAATCAACTGCTGTGTCAGGCGCGCAAACGCTTAC
>JBBTQR010000026.1:0-20977 GCA_038065595.1 Patescibacteria group bacterium | reverse complement strand
AACGCTTACCGCAACTCCGCGTTCAACTGCGTGTAGCGTGGCAACAGCCACAAGTAATACAGGCAGTAACGATGGCGGTGGAACTATCAGCGGAGGCGGAGGAGGCGGTAGCACTGCACAGAGCACAGCTCCAACTGTTTCCGTAAAGGCAACCCAGTCATCGGCGGTTTCTCAATCCGTTTTTTTTATTCGTGATTTAAATCAGGGCATTCGCGGTGATGATGTGAGGCAATTACAAACTTTTTTAGCGCAGGATAAAGGATTGTATCCGGAAGGTACGATAAGCGGATTTTATGGTCCCCTGACTGTAAAAGCGGTTCGCGCGTTTCAGAAAAAATACGGCATCGATCAAGTTGGACGGGTTGGTCCACAAACTCGGGCAAAGCTCAATGAAGTTTTTGGCGGAAAAAAGACAGCTTCGCCAACTCCTTTACCCGCCAGCTCACAGCCGTCAGGTTCTGAGATATCAAACCAGGAAAAAGTAAAAGCATTGCTTCAGCAACTTCAAATTCTCCAAGAGCAGTTGCGCGCGCTTCAAGTTAAATCTAAATGAAAAAATTGACAAACGCATAACTAGTTGCTACCATTGTGTTATGTGAGTGATTGCCCAGTGGCAAACTTTATCTATTGTAGATACAAAATCCCGCTTTTAGCGGGATTTTGTACTTTTATGTGTTCTCGTCGTTGAGTTTCCGCGGGGTTTTATATTTTCTCGTCCAATTAAGTGGCCAAGAAGGGCTTGTTTCCCATGCACATACAGGGGCTTAGAAGGGTTTACTCCAATTCTATTGTATTAATGTGAGTGCCTACTTCTAAAGCCCCTGTATGTGCAGGATTGCGTTTTGTAGTTCCGCTTTCAGCAGAAACAAAACGGGAACAATTCTATTATATGAACGCTTACTTCAAAGCTTCTCATTAAGTATGATGACGCTATGTTAACAAGTATACGCAAGGTTTTGTTTTTTGCCAAAAAAACCAAAAGAATATTCGCAATCGCAAGAAAAACACGAAAATGATATAATTGATAGATGTCAGATATTCGTCCAAAAAAAGATGTTTCGTTGGCTTTACACACCGTTTTTCAAATTGGTGGCATTGCGCGGTATTTTTATGAAGCGCGTTCCCCCGAAGAGCTTATTGCCGCGGCAGATTGGGCAGGGCACTACAAGCTCCCATTTTTTATTTTGGGCGCGGGATCAAATACGCTGGCGCATGAAAATGGATTTTCTGGGCTTGTAATAAGACCCGTCTATAATGATATTCGTATATTAGGAAATTCAATTCATGTTGGAGCTGGAGCTATGATGCCACACGTTGCTTCATACGCGCGCACGGAGGGTCTTACGGGATTTGAATGGGCGGTCGGTATTCCGGGAACGATCGGCGGATCAATCCGTGGAAATGCGGGTTGTTTTGGAAAAAGCATTGCCGATGTTACGGATTTTGTCCTTGCATATAATGCGATTTTTAAACGGATTAAAAAACTTTCATATAATGACTGTAAATTCGCATATCGTGATTCAAAATTTAAGCATTATCCCGAATTAATTATTCTTTCCGCGGTACTCGGTTTGCGCGCAGAAACGCGGGGCGTAATTGCGACAACGATGTTGGAGCATTCGGCGCATCGCATAGCCACACAGGCAATTGGTTCAAAATGCGCGGGATGTGTATTTAAGAATGTTCCATGGGATTCTCTTTCGTTTGCGCAGAGACAAAAGCTTCTTAGAATTTTTCCAGCGTTTGAACGATTTAAAAATCAAACTTATATTCCGACGGCGTTTGTAATTGATGAACTTGGGTTGAAAGGATATTCCATAGGTAGCGCAACGATTTCAAAAAAACACGCGAATTTTTTTGTAAATAACGGCGGAGCGTCGTCTCATGATCTCGCTATTCTTATTAGTCACTGCAAGGAATTTGTACATAGGAAAACAGGACTTCTTCTTGAAGAAGAAATCCAGCATCTTGTATAACTGCCTAATTTACAATTTCCAATTTTTATTAAATTTTCAATGAATCAATGAAGTATTGAGACATTGATTGAAAATTAAAAATTGTAAATTGAGAATTTTAGAACACATTAATTTTGTTATATATATACGATGAATTGGCATTCCGCGTCTCTTTCAGAGATTGAACAAAAATTTGGAACAAATTTTAAGACGGGGCTTTCTCAAAAAGATGCCACGGATCGTTTGCGTTCCGAGGGAAAAAACACTCTTCCAGAGAGCAGAAGAGAAACTGTTTTTCAGATTTTTATCAGGCAATTTAAAAGCTCGCTCATTTTCGTGCTACTTTTTTCAGCGGGGGTTCTCTTTTTTCTTGGAGACCTGACAGACGGGCTTATTGTTCTTTTTGTTTTATTTTTTAATGCGATTATTGGAACGGTTCAGGAGGGGAGAGCGCAGAATACGCTTCACGCGTTGAAGAAGTTTACCACCACGGACGCAACCGTTCTACGGGATGGTCGTGAAACGATTATTCCGGATTTTGAAGTCGCGCGCGGTGATAGCATTCTTTTGCAGGAAGGCGAGCGGGTGCCTGCCGACGCGCGACTTATTGAGGCAAATGGTTTACGCGTTGATGAGTCTGCGTTTACAGGAGAATCGTTGCCAATAGAAAAAGACGAAAACGCTATCGTTTTTTCTGATGCGCCTGTTGCCGAACAAAAAAATATGGTTTTGAAAGGCACTCATATTGTTGCTGGTAATGGAAGCGCGGTTGTAGTTGCGACAGGTAGATATTCGTATATTGGAAAAATAAGCGTTGCAATTCAGGAAATTAAAACGGAAATCCCTCTCGCAAAAGATATTCGTCTTCTTTCGCGGGATGTTCTATATGCTGTGGCGTGTATTGGGGGCAGTATTTTTTTGATTGGATTTTTGAAGGGACACGCGGTTGCGGAAATGTTTAAAACCGTTGTTTCGTTGGCGGTTTCAATTATTCCCGAGGGACTTCCAATAGTGCTCACGCTCGTATTGGCTTCCGGCGCGTGGCGAATGGCGAAGAAGAACGCGCTGATAAAAAAACTTCAAGCCGTTGAAGCGTTGGGGCAGGCAACAATAATTGCGGTTGATAAGACGGGTACTATCACTCGAAATGAGCTTGTCGTACGAAGGGTTTTTGTCGGTGGAAAACTTTTTGCGGTTGATGGTATTGGATATAATCCGCACGGCGATGTGAGGATATGCGATCCGCAATTAAAAGAGGGGAGCGTTATTGATCCACTGAATCATCCCGAGCTTATTTTTGCCGGAAAAATCGCCACGCTTTCCGCGCGCGCCCATGTCTCGTATTTGGAAAAAGAGGGTATCTGGAAGGTTTCTGGGGACCCGACCGAAGCAGCCCTTTCAATTTTTGGAGAAAAGATTGGTTTTAGAAAGGATCTTTTGGAGGCAGAATTGAAACCGATGAGCGAGCTTCCATTTAGTCATAAAAACCGATATCACGCGTCATTGTATGAAACCGCAGATGCAGGACTTGTAATTGTTGTTGGTGCGCCGGAGATTATACTTGAAAAAGCGAATGAATTTTTTCTTCCTGCGCGCGAAGGCGGAGGATTCGCGGGAACAGCGCACTCTCTCACGCACGAAAAATTTCGTGAATTTGAACGGGTGTTTGACGGCCTTTCGCGGGAGGGGATGCGGGTGGTCGCGTTCGGATTTTTAACCGTGCCGAAGGGGCAGGAATTTTTTGAGGTGCGTAAGCTTACATTTGGCGGATTGTATGCGATGGAAGATACGCTTCGTCCGGAAGTTCGTTCCGCGGTTGCGGACGCCAATGCCGCGGGGGTTCGCGTTGTTATGATCACGGGAGATCACGCAATCACAGCGATGGCCGTCGCTCGGGACGCGGGAATATACGCTGATGGCGATGCCATTCTTACCGGAGCCGATATTGATTCTTTGGATGAACGAGAATTTGAACGAAGGCTCCCGATGGTTTCGGTGTTCGCGCGCGTAACGCCGGAGCATAAGTTAAAAATTATAAGGGCGTATAAGCGCAACGGAGAAACTGTGGCGATGACGGGAGACGGCGTTAATGACGCGCCTTCATTGATTGCGGCTGATTTGGGAGTTGCCATGGGAAAGATTGGAACGGAAGTTGCCAAAGAGGCGTCTGATGTCGTTCTTTTGGACGATAATTTTCAGAGCATCGTTTCAGCGATTGAAGAGGGAAGGCACATTTTTCGCACAATCAAAAAAGTTATTTTGTATCTTTTTTCAACGAGCGTGGGTGAGGCGCTTGCAATCATGGGCGCGCTATTTATGGGGTATCCGTTGCCGATTTTGCCCGCGCAGATTTTGTGGCTCAATCTCATCACAGACGGGTTTCTTGATGTGGCGCTTGCCATGGAGCCAAAGAGCGACGAACTTCTTTTGCAAAAGTTTCGCGCGCGCGATCGGAAGCTTCTTGATTCGCTTATGCTTCAGCGAATTATTGTCATGTCAATTCCGATGATGATCGGATCTTTGTTCCTTTTTCAACGATTGTATGAGAATGATCTTCAAAAAGCGCTTACGGTTTCTTTGACAACGCTGGCAATATTCCAGTGGCTGAACGCGCTCAATTGCCGTTCGGATAAAAAATCAATTTTCTCAATGAATCCGTTTTCAAATCCTTATCTCATAGCGGCTCTTTGTACAGTATTTTTACTCCAGCTTTTTGCGGTGTATAATCCATTTATGCAGTCCATTTTAAAAACAGTTCCTTTAACGGGCGCTGAATGGCTTGTGGCGTTTTTTGTCGCTTGTTCTGTTGTCGTGGCCGAAGAGATTCGTAAATTAGTATACCGCCGTTTCAAATGGTATCAATAGTTTCTGTTATGGAACAAAATTTAAATAATAAAATAGCGGGCAAAAAAAGCGTCACTAATGTTCCGACCGCCACTTTGGATGCTCGTGTCGCAGACATCAAGCGGGAAATCATTTCTCATGCCGTTGATTTTGAGACGATTAATTATATATATATTCTTGATTATGAAAAACACCTTCGCGGGGTTATGTCACTTCGTGATCTTTTTCGTTTTGCTGATGAAAAAAAAGTCGCTGAAGTAATGGTTAGGAATGTTGTTTCCGTGCATTCAGGAACGCATCAAGAACGAGTTGCGATCTTGGCAATTCAGCATAATATAAAGGCGATTCCGGTCGTAGATAAAGAAAATCATTTTTTAGGGGTTGTGCCTTCCGATGTTATTCTCGCTATTCTTCATGAAGAAAATGTTGAAGATGCGCTTCGATTTACAGGAATTGGTCTTTTTGCCGATCCGTTGAAAAGTTTAACGCATGCGTCTGCGTGGTCTCATTTTATAAAACGGCTTCCGTGGCTTTGTATTGGGCTTTTGGGCGGTATTATTGTCGCGGTATTTATTAAAAATTTTGAAAGTGTTTTAGAGACAGAGATTTTACTTGCAGCTTTTATTCCTATGATTGTCTATCTTGCCGATGCCGTAGGCGGACAAACGCAAATGATTTTTATCCGTAGTTTAGCATTTTCCTCGTCAATAAGTCTTACGCGCAATCTTTCGCGCGAACTTATTATTGGAACGCTTATTGGTTTTCTATTTAGTATTACAATATTTGCTATTTCATTGTTTTGGTTGCGTTCGCTTGTCATAGGCTTGATTTTGAGTATTTCTGTTTTTTTTACAATTTTTATTGCGGTAGTTGTTGCTATTTTTTTACCGTGGTATTTTCTAAAACGAGGGGCCGATCCAGCGATTGCCGCTGGACCGTTGGCAACCGTCATTCGGGATATTTTAAGTATCATAATTTATTTTGGAATCGCGTCAGCGCTTTTAAATATATTTAGGGCTGTATGATTGAGTACATCATTACGATTATTCGAGATTTTATTCTTCCTTATGGCGCATTTGGCGTTTTTTTTGCTTCAATTGTTGAAGAGGTTATCGCTCCCATTCCTTCAGCGTTAGTTCTTACCGCTTCGGGGTTTTTCCTTATCCCAGACGGATCATTTTTTGATTCTCTTGGAAGAATTTTTATTATCATCGCCATTCCCGGAGCCTTGGGCGTCACAGTGGGATCTCTTCTTTTCTATGGCATCGCGTACACAAGCGGTAAGCCTGCACTTATTCGTTGGGGGAGGTATTTTGGTGTCGCGTGGGAAGATGTTGAAAAACTTGAGAAAAGATTTGAGCGAGGGCATGTGGACGAAGTTGCTCTTTTTACCGCGCGGACAATTCCTATAATTCCGAGCGTTGTCATCAGTTCTTTTTGCGGGTTTGTTCGGCTTCCCCTAAAGGAGTATCTCGTGTATTCGTTTCTCGGTACGATTGTTCGCGCGTTTTTTTTAGGCATTATTGGGTGGCAGGTCGGTGATATTTATATGCGAATGGCAGAATATATGAATATAATTGAGTCGTTCGTATTCATTTTTATTATTTTTGCAATTATTTTTTTTATTGCGCGTCGTTTATACATGCGACGAAAAATAGGTGGACAGGAAAATGTGAATAAATAAAGCTCCCCAGAGCATCAGAGCATCAGAGCATCAGAGCATCAGAGCATCAGAGCATCAGAGCATCAGAGCATCAGGGCACAGCCTTGAGATATCAGATTGACCTTTGTTCCGACCGAACGCGAGTGAGGAAGTACTGAGCTTAGCAAAGCGAATGTGCGTCTTCGCGCTAACGAAATGAATCTTTGCTAGCTTCATTTCGTTCATCGTTAGTCATAATAAAAAGACCTCCTTAGGAGGTCTTTTTAAAGCGTACACGCGTTAGCGGTGTTTTTTCTTCGCTACTTTTTTCTTTACGACTTTATTTTTTTTCTTCATATCAAGGTGCATTAAATTGTTTCTAATACTATTTTAGGTGCACGCGTCGACCGTCGCGCGTTATATACAACGAAACATATCATAAGTATAAAGCGTTTAAAAATATACGCAATAGAGTCAGGGCATCTTTTTCTGATTTGCAGAATTGATTTCGTAGTCGTATAGTAGAAATGAATTAAATAATAATTTATTTTAAAAAACATTTTATGAAACTTACCATTAAGGGAACGCAATTAGAGATTACTTCTGCGCTTGAAGTCTATCTCTATGAAAAAGTAATCACACCACTTGAGAAACGACTGAAGGGGCACTCGGAAGCGGGCGCCGTTATTGTTGATGTTGAGTTGGCGCGCGAAGGGCGCCATCATCACAAGGGTGAGGTTTTTCGAGCGGAAGCAACGGTTTCAATACCACCGCGACAAATAGTTCGCATTGTTGAAAAAGCAGAAGATATTCGTATCGCAATCGATCTTTTAGAAGAGGCGCTTATGAGAAAGCTTGAAATTGTGAAAGGAAAGACGATTTTAGAATCCAGAAGGACTCAAAGAAAAGCAAAAGGAACACTGCATGAGTGATGTCTGTGTAATAATAACAACGAGTATTCAAAATCCCGCTTCAGGTGGGATTGTTTTTTGAGCTATAAAGGAATAAGAAGTTTCGCTTCTTATAGCGCGGGCTTAGTTGGGTTGACAATATGCAATTTTTTTTATATAACAAAAGTTGCTTTTTTATATTTTAAATAGAGGAGGCGCGTATGTTTACAGAGACCGCAATTACTGTTTTGTACCCTCTTTTGCATAAGAGTTTTATCGGCGGGCGAAATGAAAAACACGCCATGCAGACACTGCATAAGATTTCGTTGTGCGGTATGGTCCCTATTTCTAATATGCTTGGGGAAGAGGTTTATACTCGTGAACAGGCGATGCGAAATGCAAATGCGTATCTTCGGCACATACAAATGCTCGCGCGTGTTCGTGTGAGTGGGGATAGGCCAGTAAAGAATGTTTCGCTTGCGGTAAAACCATCACATCTTGGAATTCTAGTTCTTACCAATGACGAGTTTCAGAGTATTTTAGAAGCGTTGGCGCGGGAATGCGCGTCTGGTAATATTGAATGCATGGTTGACGCTGAAGATACGGAAATAAACAAAAAAGCATATCCAATTATTAAAAAAATTCATGCGATGGGAAATGTTTTTCTCGGAGCGTGTTTTCAGGCAAACGACGAAACGAATCGCATGGAATACGCAGATTTTCTTGAGCAGGGAATACGGGTTAGAATTGTGAAGGGGGCGTATATTGGAACCTTTGAGGATAATCGCGATGTCTCGGAAGAATTTTTTTCTATGATGCGCGATGCTGTTAAATCAAAGAGCGTTGTTGAGCTTGGTACACACGATATCCGGTTGCTTGGCTCAATAGTAAAACATTTAGGGAAGAAAGATATCTCAAAAAATCGCGTTCGTATTCAAATGCTCTATGGAATTGGCATGGATATGCAGACAGCGCTTGCCGAAGGAGATATGGATAGATTTTGCGAAACGGTTCATCCGTCGCAGTGGTATGTCGCAAATTCTAGGCGCGATGAATTTTCTGTATACGGATATAAAAATGTGATGACCTATGTCCCGTGGGGCAGTGTGTGGGTAGGGAGACGATATCTTCTGCGACGCGTTGCAGAAGGAATGCGTTTTGGTCTGATGGAGTTTTTTCTTAAGAATGTTTTTGAAAGTTTGCGCTGGCAATACGCGCATCGTTTGCACAAAAGGTTTTAAGCGAATGTACCGAGCGAGGGCGAGAAAGTGTCTGAGCGTGTAAACAAAGTATACGATTTTTAATCGTTATACCCCCGTTTTTTACGGGGTTTTTTTTAATCGCAGACATTTGTCAGTTCGTTCATTGATAATAATTTTAGTATTTCATTTGGCGTTCTTCCATTTAAATCACGCTGTTCAGGATCAGCATATTCATCGTTCCAAATTTCGTTTTATGATAAAGAGCTTGCCATCTTGGCAAATGTTAGTTAAATTGTTTAAGAAATAGTCGCCGTCAAAAATTCAGTCCATCCGAGCGAGTGTATGGCGGAAGGGTGGCGGGGTGGCTTCCTTGGTTCCGTTTTCCACCAGACATGGATCTGTCTTCGGTGGAAAAATTATTTGCGTGAAGTATATAAAATCATGAATATAGAAATTGCCGCTGAAAAAATATTTTCGGTTTTTAATTTTCCAATCTCAAACACAATGCTCACGGCATGGATCGCGATGCTCATCGTTGTTGGATTTTCATATTTCGCGACCAAGCATGTGTCCCTCATCCCGTCACGACTTCAGAATTTTTTTGAGTGGATTATAGAAGAGCTTTTAAACACAGTTGACGGTGTTATGGGCGATCGGAAAGAGACAGAGCGATTCTTTCCTCTGATTGCAACGATTTTTATCTTTGTTCTTTCAACAAATTGGCTCGGGCTTCTTCCGGGCTTTGGAAGTATCGGATTTTATGAAACCTTTGAGGGCTCGCGACATTTCGTTCCGTTTTTTCGTAGTACGAATGCGGATCTAAACACAACGATTGCCCTCGCTGTCATTTCAGTTTTTTCAATCCAGACCGCGGGCATCGCCGCCCTTGGATTTTTCGGATACGCGAAAAAATTCATTTCATTTCGGAGTTTTATGGGTTTTATCGTTGGGCTCCTTGAGCTTATTTCCGAGATAACAAAGCTTATCTCATTTTCGTTTCGGCTTTTTGGGAGTGTTTTCGCGGGCGAGGTTTTGCTTATCGTTATGGCGTTTCTTATTCCTTATATCCTTCCCTTGCCGTTTATAGCACTTGAAGTTTTTATCGGATTTATTCAGGCGTTTGTGTTTTCGCTTCTCACGACCGTATTCATCAAGATGGCAATGACCGTATCAGAAGGGCATTAATTCAATTTTCTTTTTTGATTTTAAAAGTAAATCCTGTATACTAAATAACTAATAATAATTACTTATAAATTGTGGTAACGGATTGTCCGGATTTTTTTGAGCCTCGGTTTTGATGGGGGCGCATATATGTATTCGGAAAATTTCGCATGTGCATTATGGAAGAAGCAAAATTCATCGGAACGGCATTAGCAATCGGATTAGGAACGATCGGTCCTGGCATTGGCATTGGAATTCTCGTTGGAAAAGCAATTGAGGCGTTGGGCCGGAACCCCGAAGCATCAAGTAAAATAAACACTACGATGATTTTGGGCATTGCGTTTACCGAAGCGCTCGCAATTTACGCTCTCGTCATCGCGCTCCTCATCTTTTTTAAGTAAGTAAATGGAGATATTCAAAAACCTGGGCATTCAATGGCCCTATTTTCTTTCTCAGCTTGTAAATTTTTTTATTCTTCTTTTTCTCTTGAAGCGTTTTTTATACGCGCCACTGATAGAAATACTTCGGAAAAGACGTGATCTCATTGAAAAAGGGATTGCAGACGCACAGAGCGTTGAGATAGAAAAAAATCGTTTTGAAGAAGTGAAAAAAGAAGATATGAAAATTGCAAAAGCTGAAGCACGCGCTATGATTGAGCGTGCGATAAATGCGGGCGAGAAAATGAAGGCGGGTATTATCAAGGAGGCCGAAGAGAGGGGGCGCGATCTTATTCGTTACGCAGAAGCACGCGCGGAAGAAGAAAAACGCCAACTCACCGAAGATGTGAAGCGGGAGATGGGGGCTGTCATCGACCTCCTTACAGAAAAAGTTTTACGAGAGAAAGTCGACGAACAAAAGGACAGCGACTATACGCGCCGATCATTAACGGGAATAAAATAATGTCTATAAACGGAAATAAAGCGGAGCTCTACGCAAAGGCGTGTAGTGCGATCATAAAAGAAGATGATTTTCGCGTTTCGGTATGCGTTAAGGGCCTTGTTGAAGTTTTAAAAAAAAAGAAAGAGCTGTATCTTCTGCCGAAGATTATGTGGGCGCTTTCTTTGCGTTTTTCCGCAAAAAAGAATCCGCTCATTATCTCTGCTCACCCGCTTACGCTCACCGCGAAAGAACACGCGGTAGAATTTTTTAAAAAAAATGCCAAAGAATATGCGTCCGAAATTATTGATTTTTTAGTTGATAAAACTCTTATCGGCGGAGTGAAAATCATCTACAACGATTTCCTATTTGATGGGACTATCAAAGGGTCTCTCGAAAAATTACGGAACGCCCAAAAATAATCTATGGAAGACTCAAAACGAATTATAGAATCGTTGCGTCGCGAGATAGAGAATCTCAATATCGCACCAAAAATTGAAAACACCGGCGTCATCATTGAATTAAAAGACGGTATCGCAAGGATTTCTGGCCTTTCACAATGCTTTCTTTCGGAGATGCTTGAGTTTCCGATGGGTCTTTTTGGTGTCGTGTTAAACCTTGAGGAAGATGTTGTTAGCGCCGTGCTTCTTGGTAATTACAACCATGTGAGGGAGGGCGATACAGTCAAGACGACGGGACAAATTATAAGCGTTCCAGTCGGAGAAGCGCTTCTTTCGCGTGTCGTGGACGCGTTAGGCAAGCCGGTTGACGGAAAGGAGACCCCAAATCTTTCAAAGCGATACCCAATTGAAAAAATCGCGCCGGGCGTTATTACGCGAAAAACAATTTCCGTTTCTTTAGAAACCGGAGTGAAAGCGATTGACGCAATGATTCCAATTGGTCGCGGACAGCGCGAACTTATCATCGGCGATCGGCAAACCGGAAAAACGGCTATCGCCATTGATACAATTATTAATCAAAAAGGAAAGGGGGTCATTTGCATTTACTGCGCGATTGGACAAAAAGAATCAAAGACCGCGCGCATCATATCGGAATTACATAAGCGTGGAGCGATGGAGTACACGATTGTCGTCAACGCACCAGCGTCTACGGTCGCGTCACTCCAATACATCGCTCCGTTTAGCGCGACTGCCATAGGAGAATATTTTATGGACAATGGAAAAGACGTGCTTATTGTGTATGACGATCTTTCAAAGCACGCCTGGGCGTATCGGGAGATTTCTCTTCTCTTGAGGCGTCCGCCAGGACGGGAGGCATACCCTGGAGATGTTTTTTATCTTCACTCGCGTCTTCTTGAGCGTTCTTTACGGAGACTTCCGGAATTTGGAGGAGGATCAATTACATCGCTTCCTATTGTTGAAACGCAATCAGGAGATGTCTCGGCGTACATTCCGACAAATATTATTTCAATTACCGATGGGCAAATTTATTTGGATACAGATCTTTTTTATTCTGGCTTCAGACCGGCCGTCAATGTTGGGCTTTCGGTTTCCCGCGTCGGTTCATCGGCGCAGACAAAAGCAATGAAACAATTCGCCGGAAAGCTTCGCTTAGATCTAGCCCAATATCGCGAACTTGCTGCTTTCGCACAGTTTGAAGGCGATCTTGATGAAAGCACGAAAAAGCAATTGGAACGGGGAAAACGGATGACCGAAATTCTAAAGCAGGACCAATATGAGCCACAGAATCTCGCGCGCCAGATAATCGCGATATTTTCGGTCACACAAGGACTCACCGACGATATTGAAGTCCTACAAATCAATGTGTTTATGGGGAAACTTCTCCAATTTATGGAAGCGGAGAAAAAAGAAATTATTTTGGAACTTTTGATAGGGGAGAAACTCTCGGACGATCTGCAGGCACGCCTTACGGCAGAAATTGATCAGTTTAAAAAAATTTTTTGATATGGCAAAAATTCGCGAAATTAAACGACGGATAAAATCAGTGAAGACGACGCGCCAAATTACACGAGCGATGGAGCTTGTCGCGGTCACAAAAATGCGAAGGGCCGAATTGGACGCTACAGGAACAAGACCGTACGCAACGCGCGCGTGGGCACTTCTTTCTCATATTATGAAGTATGCGGAAACGAAATCACACCCACTTCTTTCAATCCATAATGAGGGAAAGATTCTTGTGGTTGTCATCACCCCTGATCGCGGGCTCTGCGGAAGTTTGACGACGAACATTCTTCGTAAAGCGATGAGCGTTTTTTCTCGGTATTCAAAAGAAAGTATTGATGTTATAACGATTGGAAAACGCGGACAGGAATATTTCAGAAAACGGGGATTTACTATAAAAGCGACTGCGACAAAATTGGATTGGAAGCCGAAGCTCTACGACATTCGGCACCTGGCGAAGATCGCAATTGACGGATACGAAGCGAAGGGGTATCGCGAGGTATTTCTCATATACAGCAATTTTGTATCAATGGCATCGCAGGAACCAGCCGTAAAAACACTCTTTCCATTTTCAGAAGATGGTATGAAAGAAGGTGGGAATATTATTTTGGAACAGAAAAGTGAGCCAAAAAAATATTTGTACTTAATTGAGCCAAGCCCCGAGGAGGTGCTCGGGACGATTATTCGGAACCTCGTTGAAATTGAAATTTTCCAGGGACTTCTTGAATCAAACGCATCGGAGCACTCGGCGCGAATGATTGCAATGCATAGCGCTACTGAAAATGCGGGAGCGCTCTTGGATGACTTATCGCTTACATATAATCAGGCGCGTCAGGAAAATATTACCCGCGAAATTGCTGAAATCAACGCGGGTGCGTATGTATAAATTATAAATAAATGGACACAAATACAGGAACAATAGTTTCAATCATTGGGTCGGTTATTGATGCAGAATTCCCGAAAAATATTCCGAGTCTTTTTAACGCGCTTGAAGTAAAGACGGATTTAGGAATGCTCGTTTTTGAAACCGCTCAGCATATTGGAGGAAACCGTGTGAGGGCTATCGCACTAGGATCAACAGACGGTTTAAAACGCGGAACTAAAATTACGGATACAGGAGCTGGGGTGAGCGTTCCCGTCGGAACGGAAGTTCTAGGACGAATGTTTGATGTTTTGGGACAGCCTATTGATGGTATGGGTTTTGTTGAGACAAAAACAAAGTGGCCGATTCATAGGTCTGCTCCGAAATTTAGCGATCAAAAAACGGAAACGGAGATTTTTGAAACAGGACTCAAGGCTATTGACCTCATCGCTCCATTTTCAAAAGGGGGGAAGATTGGGCTTTTTGGAGGCGCTGGAGTTGGCAAAACAGTTCTTATTATGGAGCTCATTCATAACATAGCGACCAAACACAGCGGATACTCAGTATTTGCTGGAGTTGGTGAACGAACGCGTGAAGGAAGTGATCTATATCAAGAAATGAAACAGTCAGGCGTTCTTGATAAGACGGCGCTTGTGTTTGGGCAGATGAATGAGTCGCCAGGAGTTCGGGCGCGTGCCGCACTTTCTGGACTCACTATGGCAGAATATTTCCGTGACGAATCAAGGCAAGATGTTCTTCTTTTTATTGATAATATATTCCGTTTTACTCAAGCTGGTTCAGAAGTCTCAACACTCTTGGGGCGTATGCCATCGGCGGTAGGATACCAGCCTACGCTTGCGTCTGATTTAGGGGAGCTTCAAGAACGCATCACTTCAACAAACAAGGGATCAATTACATCCGTACAGGCAGTATATGTTCCCGCTGATGATCTCAC
This sequence comes from Patescibacteria group bacterium, assembly GCA_038065595.1. Lineage (GTDB taxonomy): Bacteria > Patescibacteriota > Minisyncoccia > Sungbacterales > JBBTQR01 > JBBTQR01. The sequence continues at coordinate 6,668 of JBBTQR010000026.1, read as the reverse complement.
TGATCCGGCTCCGGCGACGACATTCGGGCATTTAGATTCAACAATTGTTCTCTCCCGCCCTCTCTCAGAACTCGGCATTTACCCCGCAATTGATCCATTAGATTCTTTCTCGTCTGTTCTTGATCCGCGAATCATTGGGCGTGAGCATTATGATGTTGCACGCGGAGTGCAGAAAACCCTACAACGCTACAAAGAGCTTCAGGATATAATCGCAATTTTAGGAATGGATGAGCTTTCGGACAATGATAAGCTTACGGTATCTCGGGCACGAAAGATTCAGAAGTTTCTTTCTCAGCCGTTTTCAGTTGCAGAAGCGTTTACGGGACGCGCCGGAAAATATGTTCCATTAAAAGACACGATTAGAGGATTTAAAGAAATTTTTGAAGGAAAGCACGATGAAAAGTCGGAGGGTGCGTTTTATATGGTTGGCGGGATAGAAGAAGTAAAATAATAATGTATGGAATTTCCATTGGAAATCATATCGCAAGAAAAAATTGTTTTAAAAGATTCATTTGAGTCAATTCTTTTGAGGACTTTAGATGGCGATATCGCAGTTCTCCCGCATCATATTCCTTATATCGGCATCGTGAAGCCGGGAGAGATTATTGTGAAAAAAGATGGACGCGAGCAGGTACTCGCGTCCACAGGCGGAATTCTTGAAGTGACGCCCGAGAAGGTTGTTATTCTTGTTGATTCAGCTATACGCGTTGAAGAGATTGATGAAGCGCAGGCGGAAAACGCAAAACAAAAAGCAGAAAAACTGATGCATGAGCACCTGAGCAATGCTGAAATCGCGGATGTAAAAGCATCACTTGAAAAGGCGCTTCTCTATAGCTCAATTGCGAGAAAACGCCGACACCACCGGTAATCTCGCGCTTTCTACTACTTGTCAGTGCAATAAAGCCCCCCGCTCTTAATAAAGAAGGCTATAGAAGTGCAATCATTGGCGTTATCACGCGGTGATTGTTGTATTCTGTTGCCAATGACAAGACCGTTTTTTCTTGACAAAAAACGGATTTTTTAGTTTTGTTTATATAAATAGGTTGTGTATGGCGTTCTTTTCAAAATTATTGTGTGATGGATCTAAAACAAAAGGAGGATTCAAATGAAGTGCGGAATTGCTGTACAGCGTATTTATTCCCCAACGGAACTTAAACAGTTTCCGAATTACGATAATCACGAAGCGGTCTATGAGTATACGCATCCTCGTGCCGATCTTTCGTTATTTATTGCAATTCACAGCACTCGTTTAGGGCCTGGACTTGGCGGGATTCGACATGCGCCATTATTGCATTCGTCAAAAACTGCAGCACTTGAGGATGCGCTCTGTCTTTCACGCGCGATGAGTATGAAAGCGGCGTTTGCTGGAATTCGTTTAGGCGGAGCAAAGGCCGTTCTTTACGGGGATCACGAGCTGGCGAAGCTGAATCGTCGCGATATTTTCAATTGGGTCGGTGAGTGTATTAACTCACTTGGTGGGCGATATATTACAGCCAATGATATGGGTACGACGCATTATGATCTTGAGTTTATTCGGGAAAAAACGCCCTATGTACGAGGTCTTCGGACGCGAACGAATATTGATTATGATTTTACATCATCCATGACCGCATATGGCGTTGTTCGTGCGATTGAAGCCTCTGTTCGCTTTGTATGCGGAGAAGCGCTGGAAGAAGGCAAGCGAGTTTATTTTGTGCAAGGATGCGCTGGTCATGTTGGGCTTTCTGTTTCCAAAATGCTTTCTGAAAAAGGATGCATGGTGATTGGCTCCGACACAAAAGATAAACGGGCCGTGCGTGAAGCGTTTTCGGCGGTTGGTATGCCCGAAGATCGCTCGTGGATTGTGGATCCGGATTGTTATGAATACGCGTGTAACGTCTTTGTTCCATGCGCCGGCGGAGGCATTCTTAATGATTCCACGATTCCAAAACTTGATATTAGATGTCGCATTGTTTGTGGTTCCGCAAACAATCAGCTCGCGAGAAAAGGAGACGCTCTAAATCTCCTTGCCCGAGGAAAGTTGTATGTTCCTGATTTTGTTGCAAACGCGGGCGGTCTTATTGCTGTTGCATATGAAAATGAGGATGAAAAAATGATTCGCACGCGCGTTTCGCTTATGTATGAGGGGGTTATGAATCTTTTGTGTAGGGCAAAAGAAGCCGACGAGCTTCCTGTTGAATACGCTGAAAAATATGCGTTGGAACAGCTTAAAAAATAGCGATTGAAAAATTTAGTTTGTTAAATAATCGGAGTTTCCCCCTCCGATTTTTATATATTCAATTCTATTCCAAAATGCATTGACAGATTTATATTTTATACTATTCTCTAAAGTAGATTTTTAATAACAAAAAATACAAAGAGGAAATTATGAGAGAGTGGTTCTGCGCATTTGACGATAGAATTATTGGTTTTTTTACTCGTATAACTAACAAGTTCCAGCGCGTGACCAACAGGACGAACTATTCTTTGGCGCAGACCTGTTTCGTTCTGATTGTTATTAGTAGCCTTGTTCAGGTTGGCAATTACTGGATTCCGGTTCTTGGGTACAGTTCAGATGTTTTGAGTTTTTTTGTTAATGGATTTTTTGGACTGTGGTTTATTCGCTTAACATATTTTTGTACAAAAGCGGAGGAACGAGTATTGCTTGGAAAAGAGCTTGGGCAGGCCGAAGGAAATGCTTTTATGATTTTTGACGCGCCCATGGTTAGACTTTTTCTTCTGTGCGTTGGTTGCGTCGGAACTTTTTTGTTTATTTTAAACGAACTAATAGGAAAGGTTGACGGACTTTTTTTATTCAGAGTGATTGATTATTTGTTTTTTCCCGCGGTTTCGTCCTTCGCTTATTTTTTAGCAGTTTCTTCGCTTCCGCCTGGCAAAAGTACGGTTCAGGAATAGATTGAATTCTGGTCGGTTGAGTTTTTGGATTTAAGCAAAACAAAGTAAAATATAACTAGGTACAATTTTGCGTCTTCGCTCGGACGAAATGTAAAAGAGCGCTTTTCCATTTCGCTCCTCACTAGCCGCAATAAAAGCGCGTTAGCGCAAACCGCCCTCGTGGAAACATGGGGGCTTCTTTTTTTATATATTTCGAGTATGATTATTTCTTGGTGAGGTTTCTATAGTATCTCATTTACTTATGTCGTTTATCAAAAAAATCTTCGGAGATGCCAATCAGCGTTATATTAAAACCCTCGAGCCGATCGTGGCCAATATCAACGCGCGCGAAAAAGATATTGAACGAATGTCAAATGACGAATTAAAGGCGCAGACTCAGGCGCTTAAAGAGCGAATTGGCGGAGGTGAGTCACTTGATGGCGTTCTCCCTGATGCGTACGCATTAGTTCGTGAAACCGCCCGTCGCACCTTGGGACAGAGACATTTTGATGTCCAGCTTATGGGCGGGATCGTTCTTCATAAAGGCGCTATTGCCGAGATGCGCACGGGCGAGGGAAAGACGCTTGTGGCAACGCTTCCGTCGTATCTCAATGCGCTTACTGGGAGGGGCGTGCATGTCGTTACCGTTAATGATTATTTGGCTCGGCGCGATGCCGTGTGGATGGGGCAGGTTCATCATTCGCTCGGGCTTTCGGTCGGATGTATTAATCATGAAAAAAGTTATCGGTATGATCCGTTATACAAGAACGAAAAAGAAGGTGGTGCCGAAGACAAAGAGCGCGATGTAAAAGGCGGGTTTTATATTGTTGAAGAATTCTTGCGTCCCGTTTCACGGCGTGAAGCGTACGCCGCTGATATCACCTATTGCACGAATAATGAATTGGGATTTGATTATTTACGCGATAACATGGTGTATCGCGCGGAAGACATGGTACAGCGTGGGCATAATTTTGCGATCGTTGATGAGGTTGATTCAATTTTAATTGACGAGGCGCGAACACCGCTGATTATTTCCGCTCCCGACGCCGAGTCCCCCGATCTGTACAAGACATTTGCCGCAATAACTCCAAATCTTAAAGAAGGTATTGATTACAAGATTGATCGTAAGTTTCGCGCCGTTACCATTACCGAAGAAGGAATTGATAAGGTTGAGGGGATGCTTGGCGTTTCCAATATCTATGAGGAAAAAGGCGTTCGCTTCGTTCATCATCTTGAACAGTCTCTTCGCGCAGAGGCGTTGTTTCATCGCGATAAGGATTATGTCGTTCGCGATGGCGAGGTTGTTATTGTAGACGAATTTACCGGCCGTATGATGCCGGGGAGACGATGGTCAGACGGTTTACATCAGGCGGTTGAAGCGAAAGAAGGGGTTCTCGTCAATCAGGAATCGCGGACACTTGCAACTATTACATTTCAGAATTATTTTCGTTTGTATGAGAAGCTTTCTGGTATGACTGGCACGGCACAATCAAGCGCGGAAGAATTTCATAAAGTCTATACCATTGATGTTATTTCAGTCCCCACGCACCGCAAAAATTGTCGCGAGGATTTCCATGATCTTGTTTTTAAAACTGAAAATGGAAAATTTCTTACAACGGTTGAGGAAATCAAAAAACGCCACGAGATTGGTCAGCCGGTGCTTGTTGGCACCGTTTCTATTGAAAAAAACGAAAGACTTTCTGGGCTTTTGCGGGTTGCCGGAGTACAGCACGAAATTTTAAACGCAAAAAATCACGAAAAAGAGGCGGAGATTATCGCGCAGGCGGGGCGTCTGGGTGCTGTTACTATTGCTACCAATATGGCAGGTCGCGGTGTTGATATTATTTTGGGTGGAAATCCACCGAATAAAGAAGACGCCGAAGCGGTAAAGAGTGTTGGTGGACTTCATGTTATTGGCACCGAGCGACACGAAGCGCGGAGAATTGATAATCAGCTTCGGGGACGGGCGGGCCGTCAGGGGGATCCCGGCTCTTCGCAGTTTTTTGCTTCGCTTGAAGACGAGCTCATGCGTGTATTTGGTGGTGAACGAATCAAGAATTTGATGACGATGTTTGATTTTCCAGAGACAATGCCCTTGGAGCACTCAATGGTTACCAAAACGATAGAGTCCGCTCAGGAGAAGATTGAAGGTTTTAATTTTGATTCTCGTAAACACATCCTTGAGTATGACGATGTTATGAATCGCCAGCGCGAAGCGATTTATAAAATGCGCCGTGATATTTTACTGCACGACGATGAAGAAAAGCTCCGCCAGCAAATTTACGATATGACATTTGCGGAAGTATCGCGCGTAATTGATATGCATACTGCGGAACAGATATCAGGTGAAGCGATTGACCGATTGGGCGAGATATTTGAACCACTTTTGCAAACGGATAAGGGGGTGATAGCGAGCGAGATGCAAAAATTTCTTTCAGATGGGACAACGAATGATATTGTGCGCGCAGAGATAAAAACACATCTTTTTGATGCGTTAAAAAACGCGCATGAAGCAAAGCTTCAAAAAATTGGGCCTGAAGCTCTACGCAATCTGGAAAAAGCTTATATGCTCCAAGCCATAGATATGCTGTGGATGGATCATCTTGATACAATGGATCACTTGCGTGATTCGGTGCGGCTTCGCGCGTACGGTCAGCGAGATCCTTTGGTGGAATATAAAAACGAAGGCATACGACTCTTTCGCGATTTACAAGGCGCTATAAAATCAGCCGTGGTTGCCGCGGTATTTCGCATTGGCATTCAGCAAACACAAGTTCACACACATCAACCGATTCTGACGCAAACCATTAACATTGGTTCGCCGAGCGTTTCTTTATCTGGTGGCGATAAAGAAGTTGGTCGTAACGACCTATGTCCATGCGGATCGGGAAAAAAATATAAAAAGTGTGGAAATTTGAGTACGGAAGAGCATCAAAAATTAATGGATAAAAAATAATAGAAGCGCTATGCCCGTCCGAAAGTTTTAGTCTAGGAGGGTCATAGGAAATAGGCTTATGGTATGGGGAATAATTATTTTTGTTCTTAGCTTAGCTGGCTTTATCGTTTCGGTTGTTTTTAATGTTATTACACTTGGAACATTTCGGTGGACAAGTAATGCGTTTCGAATCATCGCGTTTTTAAGCCTGCCTATAGCGCTTATTTTAAAATTAATAAATCGGAGGAATGCCAAAAATAAGTAGCATCATAAAAAATGCATGTATTGTGTCTGCACTTGCATTTTTTCTGCTTTTATGCTAGCATCTAAAAATATTAGTTTTCTCGTGGTTTTTTTCATGTTTTCATGAGGCAGGACTGCAGAGAGAATGAGGTCGTTTAATAACATTAAGTATTTTTGTTTTTATTACCGAGCGAAGATCGGGAAACGGGCACAGTAGTGTACGCTTCCGAGCAAGCGACGGGAAAAAAGTACTCTTTATTATGGGCAAGAGATTATATGTTGGTAGCTTGTCGTATGGAACCACTGATGATTCTTTGCGAGAAGCGTTTTCTCAAGCAGGTACCGTTGAGACCGCAAATGTCATCGTTGACAAGATGTCTGGTCGTTCAAAAGGTTTCGGCTTTGTAGAAATGTCTACAGAGGAGGAAGCCAAGAACGCTGTCGAGATGTTGAATGGAAAAGAGCTCGATGGTCGCACATTGGTTGTTAACGAGGCTCGTCCAATGGAATCCCGTCCACCGCGCCGTTCATTCCGCGGAGGAGGTGATCGAGGAGGAAATGGAGGAGGTGGAGGTGGACCTGGTGACCAAGCGGGTCTCCTTCGAGGCGGAGAAAG
>JBBTQR010000025.1:21935-34219 GCA_038065595.1 Patescibacteria group bacterium | reverse complement strand
GATGTATCCATACCAATATTGGGACTTGCTACACTCGTTTGATTATGGGACAAATCGCGCAACAGTAGTATGTGCGTCAGAAACGAAACACTGCGTTCGCTTGAAAAAAATTAATTAAAACTTTCTTGAATAATAACGCGCGTCGCATCAAAGCGAGTTTTTCCCTTTATGTTCTCTCCGGCTTCAACAGAAACCTGACCACCGACTTTTAAATCCTTCGCTGTAATTTCTTTTTCTATAAATGGATTAGGGAAAGAGGCTGATGAGGAAATTTCCGATACATTTCCACCGCTCTGCCCCTTTTGAATAGCTTCAATCTCTTTTTGAAACGCTTGTGGATCTTTTTGAATCATTCGTATGATTTTTGTAGCATTCGTTACAAGAATCTCAAATTTTTCCGGCAAATCTTCAAATGGACTTATCCCCTGGAATGATTTTATGACGATACTATTCCCATTAATCTCTTCTATTGTTCCTGAAACAGAACGAATATCGGAAATTGAAGGAAAAAGCTTTTTTGCCTTCTCAATCTTCGCTTCCAGTTCCGCGATCCTTTCGCCGTTTGTAAGCACGCCATCGCCAGAATAATACCCCCCGACAACAAAACCAACCACGCCCCCGACAACAAAACTGACGATAAGACTGACGATAAGACTATATTTATTATCCATAAAATGTTTTTAATTTTTATAAAATCTAGATACATCATACTATCACAAATTATAGATTTGCAAGAAATGCGTTATCAACAGCGCGCAGGGGATACGACGCATAGCGTACGACACGCGAAATACAAAAAATTGACAAAAAGCTTTATTTTTCTTACCATTGCGTTCTATGCCAAATACATCATCAGCTAAAAAAGCGTTGCGAAAATCAATCCGCCTCGCATCGCATAATCGTGCAAAAGAAGAGGTGCTACATTCTATTGAGAAAGAAATAAAACAGCTTGTACTGAGCGGTAAAAAAGCCGATGCGAAAAAACTTATCGCACGCGCATATAAACTTTTTGATAAAGCGGTAAAGACTGAAATTCTCAAAAAAAATACAGCGTCCCGAAAAAAATCGCGTCTCACAAAACTTGTCGCATAACAATGTCAAATCTTTTGACACAACAACTCATAAAACAATCCCCGCTCTATAAAGCGGGGATTGTTTTATGATATGCATTCTTTCAATAGACTCGCTGATTAAAGATTTTCCGTCGGTAAAACTCAATAATTTCGAGCGAGACGAGGTGGAAATTTTGATGCATATACAGCGTATCTGGTGAGAAATTTTCATAAAGTCGTAGCCGAAATTATTGAGTTTTAACAGGATATATCTTTAATCAGCGAGTCTAATATAATAATGCGTCTATGAGATGCGCCAGAAGGACGCCGTACAACATACAAAAAATGCGAATCACGAACAAATTAAAATTCTGAAATTAATCTCGCAAAAATTGTTTCTGGTTCAAGAGCGCTTGTTTTAAATCGCAAATCCGTTTCAAGCACAACGCCATAGAGTCGCTTCAAATCAGAAAGCCGAAATCGCCGTATATGCGAAAGCGTTTTTTTTAGAACAAATGGATGAAGCCCAAAAGCTTCATACGCACGATAATCTGGATTCGTTGAAAGAATTGATTTAATTTTAATCATAATTCTTAATGCCCCCGCTACAGCGCCTAAAAGGTAGAATTCGTCTATGCCGTCTGCGCGCATACCCTCGTAGAGTCGATACGCTTCACCCTTCTCGCCAAGAGACAATGCGTCGGTAAAAGCAAAAGCCTTTTCCTCAACCGCGCGAGATTTTTTAAATTGAAACTCTCCCGCAAGCTTTGCCTTTTCTAGTTCGTTCGTAATTGCCCATAAATCCCCCCCGAAACTTTCCGCAAGCATTTCAACATCTCCAAAAGAAAAAACGGCTCCAATTTCTTCTCGTAGTAGCTGAATATATTTTTTAAGCTCGGAGTTTTTAAGCAACGGAAAATCAAATGCCCGTTTTGCGTTTTTTTTCAATATATCGCCCGTGATTGCTGGTTTTTTTCTGCTAGAAGCGCCCGTCCTCCGCAGTAGCTCTGCTACGGAGGATGGAGATCCGCCTCTGGCGGACTTTTTTCCAACTCCGCTATCAAGCGCGCCTTCCCAAAAAATATATTCGCCGGACGCTATCGCAAGCTCCGGCGCGTGCCTAAGAAAAGCTTCTGCATTCTGTGGTTTTCCTGATAACGGATAATACACAACACCAATACTCGTTCCGCCAAAAAGCGAATTGCTTTTCGTGTACAAAAAAAAATCATCCGCAGAATCATCAACGGACGCGTCAAAATAAAAAATTTCTACATTCGGCTTGCTCGCCTCAGTACTTCCTCGCTCTTCGCTCGGTCGCGCAGATGACTGAAGTTTGGCAATAAGTTCTTTTAATGCGCGACGGGAACGAAAAGTATCTTCACCGGAAATAAATGTATACACAAATAAGTTTAAAATTAAAAGTAAAAAGTGAAAAGTTTTTGTAATGCAATTTTTAACTTTGCATTTTTCATTTTAAACTTCTTTCAGAAGTAGGTTCCATGAAGAACTCTTAAGATTCTTTCAACGACATCATCGGGCGTATAATTTACTTTCACAAGATAGTCCTTTGCGCCCAATTTCATTGCCCGCTCGGTATCTTCGGACTGATTAATGTTTGAGAGTATAATAACAGGAATCTTTGCCTTCATCGGGTCGCTCTGCATCCATTCCAAAACTTCAAATCCGTCTTTTTTGGGAAGCCGAATGTCTAAAAGAACTAAATGCGGAGTATTGTGTTTTAAATACTCAATCGCCTCTTCCCCGTCGCCCGCACGAGGCGTTTCAAAACCGTTTTTTACTAATTTTCGCACAATAAGATCCCCTAAAAAAGGGTCGTCTTCAACAACGAGTACTGAAAATTTTATTCCTTTTTCAGATGGTTGAAATTCTGCCATAGATACGCTCATTGTACGCCATTCATAGTATAGGGGCAAATTATAAATCTCCCCAGGTACTTCCCTCTGAAACATCAACAATAATAGGCACATTGAGAACGGCAACAGATTCCATCGTATGGCGAATCACCTCGCGATATTTTTTAACTCGTTCGCTCTTTACTTCAAAAATAAGTTCGTCATGCACCTGAAGAATGGGGTAGATGTCTCCAACTGGCGCGCCCGATAAAATCTCCGTATAAATTTTATTCATCGCCATCTTCATGATATCGGCTGCAGTCCCCTGAATCGGCATGTTGATTGCCATTCGCTCGCCTTCCATCCGTACGCGAATGTACGGCGACTGCAATTCCGGAATATATCGCCGGCGATGAAACAGCGTTTCAACAAAACCGGTTTTTTGCGCGGACACACGCAATGAATCCATAAATGCTTTCAGACGAGAAAAATTCTCAAAATACTTTTCAATAAAACTCTTCGCCTCATCAAGAGATACACCAGCCGATTCGGCAAACGCGCGTGCACCCATTCCATACAGAATTCCGAAATTAAGCGCCTTTGCTTCACGGCGCAATTCCGATGATACATTATCTATAGGAATATTCTTAACCGTTGCCGCGGTGATGCGATGAATATCAATCCCATCTTTAAACGCCTTAATCATTGTTGGATCACCCGACATATGCGCGGCGATACGGAGCTCAATTTGCGAATAATCAAACGCACAAAACGCATATCCGCTTCGCGCACGAAACGCGTTTCGTATTTTTTTTCCAATTTCACTTCGAATGGGGATGTTTTGAAGATTCGGATCGGCAGAAGAAAGCCGTCCAGTCACCGTTCCCGTCTGACGAAATGTCGTGTGTATAGCGCCGTGTTCGTCCGCGAGTTCCGACAAAACATCAATATATGTTGTCTTTAATTTTTGAAGTTCCCGATGCTGAAGGATTTTTGCCACAATCGGATGAACATCGATAAGCTTTGCGAGTTCCGAAGCGTCGGTTGATTGCGCTCCTGTCTTTGTCTTGCGCAATCCCTTCGTGTGAAGCGCCAACTTCTCAAATAAAATACCGGCAACCTGCGAAGGAGAATTGATATTAAATTCCCCGCCCGCAATAGAATAAATTTCCCCCTCCAAAACCGCCAATTTCTTCGCAATATCAGCTGAAAATATTTTTACATATTCAAGATCAATTAAAATCCCACGATGCTCCATCTCCACAAGATACGAAATAAGGGGAATCTCAATATTTATAAGAATTTCAGAGAGTCCCGCGCTAGAAAGCTTCTCCGAAATTTTATTTTTCAGCAAAAAAAGAAGCGTGGTAATTTCTTTAGGTTCCGCAAGTGTGCGTTCAAGCTCCTCGCGAACAACTTCTTTCGGATCATAATTTTTTTCATGCGCACGCAAAAGATACCGCGCGAGAATAACATCAAAAACAATACCACGAATAAAAATATCTTTTTGACGAAAAAATCGTGCAAGCGTTTTTCCGTCAAACGATATTTTTTCAATGTGTTCATTCTCAATAACAGCTTTAAGTGAAGTGCCCTGAAGAGCGACCTCTTCAACACAAAAACTCTTTCCAGATGGAAACGAGAAAAAAACCGCCATTCGCTCAATGGTTCCTGTAAGAATTCCGGCAATCGGGAAAACGGCAATAGCACATTGCTTTTCAGCAACACAGAGGGAAGCGACAGCATCTGACCCCTCCTGCGTTGTGATCGGTTCAAACATCTCGCTTTCAAAAGTTTTCTCTTTTTTTTGAGGTTCCAGTGGCGGTGAAATTATACGAGGTCCAAATTCCAACCGCCTCACCAAACTCTGAAAACCAAGTGAGAGAAAAAAATCGCACAATTTTTTATTTTCTTTAAGCGCTGGCTTGCTGTTCCATCGGGCCACTTCGGCGTCAAACTCAATGGGAACGGCGGTATTGATCGTTGCAAGCTCCCTGCTAAACAATGCCTCTTCTTTTTGTTCTTCAAGTTTTTTCCGCAAAGATTCCTTTTTTATTTTTTTTAAGTTTTTATAAATATCTTCAATCGTTCCATATGCCATAATAAGCTCACACGCGGTTTTTTCTCCGACTCCTTTTACGCCAGGAATATTGTCAGACGGATCTCCGCGAAGACCCTTGTAATCAATGACGAATTTTGGCAAAAAACCGAATCGCTCCACAACGGCTTTTTCATCGTAAAGAATGGTCTCCGTAATTCCCTTCTTCATGGTAAAGACCTTCACGCGCGAAGAAACAAGCTGAAGCGTGTCCAAATCTCCTGTTACAATAATAACCTCATCTTTCGGAAAATTTTTTTCAAAAAACCGCGCCGCAGTTCCAATGATGTCATCAGCCTCATACCCCTCCTTTTCGTATATCGGAATATCAAGAATCTTAAGCATTTCTTTGATGCGAGGAAACTGCACATATAATTCGTGGGGCGCCTTCACGCGCGTCGCCTTATACCGTTCATATGCAATGTGCCTAAATGTTGGAGCGACCAAATCAAAAGTCGCCAAAAGATAGTCTGGCTTTAATTCGTTGATAATTTTTAGCAATATTGACGCAAACCCATACACCGCGTTTGTCGGCGCGCCGTCGGGAGAAGTCAACGCAGGAAGCGCGTGAAAGGCCCTATGAATAATTGCGTTTGAATCAAGAAGTATGATCCGTTTCATAAAAATACTTTTAATGGATGCGTTTTAATAAATATAAATAAAAAAATTTATTCCACCCGAATACTTCATGGTGTCGGGATTGGGCCTATGCGTGTGCCTCGTGAATGTTGATTATTCGCTCTCGCGGAGTTTTGTGAGAAAAAAGTACGCGCGTATGTTTTTTTGGAATAATTGAAAAAATTCGTTCTGGCCACTCAATAAGAATAAGCGCGGTTGGATCGGAAAACAATTCGTAGAGCCGCAAAGATGTCGCTTCTTTTTCATTTTTTAAGCGATACGCGTCAATATGAAAAATATTCCGAAATACGCCTGAGTGCTTTTTAGAAATTGGAAATCTTTTCATTAGCACGAATGTCGGACTTTGAACTTTTTTTCTTGTGATACATGCGCCGATAAACCCACGCGCAAATGTCGTTTTTCCGGCACCTAAATCACCTTTCAATACTATCACAACGGCATTTTCTGACGGTTTTTTTCCGCCGGAGGCGGATCCGCCTCCGGCGGAAAAAAAAATCTTTCGCGCGAGCCGTGCGGCGATTGCCTTTGTTTCCGCGGTTCGTTTTGAAATAGAGCGGGTCATTTCATTTAACGATAACAAATAAACGCAAAAAAAAAAGCCCCACAGATCGTGTGGGGCTTTGCCAGCGCGATTACTATCGCGCTGGCACCAAATCAAAACTAAAGAGAAAAACCTTCTTTTTGATGCTCGGATTTCTGCTTTTCAAGCCGACTAAGCCGTTCTAAAATCTCTTTCAACTGCTTCATAATAGCCTCCTCAACTCCTACACTCGCATCAAACCTTCTTTCAAGGGGTTTTTCAGCAACAGCATTTTGTTTTTTCAAATACGCCGATTTCGCCTCTTTCCACCGATCGCCGTATATTGAAAAATCTGATTCAAGAAAGATATGCTCGGCGACAAGCCCATATGGCCCAGAACCACTTGCGTATGGTAAAACAGCCTGCTGAAAACCACTTCCTCTGAAGTGACTAAGTCGCGCGGGAGGATTAGAGGCCATGTCCCCAATCGTAAAAGATGCCGTTGCCGGAACGGCGTTTCCAATTGAAACCCTTCCGCCGGGCTCAATAAACCTGATAACCCGCTTACAATTCAGACTGTAAAACCTCACAGGACCCTCATCTGTAGACATGAGCCCCGGCATCATAGTGCCGTTCGTCAAGCGTGTTATCGGAGGAGCGAGATATGTTCCGTTTTTCGGCTCGGAAAGACACACATCTCCATTCGGCGCCTCATACATATACTGAGTTGCGATAATACATCCACTCATAGAAGCCATAAGCAATCCGACCATAAAAACCACCTCTACTCGTTTCATAGAATCCTCCTATCCGTGTTTGAGCTGATAAAAACTATTATTCTTTCGTTATTCTTTTATTGTTAATGTTCAAAAACCATTAATTTTATGTATATATTGTATATCTAAAATTATTAAAAGTCAATATTTTCAAGCCTTGTTTTTATAGGGCCCTTAATAATTCTCCTGATAATTTTTAAAATACCTTAGCCGTCTACCGAAATAGTTACAAAGAGTTTTTTATAAAAAAATAAGTTATCCACAATTTCGGAGTTTTTTATATTGACCCCTCTTGCTCCGTTCTGCTACGAATAGAATACTCTTTAAATTGTATGCGTTTTTTAGAATGTTTTACGCGCATATTTATACAATGGAATCTGAAAAAAATAAAAAATCTCTTGTAAACGCAAAACGCATAGCGCTTGTACTCCCCAAAATACTTACGGATGGGTCCGTCGGGGTGGCATTAGCGCTTTTTCTTTTTTTTCAAAAACAAAAAAATGAAGTGGCTGTTTTTTCAGAGATTAAAATTCCGGAACAATGGAAATGCCTAAACACATTCCCACTCTCCCGTGCATTCATGGGACAATCTCTGTGCACTATTATCGCGATTGACCGAGAAAAAACACCGATCCGCGAAATTCGCTATGAAAATATCCCTAATACAGCTTTTGTAGAAATTATCGTTATTCCGGAACGGCATCCAATAACTGCCAAAGACATCGCTATTGAAGAAAAAATTATTCCCCCTGATTCCGTCATAACAATAGCCGCTAAAAACATCTCTTCCGTGGGATCAATCTGGAAAAAATACCCCGAATTATTTTATGAGAAACCGGTTATAGCGCTTGATTCATCTGACGGAAGCGCAACATTGGCGGAAAAAACAACCGAACTTATCCGCGAACTTTCTACGCATCAAATTCAAGATACACGGCAAACGCCCTATACCCCCGCAATAACAACCGCTCTTCTTTTTTCACTTTTTGCAGAAACCGAATGCCTTAAAAAACAAGGAACCTCAAAAGAGGCTATCGCACTTGGAACAGAACTTGTGCGTGAAGGAGCTGAACACGCCCGAGTTATTGAAAGTTTGGCATGCGCAATTCCACTACCGCACATTCAACTTCTGGGACGGGCATGCGTCCGATCAAAAGCGGACAATGAAAAATCCATTTTTTGGTCATTTATTACCGCCGAGGATTTTTTAAAAACAAATACGACACCAGCTGTTATGCCCTATGTAATAAAAGAAATGCACGGGCTTTTCTCTATGCCACGCGTTGCCGTTTTTTTATGGCAAGATATCACGACACGGCTTATTCGCCACGAAATCATAATTGAAGGAAAAAAACACAATCCGTCTTTAGAAATACATACTGCGTATTCATCGTTTTTAGAAGCAGAAGAGGGGCTTGAAAAATTGCTCATACATCTCGCGTAATATATAATTATAACAGTCACATCCGCGCATTTCTAAGAAAACCGAAATGCGCGCTCAATTCTATTCTATGTCGCAATTTAACGAAGACCGCCAAAATCTAAAACTGTATCAAATTAAAGCGGAAGAGGAAGAAGCGCTTACAAAAATCATCTCGGAAAAATACGGCATTCCGTATCTTGATGTCTTTCATATGCCGATTAATTCTGACTTCATTCGAATTTTAAATGAAGAAGATGCGCGCAACGGAGAACTTGCCGTTATCCAAAAAATAGGGAGAAAACTCCAAATCATCGTTAAAAATCCAGAAAAAGCAGAGACAAAACAAGTGTTGGAAAAAATCAGTCGTATGAATTACACCTACCAACTCTTCATAGCATCTCATCGCGGATTGGAACAGGTATTGAAACTCTATAAAACGCTCAAAACGCTGGTCGGCGTTAGTGCAGGGCAAATCACTATCGCCGAAGAGGCGCTTGAACGGTACAAAGCGAGGATTCACAATGTCAGCGACATCCGAAATCTTCTTGTGGAAACACTCCAAAAGAGCATCTCAGAAATTCTAGAAATCATAATCGCAGGAGCGTTAAAAATAGATGCGTCAGACATTCATATTGAACCAGAGGAAGCGAATGTTCGAATTCGTTATCGTTTAAACGGCGTTCTACAGGATATTATTTCCATTGAACATAAAGCATTTAAGTTTCTAATAGGACGAATAAAACTTATTTCTGGTCTTAAACTCAATGTCGTTGAACGCACGCAAGATGGTCGTTTTACGATCAAACTTCCTACATCTGAAATTGAAGTTCGCGTTTCAGTTCTCCCGGGATCATACGGTGAAAACTTCGTATTGCGAGTTTTAGACCCGGAAAAAATTAATCTTAGTCTTGTAGATTTAGGAATTCGGCCCGAAACGAGTGAAGAAATCGCACGGCAACTTGAACGGCCAAGCGGTATGATCCTTGCGATAGGTCCGACTGGTTCTGGGAAAACAACCACCCTCTATACATTTTTAAAAATACTCCACACCGCCGAAATTAAAATTATCACCATTGAAGATCCTATTGAATACCACCTTCCCGGCATTGAACAAACACAGGTAAACCCTTCAAAAGATTATACATTCGCTTTGGGTCTTAATTCTATTCTCCGTCAGGATCCAGATGTAATTCTTGTCGGTGAAATCCGCGATTTTGAAACGGCCGAAACGGCAATACACGCAGCACTCACCGGACATCTCGTTTTTTCAACACTCCACACAAACGATACCGCTGGCACCATTCTGCGTCTTGTTGATATGGGAATAAAACCACAAATTATCGTTCCCGCTATTAATATGGCGATCTCACAACGGCTCATGCGAAAATTATGCATTCATTGTAAAAAACCTGACGCATTTAATGACCACGAGATTGAAATGATTAAAAAAGAACTGGATTCATTTCCAAAAAAACCGCGAATTGAAAAACCAAACATTGAACTAAAAAGCGTTTTGATTTACAGACCCGGGGTATGCGAACAGTGTGATGGAACGGGCTACAATGGACGAGTCGGAGTTTTTGAAATTGTTTTATTTGATGAAACGTTTGAAAAACTGGTCCTTAATAACACCACATCTGAAAGCGATATGAGAAAAGCCATATTCGCACAAGGACAAATTACCATGAAGCAAGACGCTGTTTTGCGAATACTTGAGGGAATTACGGATATTTCTGAATTGAAACGAGTATTCGGATAGCATAGTAGCAACGAACAGCGCAAAACATAAAACATATATCTAAATGAGAAAATAAAAAAATCACCCATAACCTCTAGGCAATTCCTCGGCTCAGGGACGCGAGGTTCAGGATTTTCATGCGGTGCGCCACAGCCGAAACCAAAACGCCCGACAAAATAAAATCCCCATTAAGGATATAAAAATACCTTATTTGCCTAGAGATTATGAGTGATTTTTTCCGCCAGAGGCGGATCCGCCTCTGGCGGAAAAAGAACGAACGGCAATTTTAGCATCAAAACAAGCATTGATTATACCGCGCAACAGAATATCAGCAATTAATACACTTATTCTAGCAGATAAATAATAATATGTCAAGTAATCCAGAGATTAAAACAAAAAAACCCGAAGACGCGCATCTTGATAAAACCCTCCGTCCCCAGCAATGGGATCACTATGTCGGACAAGAACACATCAAGAAAAATCTTCATATTCTTCTCTCTGCGGCAAAAAAGCGTAAAGAACCCATTGAACACATCCTTTTATACGGACCTCCGGGTCTTGGGAAGACCACACTTGCGCATCTTATTGCCCGCGAAATGAATACGAATATCCGTATTACTTCGGGACCTGCGATTGAACGAGTAGGAGACCTCGCATCAATCCTCACAAATCTTATTCCTGGCGACATTCTTTTTATTGACGAAGCTCATCGCCTCAATAAGATGATTGAAGAGATTCTTTACCCTGCCATGGAATCACGGACGCTAGATATCGTCATCGGCAAAGGACCTTCCGCCCGCACACTTCAGCTTGAACTCCCCCCCTTTACGCTTATTGCCGCAACCACGCGTATTGGACTTTTATCTTCTCCGCTTCGAAGTCGTTTTGGAGCGACATTTAGACTTACTTTTTATACCGAAAAAGAAATTGAAGAGATTATATCGCGATCCGCGAGGCTTTTGAATATTTCAGCGGAGCATGCTGGACTACAAACGCTTGCCACATCAAGTCGCTTCACTCCGCGCATCGCAAACCGTCTTTTAAAACGCGCGCGCGATTATGCGGAGGTTCACGGAACCGGAGTCATTACAAAAGAAACCGCTGAAAAAACCCTTAACCTGTTAGAGGTGGATCCTAAGGGCTTAGAACCAGGAGATCGAAGGCTCTTAGAAACAATCATTAAAAAATTTTCTGGCGGACCAGTTGGCGTTCGTTCGCTTGCGGCCGCGTCAGCCGAAGAAGAAGACACGATTGAAGAAGTGTACGAACCGTATCTTCTTCAGCTTGGATTTCTTGAACGAACGCAAAAAGGACGCGTAGCAACGGCTCTCGCATACAAACACCTTGGACTTACTGCGCCTGAAAATCAGCAACGACTTGTATAAAAGTTTAAAGTTATCTTAAAGATTTTTTCACTTTTCATTTTTAACTTTTAAGTTTACAAATGTCCGGCCATTCAAAATGGGCTCAAATTAAAAGAAAAAAAGGCATTACCGATGTAAAACGCGGTAAACTTTTTTCTAAAATCGCACGAACGATTATTATTGCGGCGCGCGCGGGAGATCGCAATCCAAGCTTCAACCCAAAACTTCAAACAGCGATTGAATACGCAAATTCCGTGAACATGCCTAGAGATGTCATTGATCGTGCGCTTGTAAAAGCAGCGGGGACAGACGAAAAAACACTTGAGGAGTTTTTGTATGAAGCATATGGAGCCGAGGGGGTAGCGCTTATTATTGAAGGTGTTACTGACAATAAAAATCGCTCAACACAGGAAATAAAACACCTTCTTTTAGAACATGGTGGGAAGCTCGCAAATCCCGGAACTGTTCAGTGGCTATTTGAAAAACGCGCAGTACTTGAGATTCCATTAAGCGTGCAAACGCTTTCGCGCGACGAAATAGAGCTTATCGCAATTGATTCAGGAGCCGAATCAATTGAATCGGATGAAGGCTCTCTTATTGTGTGGACAAAAATATCCAATGCTGAATCCGCAAAAACGCTTTTTAAAACAAAGAATGTTATGATCGGAGAAATATCAAACGCATACACTCCTCTCCACGCAATTAAAGTCTCACAGAAAGCGGAGGAATCCATTGCAAAACTCATTGATGCTCTTGAGGACGGCAACGATGTTCAAAATGTGTATACCAATATCAATGTTTAGCGTAGAGCGTTTTCCGCC
>JBBTQR010000025.1:694-21925 GCA_038065595.1 Patescibacteria group bacterium | reverse complement strand
AAAACGCTCTACGCCGATTACCATATCACCAGATGCTCTGTACGCTGAACGCCAAACACGGTACGCTACTCATATGATTATTTTAGGAATTGATCCTGGGTTTGGCCGTATGGGAGTTGGGATTATAGAAAAAACCGAAGGAAAACTTCATCTTCTACGTGCCGGACTTATTGAAACCGATCCATCTCTTCCGCACCACGAACGGCTCTGTAAAATCTACAATGAACTTACCGCGCTTATTCGCGCGCACAAACCGATTATACTCTCAATTGAACGGCTCTTTTTTACAAAAAATCAAAAGACTGTCATCCCCGTCGCGCAAGCGCGTGGCGTTGCCCTCTTGACAGCAGGCATTGCCGGACTTACAGTATACGAATATACGCCTCCTGAAGTAAAATGCGCTATTACAGGAAATGGAAAAGCAGATAAAAAGGCGATGCAAAAAATGGTAGCGCTAACACTTGGAACAACTGAGAATTTCATTGATGACACAACTGACGCAATCGCCCTCGCGATTACTGCGGCGTATGATAGAAGAAATGTTAGGCCAATCGCTTAGCTTCTCCACAGTCGAGGAGAAAATAAATAATCAAAATTAATTATAAATTACCTATGAGCATTATGGAACTCAATTCCGCGTATTTATCCGCGGATGATCTACCAGAAAATGACGGGGAAAAAACCGAGGAAGAATTACCCACTGAATCCGGCGATGAAGATGAGGCTGGTGAGGATAAAGAAGGAGAGGGCTTGGAAATTTACGAAGAAGAAGAAGAGGAATAATTTTTCAAAATTTTAGAACTCATTAAAAAACCGTTTCGCTGTTTAGCAAAACGGTTTTTACGATAGATGCGCTACTTAATTATTTTTCTATTGCAATTCAAAAATCGTGGCAATAATTATCAACTAATCAATCCGTCAAATGTTCGTGCAATTAGAGTGCTAATTCACTAACACGCTATTGACATTTCAAAGGTATATGCTATATATAAATTGCACAAAGCATAGCCCACGCAACAGGAGGTTTCACAATGAATAGACTGTTTTGCGCTGACAATGTCTTTTTTGTTGCTGTTGTTATGTTCTGGGCCTGTGTCATTGTTCTTTCACTTCTTAATTTTTTTTGATGGCGAGCGCGTGCTCGCCTTTTTTATACGAGACTTTCTAATTAAATAATACTGATACGATAAAAATGTCGTTTTCCGATTTTTATAATATCTCCATCATTTTTTTTTGTAATGGAGTCATTAAATGAGAATATTTTCTCGCCACAATGAACGCCACCACCGTCAAGAAGCCGTCGGGCTTCAGAATTTGATTTTATACCGTGATGCTTTTTTAAAAATTCAATCATTATTATTCCGTCCGCGACAAAAACATCTTCCGCGACTTCGTCCCCATCTTTTTTCTGAAATACATCGCTAAAGCGCTGTTCTGCCACCAGTGCTTTTTCTTTGGTGTATATATCGGAAATAATCGTACGCGCTAAAAGCATTTTTGCATCGCGAGAGTGCATCGTGCTTATATTCGCCTCAATCTCTAAAAACGGAACACTCGTAAATGCCTTAAAATACTTTCCGATAAGAGTATCCGAAATAGACATTATTTTACCAAACATATCTTCAGGAGTATCGGAAAGAGCAATATAATTTCCATAGCTTTTGCTCATTTTTCGAACACCGTCCAAACCCTCAATAATTTCAAGCGTGATGACATCTTGTTCTGGCACATTGAATGTCCGTTGAAGTCGCCTTCCCATAAGCATATTGAATGTCTGATCTGTTCCCCCGACTTCAACATCGGATTTTATTTCCACCGAGTCATACCCTTGAAGGATTGGATACACTGCCTCAAGCATGCTAAGCGTATGCCCGTCTTTTATTCGTTTTTGAAAATCGTCGCGCTCAAGATCCTGCTGTACGCTTACACGCGAAAGAAGATCAACGAGCAACGGGAGTCCGTTTTTTTCATACCATTCGCTGTTTCTATGAACCTCTACTTTTGAAATATCAAGAAAAATACTCACCTGATTAAGATAGGCCGAAAGGTTTTTTTCCACCTCTTCGCGCGTCAACGGCTTGCGAGTTTCGCTCCTCCCAGAAGGATCTCCGATCATTGCGGTAATGTCTCCAATAATAAAAACGATCTGATGGCCCTGTTCTTGAAACAGTCTTAGTTTCCGCAGTGCGACGGTATGCCCGAGGTGAATATCCGGCGCGGTCGGATCAATGCCAAACTTAACCCGAAGTTTATCCGAGTTTTTAAATCGCTGTTCAAGGTGTCGCGCCTCAAATATCGCTACAACATTGCGCTGAATGATTTCTTTTTCCGAAGATTCCATTTGTACTAATTTTTTATGCTTGAATTGCTCTCTATACCTGCGATTACCATTACTGTATCAAAAGAAACGAATCTGTACAAAACACTTGACACGCGCACGAGCAATTTGCTACATATTGTTGTGATTTGGTTTTTTAATAATCTAACAAAGAGAAAGGAGGCGTTCGAGCGAAGTGCCGTTTGCTTCGATATATTTTTTTAACAATTAAGGAGGCGTTCGATATGAAGTTCAAAATCGTCGTGCTAATAGCATGCTTGTTTGCATTGTTTCTATCCAATGCCGCAGTAGCGGCTCCAGCTCAAGCAAAGCTAGAACAGCGCGGAAATCAGCCGTTGCCCTTTGTTATGCAGGATGGCGTAAAAGTTTTTCAACTGACGGCGAGTGTTGGTATGTGGACTGCGCGAAAAGACAAGCCCACGCTTGAAGCGTGGACATTTAACGGCACAGTCCCCGGGCCAGTAATTCGAGTCACTGAAGGCGACAAAGTTCGCCTTGTGGTGCACAATCGGCTACCCGAAGGTACCTCTGTGCATTGGCATAGCGTTGATGTGCCCAACGGCATGGACGGCGTTGCGCATGTAACACAAGAGCCGATTAAACCGGGAAGTTCTTTCGCGTATGAGTTCACAATAATCAACAAGCCGGGAACATTTATGTACCACTCGCATTTCGATACTGCGACACAGGTAATGCGCGGCATGTATGGAATGTTTATTGTGGAATCAGCGCACAATGAAAAAAAATATGACGGCGAGTTCTTGCTTATGCTTTCTGGGCCATTTGGCGGCAGCCACTACATGGTAAACGGGAAGTCCTTTCCAGATACCGATTCATGGACGGTAAAACCAAACGGCCGCTACCTCGTCAGGGTAGCAAACATCAGCCCGATGGAAAATCATCCGATGCATTTCCATGGGCACACATGGACCCAGATCACGAAGGACGGTCGCCCAATGCGATCGCCGATTGACATGACGACGCTCGATGTGGCTCCGGGGCAAACTTATGATATGGAGTTTACAGCCGACGCAAAAGACGGAACATGGCTGTTCCATTGTCATAATCTTATGCATGTAATGGGAACCGTCCCCGACTCACACGACATCACTAAGGCTCACGCCGGAATGATCGTTGTGATGGCATACGGCAAGTAAAATCTCGGTTATATAACTAGACACCGAAGAGAGAAATCTCTTCGGCTTTTTTTTCAATCAACGAAGATCAAAGTATTAACGCAAATTCCTTGAATAATGCGCCAAAAGTATGTATAATACCATCTCCAATGAATTTCTGAACACCAAGCCTTGAAAATTATGGCTGCGGCTTGAAGAAAAAATCTCAATGTATCTCTTGATATATCTCGCTTTTTTCTTCTTCGCTTCGCGTATAATTTTCTTCGGCTTTTGTTCACACCTTCATTGTTGATGGTATAATTTTTAAAATGAAACACCACCCATTGAAAACAATTCTTAGATTCGGGCTTTTGTCAGTAGGCGTAGGAATTATAGGGGCTTCTGCTCTTTTTTTAATGGTCATTATTGATCTTCCTGATCCAACGCGAATTTCAGAACGCCCAATTCCAGAATCAACAAAAATTTTTGACCGCACGGGAACCGTCATTCTCTATGAAATCCATGGCGAAGAAAAACGAACGCTTATTCCATTCACAGAAATTCCGGATTTTGTAAAATTTGCAACAATCGCCGGCGAAGATTCTAATTTTTATACCCATAAAGGAATTGATATTCGCGGGATTTTTCGCGCGTTATATATAGATATCAAAACCCGAAACTTCTCCCAAGGCGGATCAACAATCACGCAACAACTCGTAAAAAATACGCTTGTCGGAAAAGAACAAACGCTCCTACGCAAGGTCCGGGAAGCGCTCCTTGCGATTCTTCTTGAAACTCGTTCTTCAAAAAATGAAATTTTAAATCTATATCTCAATCAGATTCCGTATGGTTCAAACGCCTATGGCATTGAAGCTGCGGCAAAAACATTTTTTGGAAAACAAGCAAAATCCCTAACTCTCGCACAATCAGCTCTTATAGCATCTCTCCCAAAAGCGCCCTCGTTCTACTCGCCCTATGGCACACAAAAAAAAGAGCTTTTTGAGAGAAAAGATGCACTCCTTCTGCGTATGAAAAATCTTGGTTTTATTTCAGAAAAAGATGTAGAACAAGCGCAAAAAGAAATACTTGTTTTTTCAAATCCTACAAAAAATATTTTAGCTCCGCATTTCGTAATGTATGTGCGAGAATATATATCAGATCTGTACGATGAATCAACAATTGAAAATGGCGGTTTACAGATTGTCACAACGCTTGACTGGGATCTTCAACAAAAAGCGGAACAAATTATCAAAGATGCCGCCCCAAATAACGAAAAAAATCTTGGTGCAAAAAATGCCGCGCTTACAGCAATTGATCCAAAAACCGGACAAATCCTCGCAATGGTGGGTTCTCGCGACTATTGGGAAACAAAAAACGACGGAAATGTAAATGTCACGACACGGCTCCGTCAGCCGGGTTCCGCGTTTAAACCGATTGCGTATGTTACCGCATTCCAAAAAGGATATACTCCGGAAACAATACTCTTTGATGTTCCGACTGAATTCAATCCTCTGTGCACGCCAGACTTTGCCCCATCTTCCCCGCGCGTTTCTCAAAAAGATTGCTATCATCCAAAAAATTATGATAATGCATTTCGCGGTCCCGTAACACTACGACAATCACTCCAACAATCGCTTAATATTCCCTCGGTTCAGGTCTTATATCTGGCAGGAATTGAGGACACGATACAGACAGCGGAACGGCTCGGAATTACTTCATTAAAAGATCGGAGTCGCTTTGGACTTTCGCTCGTGCTTGGAGCGGGAGAAGTAAAACTTTTGGAATTGGTAAGCGCATATGGCGCATTTGCAACAGATGGAATACTGAATCCAAAAACTCCGATTCTTAAAATCACCGATTCTCAGGGCTTTTCTATTAATGAATTTAAACCGAATCCCTTAACAGTTCTTAACGAAGAAGCGGTACGAACATTAAATTCCGTTTTGACCGATAATGAAGCGCGCGTTCCCGTATTTGTCCGAGAAAATTCATTATACTTCTCCGATAGAATAGTAGCTGCAAAAACAGGAACCACTCAAAATAATTGGGATGCATGGACGATAGGGTATACGCCTTCGCTTGTCGCCGGTGTTTGGGTTGGAAACAATGATAACAGCGAAATGAAAAAAAATACCGCTGGCGCGCTTGTCGCGGCTCCACTGTGGAAAAAATTCATGCAATACAAACTCGCAGAAAAAACCCCCGAATTATTCACTCCCCCGACCCCTGCAAAAATTGAAAAACCGATCTTAAAAGGACTTTGGCAAGGAAGCGAAATTATTAAGATTGACAAAATTTCTAGAAAGCTGGCGACAGAATTTACTCCAAAAGAATATATTCTTGAAGTTGCATCGGGACAACCTCATTCTATTTTGTACTCAATAAATAAAAATGATCCATTAGGGCCCGCTCCGTCAAACCCAGAAAATGACTCCCAATTCAATAATTGGGAAATTGCGATCCAAAAGTGGTTTCAAACATCAGGACGCTTCGTACCCCAACCGCTCATCATTCCAGGCGTTGACGATGTTCATACGGAAAAGAATCTACCACAAATAAGTATTCTTAAAACCGACTTCTCTCTGACAGAAAAATTCATTTCCGTTTCAATTCTATCGCCATTTCCTATTCAAACAATAACAGCCGAATTCAATTCGGAAAGCGCGCGCGTTCTAAAAACAAATGCTACACAATTTATACTGTACTTCCCTTCTGATGTCGCTGTTGGTATTAACACGCTTAGCATATCTGCAATTGATACCTATGGAAACCGTCAAACAATTGAAAAAGAAATCAGCATACGCGAACAGTAATTTCCCGAATTGAATGCCCACGGTCGCGCGTAAGAAATTTATACAATTTTTCTTTTAGAAAATAAAATTCATGATGAACGGATGGTGCCGTAACCCGAAGATTCAAAACTCCATGATAATATGATATCGGAATAATATTTTTTTCAAGATGAGGCGCATTCTCTTTTAAAAAAAATAGAACATCATAAAAAAGAGGCTCTTTCGTCTGAAAAAGAGCTTCTTTTTTTTTTAAAAGATCTCCTATTTTTTTAAACATTTTTTATACTCTATATTTTATATCTCTAAAAAATTAGATACGGAATACTACTTCAAATATACACAAACAAAAAATAGATACATACTTTTAAACTTTTAAAAGAAAAATTATACGCTATTTATACAGCTTTAATTGGCATAATAAGGTATATAAAAGACGGATCATTTCCATCACGCACAAGAACTGGTGATGATTCATTATTTAAAAAAATCTTTGCTTTTCCTCCTGAAAGCGCAGAAATTCCGTCAAGAAAAAATTTATAATTAAAAGAAATTTGAAATGATTTTCCTTCAGTGATTGCTTCTAAAGAAACTGTCGTTTCTCCAATTTCACTATTTTCTGAATGAATTATAATCACATTTTTTTCTTCGCAACGAATACATACATCTTGTAATTTACTACTAAAAAAACTTGTTGATTTTATTGCCTCAATAATTTTTTGTGAATCAATTTCTATATGTGTATCAAATTTTTTTGGAATAATACTTTGATAGTGAGGAAATTTTCCTTGCACAATATTTGAAATTAATTCGTCTTCTCCAAACCTAAAAAGTACTTGTGCTTCTCCATACACACATTCTCCTCCTTCCTCGTCAGTTTCAAAACGAATAAGTTCTTGAGAAAAACGAAGTGGTAAAATAAATGAAAAAGAATTGCTCTTTATTTTATTTAATTTTATTTTCTTTTCAGCAAGTCGGAATGTATCCGTAGCCACACATACAAGAGAATTTTCTTCTACATTAAATGATATAAATATACCATTTAATTCAGGTTTTAATTGAGTAGTAGAGACTGCTGAAATTACATTTTTTAACGCATTTTTAAATTCACTCACTGAAAATGTAAAAAAATTTTTACTTTCTATTTTTGGAATAAGCGGAAAATCACTTGATTGTGCTAATAGAACTTTTGATTGTGCTGTTTCTGTTTTAATAATAAGTGATCCTTCTTTTTCCTCAAGAATAATTTTATTTTCCGAAGGAAGTGATTGAATATATGAAGATAATGAATTAGCTTGAACAGCTACAATTCCATCTTTTTCTTCTTTACAATGTAAAACTAAATCACAAGCAATTTCAAGATTTGTAGCTCGAATATGAAGTATTTGATTTTTAACACAAAATAAAATATTTGAAAGAATTGGTAATGTAATATTTTTTCCTGTAAATCTTTCAGCTAAAGAAATTTTTTTCTTTAGTGAATGTAAAAGAAGTATACATTTCATAGTTTAGAATTTAATTTTATAAATATTTTATAAATATTTTATTATTATAATTATAGTTGAATATTTTGTTGAAAATCATAAAAATGTAGTAAAGATAATAAAATTTTATTTAAAAATATATTTTAGTATGTGGATAATCTTTGGACTAATTTAGCTAAAATATAAATTATTTTTTTAGTATGGGTAGAGTCATATTTTTATGAGCATTTTTTTCATAGAATATAATCTTTTTTTCAACACTTTATATACACGCTATTATAATTTGTAAATTTTTTCTTTAATGCTTTTAATTTCTTCTTCAAAACTTAAGTTATTTTTAAGATCCTTTTCAATTTTTGTGCACGCATGAATAACTGTGCTGTGATCACGACCTCCTAGATATTCTCCAATTGAAGGATATGATAAAGATAATTCATTTCTCAAAAGGTACATTATAACTTGACGCGGTTTTACAAAATGTTGTTTTCTGTTCTGATTCATAAGTTCTTGTTCCTTTACATCATAAAAGCTTGCAATCGCTTTAATTATTTTTTTAGGAGTTGTAAATTTTCTAATTGGCTGTGTTGAGTTTAGAAGAATTTTTTTTACTTCATCAAGCGTAAGAGGGGTATTTGAAATTTTAGAGCTTATGATCAGGCGATTTAAAGCGCCTTCAAGCTCGCGGATGTTTGTTTTAACGCTATTCGCTATGTATTCAACGACATCATCTGTTAGAGCAAATCTCTTTTCACGCATTTTCATTTTTAAAATTAAAATTCGGGTTTCGTAATCAGGAAATCCAACATCAACAACTAATCCGCCTTCAAGGCGTGATTTTGATCGTTCTTCAAGTGTGGCAAGGGCTTTTGGAGGGCGATCAGAAGCAAGAATAAGCTGTTTGTTTTTTTCAAAAAGAGCATTGAATGTATGGAAAAAGTCTTCCTGCATCTTTTCCGTTTTTGCTATAAACTGAATGTCATCAACAATAAAAAGATCTGCGGAGCGATAGCGTTCTTTAAAAAAATCCATTCTATTTGGTTGTTGGTACGCTTCAAGGAGTTCATTCATAAACCTTTCAGATGTAATATACCGTACCTTGATGTCCGGATAGCGCACGCAGGCCTCATTTCCAAGGGCCTGGATAAGGTGTGTTTTTCCAAGACCTACTCCTCCATAGATAAAAATAGGATTATAAACCCTTCCTAGATTATGAAGGGCGGATTGGATTGCCGCATGTGCCAACTCATTGAAACTGCCAATAATAAAATTAGAAAATGTATATCGAGGATTTAGATTCGTCTCTGAATCAACGGAAAATTCTTTTATTTCAGGCTGGATTTCTTTTTTTATGTCATTATCAGTGGGCGTTTCCTTTTTCTTTTTTGTTATAGTGCTGGAATTTGGCGCTGTAAAAACATCTGATGTTTTTGCGATGACATACTGGATGTGTTTTATATTGTGAGAAGCGCTTCGGAATGCGTTTACGAGGGCTTTGTTATATTTGTTTTGAAGCCATTCTTTTACAAAGCCATTTGGGACGGCAATAGAGACTTCCCCCTCTCGTTCTTTAAAATCAACAATAGAAGTTTGTTTAAACCATGTAACAAAATTAGCCCTTGATGTCTGCAATTCTATATCGCTTAAAATAACCTTCCAAAGTTCTTCGTGAGCCATAAAAAAATGATTTTCAAAAAAAGAATAAAACTTCTCACGACAAAGTTCCAAGGTATTTTCGGAACTTTGTCGTGAATGATCAATCGTATGTCAGGGGCAAACGACATTAATTTTTGTTCCCAGCGCACATTCGTTCTGCGTATTTGGATTACGAGCCTTAGCGCTTCCCCGCTCTCGTTCGGCACATTCGCGTTGGTATGCTCAGTATTTCGTCGTCTTCACTTCTCAATCGCATCTTTGCTTCCCAATCGCACCCATACTCGTTTCTAAATCCTGGCTACCATAGTAAGTGATTCTTAATACTAATCTTTTTTAAAAAAGATACAAAAGAATGTAATGCGAATAGACTGTTGAAAAGATGAGTATAACTAATTTAGTGGAAATTTAGGAAACTATATTTTAGAATTTTTATATCCTTGTAGAAGTGTTCATATGGTGCTAGTATTATTTTAATCATATTATTGATATTTTATGTCATTTACATATCGTCCAAAAAAGAAAAAACGAAAAGCGTCACACGGATTTAGAAAGCGAATGAAATCGTCCACTGGACGGCGCGTTTTAAAGGCGCGTCGTGATAAAGGAAGAAAGCGACTTTCTGTTTGAGGTCTTTTTATTATGGCGCTTTCCTGTATATATCGTTTAAAAAAGAAAAAAGAGGTAGAAATGGCGCTGAAAAGCGGTAGACGACGGGGAGGAATCGCGTTTCGTCTTTTTTTTTATCCAAACAGAGAGGCGCGCGCGCGATATGCTTTTGTAATTTCAAAAAAAAACCTTAAAAAATCTGTTGATCGCAATCGTTTGCGCAGATTGGTAACTGGCTGGATTCAAAAAAACCCAAAACTCCTAACCCCCTCTTTTGATATCGTGTGTATTTTTACACCCCATGCGGGGCAATTAACTCGAAAAGAACTGTATGCAGATTTTGAAAAAAACTTCGCTTTTCTTTCTTAGGGCGTATCAATATATTTTTTCGCCCGATCATAATCGTATTGGCATGCGAAGTATATATTTTGGATGCCGATATGTCCCATCGTGTTCAGAGTATGCTGACACAGCAATTCGTCAACATGGACTTTTTAATGGAATTATTGTTTCATTAAAAAGAATTGCGCGGTGTCATCCGTTTACGGAGGGAGGATACGATCCTGTTCCGCCACGAACATAATCGGCGTATTAAATTTTTGGTGCGTGCTGTGTTATAAATTTTAGTTTTCTATGTATACAATCTATCAGGAAATTTTATTTCGTCCTATTTTTAACGCACTTATTTTTCTCTATTCACTTACATTTCAGGATTTAGGAATTGCGATTATCTTTCTTACAATCGGAGTTCGGGCTCTTCTTGTTCCGCTTTTTCAGCGAGCGCTTATGGCCCAGAAAAAAATGACGGAAATTCAACCAGAAATTAAAAAAATTCAAGATGAGTGTAAAGACAATAAAGAAGAACAGGCGCGACGGCTTATGGAATTATATAAAAATAAAGGAGCAAATCCTTTTTCCGGTTGTTTGCCGATTCTTGTCCAGTTGCCCGTTTTTATAACGCTGTATAATGTTTTTATAAAACTTTTTGATTCTGCACAACTTGAGCTTCTGTATCCGTTTATTGCCCGTCCTGAAATCTTGAATCCTATCGCTTTTGGCATTTTGAATCTTGCGTTGCCAAATATTTTTATGGCTTTTTTTGCTGGGGTTTCTCAATATTTTCAGGCGGTAACGATGCCAGAACCGCCAAAATTACAACAGTCAAATCCCAACGCGCCAGATATGGGGAAAATACTTTCATTTCAGATGAAGTATTTTTTTCCTGTACTTATTTTTTTTATTTCATTACAACTATCCGCTAGTATGGCTCTGTATTGGACGGTTTTGAATGTTTTTGGTATAGTACAACAAAAATTAGCAGCGAGAAATTAATTGGTACGCGGTATGGATGAAATTAAAAAGGAAGTTGAAAACTTTCTTGAAAAAATGACATTTCCCTCTGAAGTTTTAGTTTCCGAAGATTCAAAGGAGGGGTTTAAAATTTCCATTCATACTAATGATGGAGGACTTCTTATTGGTTTTGGCGGTGAAACGATTACTTCTATTATTGCGCTTGTAAAAAAAATAGTGCAAAAAAAATTTCCTGATGCCCCGCGGTTTTTTTTAGATATTAATGACTATCGCCAACGAAAACGAGAGCTTTTAATGGAAGATGCAAAAAATTTTGCTAAACAAGTTCGTTTGTATCGGAAGGAGGTCGTACTGCATCCTATGTCAAGTTTTGAACGGCGTATTATTCATACGGTACTTTCCGAATATCCTGATATTATCACCGAGAGTATTGGGATTGATCCAGAGCGGCGGATTGTAATTAGACTGTATCAATAGTACGCGCGAATTTTTTAGCTTTTAAAACGCATTACTAAATATAAAAAATCCCGCGTATGCGGGATTTTTTATATTTGATGGTATGTGTATCCTCGGTAATTTATGGGAGTATGAAGCGGTACAGAAGATTTGTTTTTTGATCTCGGAAAAAAACATTCGCTCCTTCTGTGTCAGTAAACATATCCTGAATATCAATACCGCGGTCAAATCCTTCAGCGCTATAATTCGTAATACTCGCGTCACGCGTGTCAACGCGGATGAGGAGGTCATTGGTTTCAAAAAGTCCTTTGTAGTATTCATCTGGAAGCACAACCTTAGACAGTTTTTCTTTTGGCACTCCGCAGAAAAAAACATATTCGTCTACCCATGCGCATTTTTCCGCGAGCGTAATCACCGCAACAAATTCCTCCTGTCCGTTTTCAGTATTCACAATACGAAGTCCCTGGAGAGTTCCCGAAGAAGTCGTCTTGCTTACAAGCAACTTTGTATTTTTAGGCGAAGGAACGGCGATCATACCAAACCCGCTTGAAAGTTCTTCAAATGCTCCATTTTTTATATTGAATTTAAAGAGTGGGCCATTTACTATCCCTGATGGCGCCGAAGTAAAGAGAATTGATAAGTTTGGGTATGGAAGAATGTTTAGGTCGCCCAATGGAATTTTGAGCCGTTCTTTGCCGTTTTTATTGTTTCCATCAGCAGACACAAGGCGTACGCCGTCCGTAATTTCTTCCAACGAATAAAATATTTTTCCATCAGATGACCATGTTCCCGAACGGACGGTTGACGGAATGATTGAGGATGTCGGGTTTTCTCCCGTGAGATCAAGAATTATTTTTTTTATTTCGTCGTTTCGTTCATGCGCGAGAAAAACTTTTGTTTTATCTGGCGACCAGTGCGCGTAATAAAGCCCAATAAGAGTTTGATTGGAAACGCGCGCCCGGTCATCTCCGCTGAAGCTTGTGCGGTAGATGTTGCCATTTTCGCGCGCTATATAGAGAACGGAGTTTCCTTCACGAGAGAGCGTTCCGCCGATTATCGGTTCTTCCGTTAAAACACGGAGAACTCCTTTTTCTTCTTGTGCGACAGCAGGCTCTTTTTGTTCGGGCGGTTTTTGATCTGTAAGATTGATCTGTGTCGGGAATTCGCGGATTGGAAATTGTGGTGTTTTTATGGTTTCTTTTCCATAAAAGTATACAAAATACACATACACTCCCGCGATGAGGAAAATAACAGCAAGACCAACGGCAATAAAAAGTTTTTTTGACATACTAATATAAGATATTTTGTTGCGATAGAGCTGAAATAATTGAGTTTGTATTGCGAGGACCTGTCGCGCCTGTATTAAATTCAATGAGATCGGGATTGATTGTTTGTAAGATGATAACTGATCCCGCTGCAAGCGCTAAGCCAAGTAGCGCTCCCCAGATTTTTTCTTTTGCCGCGCTCATTGACGCGGGATTTGCCGAAGATGTCGCATACTGGAATCCACCCCATACAATCATAAAAAACGCTGAAACGCCGACAAGTCCGATTAAGAAAACAAAAAGTCTGCCTAAAAATCCAGTAACTTTTTGAGGTTCCGGCGTGCCGACAGTTTCATAAAATGGGTCGCCTGAACTGCCTTGACCAAATATAAAAATAGTTCCATCCGGATTTCTAAGCGAATCGGTAAATGACGGATCATTCCAGTTTATTTCGGCTGCACGAGTAGACGGCGCAAAAACTCCCGCGAGCAGAGTTGAAATAAACACAGCTAGTATGATGAAAAAAAATGCGCGCATAGGTGTGGTGTTATTGTACATTAATGACAAATGAACCATAAGCGGATTTTTTGCTTATGGTGCTTTTAGATCCGCGGTTATGTTAATTTTACCCTTCAATGCTGGCGGAATATTTTTAAGCGAGAGAATCCATGGACTGGGGTCTGGTTTTGATGGGGGTACGGCGCGTCCGTTTAATCTCCACTGATAGTTGATTAAACGAGCATCGTCTTTCCAAAAGAAAAAAGGAATTGCACGCACTTCAAGTTCGCTTTGACTCTTTGCTATTGTTTCGCGCGCTCCTTTCACGCATCCGGCGAGTATATCAACAATGCAGAAAAAAAGTTCCGGATTGACAGTAAATAGAGTAAGAGGGACTTCGGCTGATATAGTCTTGTCTCCACTTTCTACGCGAAGTGTTACTAGATCACCGTAGGACTCAAGTGTTGGTATAAAAGAAAATGTTTGGCGGTTCATCCCAGACGCGTTGTATTTGGGCGTGTCATTGAGGAGCCAGCGATATATAAAATTTTGAGGCTGTGCCACTCCAGTTGGAACAAACGCGCTTACACGCACGGAGCTTCCAACTGACGGAAGCGCTTTACCTTTATACCAGTGAGGAACTATTGTGTTTGCCCACCAATAGAGATTTATCTTAAATGGAGAGATTATTATTTCATCGGAATAGACAGCGCCATCGGAGTCCGTAATACTAGCGCGGATTGTTTTTTGACTTCCAATTCCATCTGTTTTTACGCTCAAAACCTTTTCACCCGTTCCTTCTTTTGTTTTCGTTCCATTAACCGACCAATAAACAAATACGCGGTTGGTATCCAGCGAGCCAGATTCTATGGTCAGGTTGACTGGCTCATACGGTCCGGGATTTTTGTTGTCCGCGACAATAGAAAAAATCTGGTTTCTTTTTCTTTTGCCATAGATTTGTTCTTCCTGTTTTTTTGCCTGAAGGATTGTCTCTTCAAGTTTGGTTTTGAGCTGTTCTTCTATTTTTTTTGCGTCAGACAGTAAAGACCCCGAAGATGTGTATGTTTCAGCTCTTTTCGTAATGGCTTTGCCACCGATATTCATTTGCGCTTGAATAAGAATCTTTTGCGATGTTTCATTCGGAGCCGCTAAATAAATCTTTCCAGGTGGCGTGCTTGTTGATGCCAGCATTTGAACGCCATTAAAAAACCACAAAACCTGACTGTGTTTGGTGATTGGGAAATCCGCCACGATGTACGCTTCAAATACCGTGTCTGGATCTGGGGAGAAAGGATTAATTGCGACAATAAAGTTTTCGTACTCTGTTAGGTAAGGGCTTTGTGGCAACGGCGGATTATTTGTCTGTGTTCCTTGCGCGTGAACAGGAGAATATGTGAAGATAAAAAACAGTACCGCTATAAAAATCGGAATCAGCAACGGCGCGGGTATTTTTTTATTTGATCGCTTGTTCATTGGTTTTTAGCTTGCCTTTATTATTGATGCACGAGATTCTTCGTAAGGTTTGCGCTATGTGTTTACGCTGAGCGAAGCGAATGCGTCCAGAATGACGCGGAAGAGTCATTTTTCTACGGTTTCAGCTTATTAGTTATCAGTAGCAATATGTAAGTATAGTATATCGTGTTTACTTTTTTTGTGCGACTCCGAGCATTCCAATGGTATTTGGAGCGATTTTTTCTATCTTTTGAGCTATATACAGAACGGCGATTTGTCCTGCCGCTCCCGGCACACCCGGGATTATGCCGACAAGTGGAGAAAGTGTATGCAAGAGCATGTCTTGTCCGTATGATTTTAATCTAATTCCTTTGAATTTTGCCCATAGTGTGACGGCACCGTTTCCAATCCATCCGAGCCATATAAAACTCAAAAGCCACGAACCAAATCCAAAAAAGATAAGAACGACAATAAGCTCAACGAGTGATATTTCTTTTGGTTTTTTCCCCATAGGTATCAATGGTGCGTTTTACATTCTTTAATTTGTCAGAGCGAATTCTTCTTTTGCCTTTTTAATCGCCAGAAGCTGTGCCGGATCCGAAGTAATAATCTGATCTTCCGTGTATGACGCAATTACTTTAAGAGCGACATGTTTTAATCCCGCAAAAAATATGCCCTCCCCTTTTTCTGATTCTAAAAGCAAGAACTTTTCTTCATCGGTAAGGTTGAAGACATCCACCATCATATCAATGGTCGCAGAACTTTGTTTGAGAATTATTTGCAATGAGGAGTTTGTGACGAGCGCTTTGCCATAGGGCGAATTCAAAACATCTGAAACATCTTGGGAGATGGTTGAAAGTCCCAGGTAGTATTTGCGTCCGCGTTTTGCGATTCCATAGAGAAACGATGCCCCATCGTCGTGACGCATCAATATCCACGCCTCATCAACAACGAGCAGGCGTTTTTTTAGCTTTGAACGCACGATATTCCAAATAAAGTGTAGTACAATATACATCGCCACTGGACGAAGTTCGTCTTCCATATCGCGGATTGAAAAAACGACAAGACGAGCATTGATATCAATGTTTGTTTGTTGATTCAAAAATCCGGACCATGTTCCCTGGGTAAACTTTTTTAGTTTGACGGCGAGGACTTCCCCGCCTTCGGTGCCCGCGAGCACGAGAGCTAAATCGTTTAGCGTTGGGGGGATTATTTTTGAAAAATCTGAATCAACGGTTATGTCGTGCGATGCGTATGTCTCAATGATTGCGGTGTCTAAAATAGAGTCTTCTTCGGGCGTTAAGCCACCGAGCATAATACGAAACAAACCTATTAAGTTGATAACATTTGAGCGGAAAATATCTGATGGTGATTCGTCTTCTCTTGGCGTTGGCAGATCAAAGGGGTTTAAGTGATGGGGAGATGTAAGCGAAATACGAAAAAACTTGCCACCGATGCTTTGCGCAAGATGCTCATACTCATTTTCAGGATCAATAACGATAATATCAATATCAAACATAAGCGAGCGAAGAATCTCAAGTTTTGAGATATACGATTTTCCAGCTCCAGAAACGGCAAATGTGATGGAATTTGCGTTTCCTAAACTGAAGCGATCAAAAAGAATGAGGCTATTATTGTGGCGGTTGATGCCATAGAGAATTCCCTTGTTTGAGGTTAGGTCGGCGGAAACGAACGGAAAGGTTGATGACGCCGATCCTGAATTTAAGAAACTGTGGTTTTGAAGGATGTCGGTATTGATGGGGAGCGTTGACTGAAATCCTTCTTCCTGACGAAAGAGCGCGGGCTTGGTGTAAATAAGTTTTGCTTCAAGCATTGAACGGATCCCGCTTTCGGTTTTATTAAGCTCTTCTTCTGTGGTGGCGTAGATCGTTATGTAGATTCCGATAGTGAAAAGCTTTTCTGATCCTTGCTGGAGTTGATCGCGAAGATTCTCAAGGTCATGGTGTGCGGTATCTAGAACTGGATCCCGAATAAAGCCCTTTTCTTCCCGTGTTGAAATCTGTGATTGCACCTGCGCAACCTTTTTTCGTAATTTCCCAAGGATGAGCGAGGTATCAACGGGATGTATATAGATGGAAATATCAAAAACACTGTCCATATTGATAATTGGAGAAAACCAGCTCGTGTGGAGATAGCGAGGATACGAAAAGACAAAAATAGTTCGCGCAACTCGTTCGCCAATACGGAGGAAATTTGGGTTAACCTCAAGCGCGGAAGGAGCGATAAAGTCCCGTAAATTTACCTGACCCGTTTTATAAACATCTTCAGGAAAAATAGAAAGAATTTCTTCATCCGATTTTTTACCCGTTTCTTTTTTTTGAAATAGCGAAAACATAATTTTTGTTATCCAATTTACTCCATTTGGACTTTTATTCCAGTTGTTTTACTGGTTTCTGTTGGGTTATATAATCCATAGTATAGTTCAATCAATTCCTCGGTATTTAATTGCACGCTTCTAACCCCGAGTCGCTGAAGTCCAAGTGTCACAGTGTCAACGCGCTGAAGAATCTGATTTTTTTCTTCCTCAAATCCTTTTTCCGCTTTTTCGGTTTTTTCAGCATTTGTTTTATTTCCGCCGAAAATAGAAGAAAAAACTCCTCCAGCGCTTTTTTCTATATTGTCCGTGGCGTAATATGGCACGACGACAAAGAATGTTTTTGAAACGATATTTGATATCTCTACCAGGGATTTTATAAAGTCGGTGTATTCGTTTATTTGAATTTTTACAAGCTCATTTTGTTCTTTTTTATATTGTTCAAGCAAGATATTCAGATATGGCTCAATGTTCAGTTTTCGTGATTGAATAATGAATTGAACTGAAAAATCAAAAGAATTAATTGTGTTTTGATATTGAAAAATTGTCGCGTCTTGCTCCGTCGTTGATTTGAGATCAAAGTTAACCGAAGAAACCATAAGAACTGCACGGATCCCGCCTTTTTTGAGAATAACAATTCCATCGCGGATTGAATCAATCGCGACAAAGTTTTGTGATGAAATTGCCGATGATTTTGCGTTTGTCATAGGAGCTTCGTTTAAGTGTTGAGATGTTGGATTTTAATTCGTAGTTTTTTGGAATGGTGTTTTTATTTATTTTTATCTTCTCAGTTCAGGGTTTTTGAATCTCTGATGTGTGGCGTATTCAATTTATCGTCTTTCTCGTGTTTTTTCTTTAATATCCAAACTCCACGCAAGGTCTTCCAGTTTTGATTCCGCGGTGTTCGGAACTTTCAATGGGAGAATTGTATTTTCTAAAGATTGTTGCGCTGTTTTTTTCGTTTCATCTTGTTTCCAGATGTAGAGGCGCGGTTTTGTAAAGTATAAGAACGCGCTACGAAAAACATTTGGCAGAGGAATTCCGTTTACTTTGTAAAAAGCGAGCGCCGTGCTGAAGACAAGCGCAAAAAGTCCGACAATAATGAAAAGGATTGGAATAAAAATGATGTAGGCGATTCCGGCGATTCCAACGCCCCCCAAAAGATATAAAAACTGCTTCAGCGTTAATGGGCCGATAATTTTGTCTTCAATGTCAATAAATTGAGGGACTTGATATTGTTGCATTTTATTAGCGTCTAGCGTTTACGGCTCATTTTAGAGATGAGCGCATAGAGCATCTTTTTAATTTCAATTGTGAGTCATTCGGCTTGTGTCCACTCAATATGCGGATATATATCTTTAGCAATAATAAGATGTGTTTCCAGTTCTCCGGCAGAACCATTTGCGATGGAAAGAAATTGTACAAATTCAGCGCGATGGTTGCGACTGTACCCTTCAGCAATATTCGCGGGAATTGAAACGGCAGACCGTTGCATTTGAGATGTGAGCCAATATATTTCTGTGCGGGGCAGTTTCTTGGTTTGCGCATAAATCTCTTTTACAAGAACAATGCCCTTTTGCCACACTATTAAATCTTTATACGAGTTGAGTTTCATGTTTTTACTGAACGCTGAACACTATTCCTCAAACGCTATTCAATTGGCTCCCGATATTGATCGCCTTCGTTGTTTCGCGTTTGTATCGGCGGTTGTTTTTGTTGCTGGATCGGCGCGCTTTGTGTAGGTGTTTCTACGCGAGTCATTGCGGATTGCTGATGAAGTGGGTTTATTGGGGTTGAACTTTCGTATTGTGATGTCTGGGGCTTTGATTGCGTTTCTTGACCATACTCGGGGGCCTTTTTGGTTGCCCATTCTGGCATAGGACGAATTGAGGGTTCTTGTGATATTGATTTTCCAATGCTAAATTTTTCTTCAAGTGAACGAGAGCCAGAACCTAATGGGCGCTGTTGAGGGATGTTTTGTGGGGCGCTTTCTTTTTGTGGCAGAGTTTCGGGAACGAGCGGTTTTGTCTGTTGCTGTTGTGGAACGGCGCTTTCTTTTTGTGCGTTTTGCTCGGAATATAGTGAAGTTTGACTTTGATAATTGGTTGAAGTGTTGGGATTGGGCGGTATGGGAATTTGTGGGGTTTGCTGTTTTTGAATTTGTGGTACAAACAGCTTCGGTTTTGGTGATGGCAACGATTCAGCGGGGCGTGGTGGAGGGGTTATTGGCGCGGAAGAGGCGGGGGGCGGAATTTCTTTTTTCAGCGCAGATTCTTCCGGAATTTTTCCGATTATTCTCCGATCGCTTATATTTTTAAGAGCGTCGCCCTTCCCAACTTCTTTTTCGCTTAAAATTTCGCCCGCGTCTTCCATGCTGTGGATCCTTTTTAATTCCTCGCGAATTGGAAAAAATATCTCATGATTTATTTCTTTTCCAATTTCAGTTGCTTTTGTGCGGTCAATACGGAAACTTTTTTCAAGTTCCTGAATAAAGCCACGCGGATGAAGCGCGCCGACCATTACCATTCCAGTATGTGTTCCTAATCCCCCTATCTGGTCTATGGAAAGGCTGTATTTTTTCCCAATTCTCATTATCTGTTTTGCGGTGTCAACACTAAAAATTGCCCGCTTGATATCGTCAGGAAGTGTTGCGTACATCTCAAGAAGTTTTTCTCCGTTAAAAAGGAGCGTGTAGTCGTTATTCATATACTATGTATTTTCTTTTTCTTTTCTAAGCGCGTCTTCTATAATCTTTTTAATATCTTCTTTTTCTTCTTGTGTTTCGCTCGGTCTATTGGTGTCTTTGATTTTATTTTTCATTACCGCTTCAAGTTTTACACTTGTTTTTTCCGCCGTTTCTTCGCCGACCTTATAGGAGTGTTCTTTTGCAATTCCTTTTGCTTTTTCGTAAACACTTTTTGGAGAAGGGAGTGGTTCGCCTTTTTCAAGACGAGATAACTCCTTTTCGTATTTTGATTTAAACGATTTTTCTTCAGCTGTTAGCCGAGCGTCTTCAATCGCTTTGGCGGTTGCTGTTTGTATTTTTGCTATTGCCACTTCTTTTTCTTTTGCGGATGTATATCCTGCGGGGATTTGTTGACCCCGCTCAACGAATGCACGGGCTGCTGTGCTTTGCAAAAATTCAGTCATACCCACTCCCTTGAATTGGGATGGATCTATTTTGACCTTTTTTAACTCACCCGTAACCCCGTCTATTTCTTCTGTAAGCGCGGTCTGAAGGGATTTGAGACGATCTGTTGAAGTATTAGTGATCGCAGACATTTGATCCGGTGTCATTCCTTCTTTTGCCCATATTTTACCCCGTTCACTTTCAATAAAGTGAGAGGAGAGGTTTTTTGCGTTTTTACCCGAGAATTTGGTATTAATAATATTATTCAATTCAACTTGGAATCCATTTGAGTCTTTATTTTCATCAAGGTTTGGATTTAACGCATGAGCAACAACGCGCGGGTCGCTGTCTTGAGCAAGGAAATGTTCAGCGTTCGCT
The DNA here is from genome assembly GCA_038065595.1 of Patescibacteria group bacterium. Classification (GTDB taxonomy): domain Bacteria; phylum Patescibacteriota; class Minisyncoccia; order Sungbacterales; family JBBTQR01; genus JBBTQR01. The sequence continues at coordinate 1,115 of JBBTQR010000025.1, read as the reverse complement.
GTACGGAGCTTTGGGAGTATTCTCATCTTGTCTTTATAGCTCATGGCGCTAAGGGTTCCCTCGCGGGTCTTTTTGTCCATTTTTTCAAGCGTACTAGCTTCGTTTTCCCCACTCAAATTTGCCATATAATTTGCTCGATCTTTCGCGGTAAGATTTTTTTGCCATCCTGTTTTTTTCTGGGTTTCGCGTTCGCTTTCTTTTGTGCCTGCCGCCGCCATTCTTGCTGCCATACCGCGCACCAATGGAATTCTCCCTGCCCCAACAGCAAGCGCGCCCGAACCAAGCACTCCAAGACCGCGCGTGCCATATGATTGACCGCGCTGTTTCGCATAATCTTTCATATTTACCAAGCTCCTCTTTCCAAGTGTCATCGCGGTGTTCGCGGTTTCAATCCCCATTTTTTGCGCCGCCATAAGAGAGC
>JBBTQR010000025.1:0-684 GCA_038065595.1 Patescibacteria group bacterium | reverse complement strand
TCCCGCCAGTAGCTGTTGGAAGAGCATCGTAAAGAATCCGGCGTTTGCGTTTTGTTCTGGCGTTATGTATTGAGCATTGAGCGCAGTCACCGTTTTTATAGTTAGATCTAAAAAAATCGCGAACGCAGGAAAGAAAAAAGTCCATTTAATAAGCGCCCTCCACCAATCATCCCACCAGGATTGAGTTTTTGGTAAAATCATTCCGAGAAACGCAAAAGGACCAAGTATCAGGACAAAAATTAAGGTTATATATCTAATAACCAGCATTACACAGAGTGCGGACATGACAAAGATGGCAAGAATCCCAATAAACAGTTTTGCAACAATTTGCGAACCGTATGTTTTGTAAAACCGCGCGCTTGTATCAGCTGGATTTAGGGTGTATTTATCCTGCAACGCTTTTGCGACACCCTCCATCTGTGAACACGCGATATCCCTTGTGGCATCTTCTTTTGTTCGTGGAGTAGCTCCACCGGGCGTTAGCTTTAGGGCTTTACACTCGCTATATGTAACGGTGCGGGTCGCGCCCTCTATCGTGTATAACCGGACCGTTTGCCTTTCAATCGTATCTACTACATCTTGTGGCAATTTTGATGCTGGTTCAGGGGTGAGTGTAACCTTATCAAGATATACGGTTTTATAGGCACCACTACCTATGGTCCCAAGCGCCCCCGAAATACTTTT
>JBBTQR010000024.1:5003-22690 GCA_038065595.1 Patescibacteria group bacterium | reverse complement strand
AAATTGGGCAATTTCTCTTCACAAAAACAAAAAAACGCCCAATGGTACTTCCGGTAATTGTTGAGGTATAGTTTTAAAAAAGAAAATCCCGCTCATATGTATGAGCGGGATTTTTTATAGTCGAAATAAAAAACCTCTACTTTATTTTTTGTAATTCGGCGCGCTGTCGTTTTTTCTTCGGTGTGAGAATCACTCCGCGCACAGGGTCAATTATGATTCCATCTAAAAGTTCAACCAGTTTTTGAACCGCTTTTTCTTGAGTATCAAGAAGTTTTCTGCACTTTTTAATACGCTTTTTTACGGCAACTATTTTAAGGAGTTTTTCTTCCAAAAAGGTTCTGCTTTTTCTCATTGTACCCTCTGTTTGTTGTAAAACTGCTATAAAAACGGTATCATAAACAGTGTCGGATTACAATAAAGCTCATCGGGGCAAAGCCCCGAGGCATTGACCTTTGTTCCTGTTGCTTTTCGCCTCCTCGGCGAAACACTGGGAAATTTTTTACGAGAGCTAAAGCTCTCTAAATTTCCCGTTAAAGCTTCCCCGAAGCTTTAACCTCGGAAGCGTACACTCAGTGTTCGCTTCCCGATATTCGCTAGGTAATATAGCTGGGTACAATTTTCCCGTCGCTTGCTCGCAAGCAGACACTGCTGTGTCCGCTTGCCGATCTTCGCTAGGTAATAAAAACATAAAACAATGAGAATTTTAAGTGGGATTCAGCCGTCAGGCGAACTGCATATCGGTCATTATGTCGGCGCAATGAAACAGTGGATTGAACTTCAAAATACCAACGAAGCGATTTTTTGCATTGTTGATATGCACGCCATCACCGTGCCACAAAAACCGGAAGAACTTCGGCAAAGAATATTTAATCTCACCGCGTTATATCTTGCCATCGGGATTGATCCGCAAAAATCAATTATTTTCCAGCAGTCATGTGTGCCGGCGCACGCAGAACTCCAATGGATTTTAAATACCATAACGCCGCTCGGAGAACTTGAACGGATGACGCAATACAAGGACAAGCGCGAAGATAAAAAATCGGTACTTGCCGGACTTTTAAATTATCCAACGCTTATGGCATCCGATATCCTTCTCTATCAGACAGACGAAGTACCTGTAGGAGAAGACCAGCTCCAACACATTGAATTTACACGGATGCTTGCGGATAAATTTAATAAACGCTTTGGCGCATCGTTTAAAATTCCTAAACCGCGCATAGCAAAAGAAGGCGCGCGCATTATGAGCTTGCAGGATCCATTAAAAAAAATGTCAAAAAGCGATCCTGACCTCAACGCTTCAATTCTGCTACTTGATGATCGCGCTACTATAGCAAAAAAATTAAAAAGCGCGGTTACTGATTCGGGCAAAGAAATCGCATATGATCCAAAACAAAAACCCGCCATTTCAAATCTTGTAATGATCTATAGCGTTTTTTCCGGCAAAACAGTTAAAGAAATAGAAATGGCGTATAAAGAAAAAACTTATAGTGAGTTTAAAAACGCGCTTGCCGAAATCATTTCTCACGCGCTAACGCCCATGCAGGAACGGTTTAATGGTTTTCTAAGTAATCCAAACGAGGTGCGAGCGGTGTTAGAAGAAGGCAAAGAACGCGCCATAGCAATTGCAGAAAAAACACTTCATGATGTGCATCAAAAAATAGGGTTTACAATATAAAAAATTTGTTCTCGCGTAAAAAAGTGTGTGAAGTTAGAGTAAAAAATTATTTTCTTCGTAATTTATAAAAAACCTTATTTCCAAATCTAAGGTCAATATACTGAAGTTCGTCCAGTTTCCCCTTCAATTCAGTTGCCATAATCAATTTTAAAACTTCGGCAATTTTTTCTGGATCAGCGTCTCGCGCGATTAACGCGTGCCACTTCCCCGCATATACCCGCGCATCCCGCGGGATGTCCATTTCAAAAAGCATTGCCATGACAGAGGTATCAGTTGCCTTAAAAGATCGGATCATGTTTTCATACAAAAGGATTTTGCTCTCGGAAACGGCGTTTTCTCCAATCTTAATATCTGACTCATTAATAAAAATTTTTTTTATTAAAAACCCATCCAAGAAAGGCGCTGGCGCAAAAGCAAATCCTCCATCATCAATATACGCACATGATTTATGTTCAATAGGTATTAATGATTCCGTAGATTCAGAATCTTCGGAGTTTTTTTTATCAAGAGTAGATTCGCTTTTGGCAGAAAAATTACAAACCGTTCCCCACACCGATCGCTCGTGAATAGTAATGCGCATCGCTCGTGGGAAATCCTTTGTTATTGAAACGCTCTTAATCCGAGGAAAACGGACATATAGAATCTCTTTAAGCGTTGACGGTGAAGCAAAAAAATATTGCCGATACGAAATACCAAAAAAAAATTTCCGTGAAAAATACTCGTCAACCGTTTCCAAAACCGTATTTTTTGTAAGGGCGTTTGTTCCATCAAGAGAAACTTCTGTGATGGTAAGTTTTTGATGTGAAAGCGTCCAATATATTCCAAAACTAAGTCCTAAAAAAATAAGAACGGCACACGCGATCAAAACAAAAAACCGCAATTTCGTTTTTGGGGAGCCAACATTCTTTGGTCCGTATACAATTTTTGTTTTATTGTTCCATTCCATAGCTATATATAGTTGCGCTGAATGAGCGGATTGATGCGCGTTAATACCTCATACGCGCTCGTTCCTTGCATATCGGCAATCTCTTCCGCAGATATACTTTCTCTGCCATCAACGCCGATAATAGTCACCTGATCTCCGATAGCGACATTCTGAATATCCGTGCAATCAACCGTAATCATGTCCATTGAAACGCGACCGATAACTTTTGCCCTCTTTCCGCGAATTAAAACGAAACCACGCGAAGAAAGCGAACGATCAAACCCGTGCCAATATCCAATCGGTATGATTGCAAGCATAGAATCTCTTCGCATGCATTCGGTAAAATAATATCCGACACTCTCGCCCTTCGGAATTCGCTTTATCTCGCTCACAATACTTTTCCACGAGAGTATCGGATGAAGTGAGATGCCGCGCGCACGAACACGCGCTTTATGCGACGGAAAATATCCGTACAATCCAATTCCAATGCGAACCATATCACAACGAGTTTTTGGACAAAGGATCGCCGCCCCTGATGCCGCGGCATGAAAAATCGCGTTTGGATAAATAGGCGCTATAACATTCTTTACGAAAAAAAACTTCTCATACTGTTTGCGCGTCAGAGCCACGCGTTCTGGATCGGCAAAATGCGTATATACACCCTCAATAATTATTTTTTTTAATTGAGGAAGAATGCTCGAAATCTCTTCCGGGAAAAATCCTTGCCTGTGCATTCCGGTATCTATTTTGAGATGAATGCGCGGACTTTTAGAAATGGCGGTGAGATGACGAAGTGTTTCCAGCGATGAAACGGTTATTGATATGTTATGATTGACTGCGTCTGATATAAACCGCGGAAGAATATATCCTAAAACAAGAATTGGCGTTCGTATACCCTCCTTTCGCAAGCGAACTGCTTCAACAATTGAATCAACGGCGAACCATCCTCTTTTTTTGAACTCTCGCATTTTTGAAAGCTCACGGGCAATCCCAACAATACCATGCCCATACGCGTTTGATTTTACAATAGCGCACACGCGTGTTGACGCGGACACAAGAGTTAAAAACTCCGAAACATTTGCTCGGAGTTTTTTGACATCAATTTCAATCCATGTACGAAAACGGGCATCATATAAATCCCGCGCTCTTTTCATAATAATTTTTTTCTTGGAATAATTCTGGTAATGCCGTGCATATACGGAATAAGAACATCCGGAACATCAACGCTTCCATCTTCATTCTGATAATTTTCGAGAATAGCGATAAGCGTCCGTCCAATCGCAAACGCCGTCGCGTTTAAAGTATGAACGAAATTTTTTGAACCATCCCTCGCCTTATATTTCATATTGAGCCGTCTGGATTGAAAATCCGTCGTATTTGAAGCTGAATGCGTTTCACGATATTGATTTTGTCCCGGCATCCACGCTTCAATGTCGTACTGTTGCGCATCGGGCCACCCCATATCGCCAGCGCATATAGAAACAACCCGATACGGTATTTTTAATTCTTGCATAAGCGCTTCTTGTATCCCGACGAGAAGTTTGTGCTCTTCTTGTGATTTTTCGGGATGCGCAAAAACAAAAAGCTCAATCTTATCAAATTGATGCACGCGAATAATTCCACGAGTATCTTTCCCGTACGCTCCTGCCTCCCGTCGAAAACAGGTTGAAAACGCAACATGACGATGAGGAAGCGCGTTTTCGTCAAAAACTTCTTCCATATGCATGGGACCAGTCGTATGCTCACCGCTCCCAACGAGATATAAATTATCTTTCGGCAAAAAATAGCGTTCATCTTCCTGCCCTGGATCAAGCCGTCCCATCGCGCGATATACTTCTGGGCGAATCATAACGGGAGGAACAAGAGGAATAAACGGTTTTGGTGGAACGCTAAGCTTTTGTTTTTTTGTATTTTTTTCAATCCACCCCTCGTTTAAAAGTCGTGAAAAAACAAATTGTACAAGAGCAAACTCAAAAAGTGGCGCTTCGTGTTTTAGATAGCTGAACCGTGCACCCGAAACCTTTGCCGCCCGTTCAGTATCAATGAGATCAAGCGCTTCGCCTAAAACAATATAATCTTTTGCAGAAAACGGAAACGACCGCTTATCGCCAACTTCGCGAATAACTACATTGTCCGCCTCGTTTTTTCCGATGGGGGTATCGTCAAAGGGAATGTTCGGCATTTTATACATCCAATTTTGAAATACATCTTCTGCAATTTTTAACCCCGCTTCAATTTCAACAAGTTTTATTTTTACCGTTTTCATTTCAGATAGTGCGTCTTCTTTGTCTGTTCCGAAAAGTTTTATTACCCGTTCCGAAAACTCGTTTTGTTTTTTGCGAAATTCTTCGTATTGCTGTAAAAAGCCGCGACGGTTTTGATCCGCTTCAATAATGGCATCAATAACATCTGGAGCGATATTTTTTCGACCCAATAATTCCTTGACCAATTTTAAATTTTCACGAATGTATTTGATATCTAACATATAACTTAGATTAAGAAGCAAAAATCATAAATCAAGAGGTCTACGCACGGCTCTTTGATTCTATGGCTTATGCGGTCTCATGAGCGGAAAAAAAGTTGTTTCACGGACAGACTCGTTCATGATAATAGAAAAAAACCGTTCTGAAAGCCCGAAGCCGGCAGCAGGGGGCATTCCATATTCAAGCGCTTCAATAAAACCTTCATCAAGTCGTTGCGCCTCTTTATCTCCGGCCTCTATTAATCGCACCTGCTCTTCCATTCGCGTTCTTTGATCAATGGGATCGTTTAATTCAGAAAAACCTTTCCCAAGTTCAGTTCCGCAGGCGACCACCTGAATCCGTTCAACGCGCGATGGATCATCCGACATTCGCTTTGCTAATGGCTCAATATCAATCGGCGGGTTTATAAGAAAGCCAGGCTGAATAAGGTATGGCCGAACGGCCTTTTTAAAAATAAGGTCAATAACTCTTCCGCGTCCTAAATGTTTCTGTGGCTCAAGGCCAAGTTTTTTCGCTTCAGCGCGAAGATGCATCTCGCTTATTGAACGCAGATCAATCCCCAATTTTTCTTTTACACATTCAAAATAATCATACTCTTCCCATTTCTTTCCCCAATCAATAACCGTTTCATTCCATGTATGCGTAGAAGTTCCAAGCGTATCTATAACTGCTTTTTTATAGAGCGCCTCAACAAATGGCTTCAAGTTTTGATAATTCGCATACGCCCAATAAAATTCAAGCTGAGTATAATCCTGAAGATGCTCCCGATCAATGCCCTCATTTCTAAAAATCCTGCCGATCTCAAAAATCTTATCAAATCCAGCAACTAAAAGTCGTTTCAAAGAAAGTTCCGGTGAAATACGAAGATATAAATCAATATCAAGAGCGTTTAAATGGGTAATAAATGGTTCCGCGTCCGCTCCACCCGGCGACGCTTCAAGAATTGGAGTTTCAACTTCCATAAAACCGTGCGCGTGCATAAAATCACGGATACTTTTCCAAAAGCGCGCTTTCTTTTGAAATAGATCGCGTGCCGTATCATTCATAAGAATATCAAGGTATCGCTTTCTATATCGCTCTTCGGTGTTTTGAAGACCGTGCCATTTCTCCGGTAACGGTAAAAGCGCTTTAGTGAGCACGCTCCATGCGCGCGCTTCTATTGTTTTTTCACCACGCTTGGTAACAAAACAAATTCCCGAAACATCAATAAAATCACCAATATCCACCATGCTCATAAAAGCATCATACAGCTCTTCGCCTAGCGCATCTTTTTTAAAAAGAATTTGAATCTTCCCCGTCCCATCAAAAAGATCGGCAAAGACGATTCCTCCATGCTCGCGTAGCGAAAAAATCCTTCCCGCAATAACAACTGGTTTTTTTGATTCCTCCAGCAGAATAAAAGCCCCGAGAACTTCGGAAATTAAATGGTCCCGTCCAGACGAGGAGGGATATGGATTGCGATTTGTCTTCTTGAGCGCGTCAAGTTTTTTTATCCGTTCACCGCGAATATCTTCAAGCATAGAATGTATAATTCTGCTTTGTATAATAGCCTTTTTATATTTATTGGTCAAAAAAGCCGAGCCTGACAATTAGCAGGCTCGGCTTAAAACAACGCATCGCACGCATTCATAGCGTCTCGCAAGAAACTAAATATATAACCAGATTATTTAATCTCAATAATAGTATATTGAATGGTCCCCATTGGGGCTTTCACTTCAACGCTTTCTCCTGCTTTATGTCCTAAAAACGCCTTCCCCAAGGGTGATTCATTAGAAATTTTATTCTCGCTTGGGTGCGCTTCCTCTGAGCCGACAATCGTATACGCTTCTTTTCCGTTTGAACCGGACACTACAACGGTTGAACCGATACGCACTTCGTCTGTATCTCCTTTTGTAATTAAAATGGCATTCCGAAGAGTATCTTCAAGCTCCATAATCTTTTGCTCAAGAAGTTCCTGTGCTTCTCGCGCTTCCTGATATTCAGAATTTTCCGAGAGATCCCCAAGCGCTTTCGCGTCTTCAAGCCGTTGGGCAATCTCTTTTCTCCCTGCGTTCTTTAATTCTTGAAGTTCTTTTTTTACTTTTTCGTGTCCCTCATCAGAAAGATAATTTGGCATAGTATGTATATAAAGTGATTAATTTTTACAACCGCATAAGTATCAGTATCGGATATTTTGAAAATAAGTCAATTCTACATATCTCGTTGTGTTACAACGCGCTTGTAGAAGTTGCCTGTTTAAAATACCACTCAAGAATCTCACGAGCAATAGGAACCGCGACAGAGCTTCCTTCACCGCCCTTTTCAACAAGTACGGTTATCATAATTTTCGGATTTTCATATGGAGCAAAACCGGTAAACCACGCATGAGTTTCGTTTAGTCGTCCGGTTTCCGCAGTGCCCGTCTTGCCCGCCACCGTAACAGAAAGAGCTGAAAGCTGGCGAGCAGAGCCTTCTGTAACGGCCATACGCATTCCCTCACGCACAATTTGAATCGTCCGTTTATCTAAAAAATCGCTACGAATAATTGACGGACCAAACGAAGCAAGAATCGTTGCCGTTTCAGGATTATAAATTGATTGAACAATTCGTGGCTGAAAAAGAGTTCCTTGATTTGCAAAAACCGCCCCATATGAAGCAATCTGCAACGGCGTCACGAGCGTATCGCCCTGACCAATGCTTGCGTTATAGGTATCGCCAATGCGCCACAGTGGATCATTTTTCTTTGTAGTGGCCTTCCTCAAGGGACTTGGAATAATTCCATCTTCTTCACCCGGAAGATCGATGCCAAGTTTTTTTCCAAGACCGAACAATTCTTCATATCTTCCGATCCTCTCAATTCCAAGTCCCTGCTGACCCTGATATCCTCCGCCAACAGTATAAAAATACACATTTGAAGAATACGCAAGCGCGGAACGAATATCCATCCAACCCAAAGGCTTCCAATCCTTAAAAACACTGAATTCCCCAGCCTTAAAAGGATTTGGTATTTGAATAAAACCAGCGCTAAATATTTGTTTCTGCGGATCAATAACACGCTCTTCAAGCGCAGCCGAAGCAATGATTGGCTTAATGATTGAGCCAGGCGGATATTCTCCGGAAATTGCACGATTAAAAAGTGGCATATCGGGATTCTTAAAAATTTTCTCAAAATCTTTTTGAGAAAGCCTGTTTTTAAAAAAAGAATTGTCAAAAGACGGGTATGAGATAAGCGCGAGCACTGACCCATCACGAGGATCAATGGCAACAAACGCTCCGGCTCGTTTTCCACCGTCTTGAATGTGTTTTTCCAGAACTTCATATGCCTTTTTTTGAAGTTCCGCGTCAATTAAAAGCGTGACTGTCGCGCCACCAAGAGCAGGTTCAATGGTTTTAATTCGCTGAACAGAGCGAAGCGCGTTAATTTGAACAATTTTTTTCCCTGGGACACCGCGAAGATATTCATTATACGCCCGTTCAAGACCAAGTTTTCCAATTAAAACATCTGTATATTCTGAATATTTTTCGCGTTCTTCTGAAAGTACAATGCCCATATATCCAACAAGTTGGGAAAAGGCGGGTCCGCCATCATATGTCCGTTGAAACCGTTCTTCAGAAAGTATTCCAGGCAAAAACTCTTGCTGGGCTTGAATAAGAAGAATTGTTTTTTGATCAATGTTTTGGGCAATAACGGTCTGCGGTTTAATGGATCGTTCGTCTTTTGGAAAACCTTCGGCAACAAGCTCTAATTCGGACTTTTCTAAAATTTTAGTAAGTCGTTTTTTCAGAGCATCTAAAGAAACAGCGCCCCGTTTAAATTCTGTCCCATATAATAAAAGATCAAATGAAGGACCGTTTCCAGCAAGAACGACCCCATTCCGATCAACTATGCGGCCACGCGGTCCATCGGTTCTGGAAACAAGCACGCTTTGAGTTCTTGCCACATCATTTAAAAAGGTTCCGGAAACAACCTGCAAATAAAAAACGCGAAAAAAAAGCGCGAAAAAAATAAGAAAAAAAATCACCAAAACCCTACTGGAAAAGGTGTACTGAGATGAACGCTCAAGGCGTCCCTCGTGCCGATCCCGATCAAATCCAAGAAAATTTAATGAATCAAGAAAAATTTCCTCAGGTTCTATCATCCGCCCTTTTTGTGAAAAACGAAACCAGTTCATACGAGATTTTTTATCAATGAGCCGTATTTTGAATAATTTGAAATGATAATGAGGAGAAAAAAAAGAAAAATTGAAAAAATTAATATAAAACCCGCCGAAACGAGAAGAAACCAAACAGAAACTTCGTATACTATAAATCCATACATCCCCGCGATACCACCTGCGCCGTACATACCCGCAAGCGCGCCAAGAGAACTTAATGTGATAGAAATTGTATCAGCGGTTGGGGTGTGATGTTTTAAAAAAAATCGAAAACAAACATCAGAAAAAATAAATCCAAAACAAATCGCAAAAAGCACATGCCAAAATGAAAGAACCCCGATAAGCGCCAGAACATACGAAAAAAGAAAAAACAGAAGCGCTTTCTGAAAAAAATGCATAAAAAACACGACCGTCATCATGCTAAAAAAAATTAATGTCCACAGCGCCGTACTTGATTGAACAAAAAAGGATCCTGAAACAAAAACTAGTATCAGAAAAAACAAAACGAGCGCGGATGCAACAAATGAAAATCGAGAAAAAAACATATTAATATATTACAATGCGCCTCCAATCACAAAAACAGAACGAAGAAATGACGGTGGTATAATGTCTCTGATAAAAATATCCTGAAATTGTCGCGTTTCATTTTTTTTTGCAAAAACAACCTCGCCGACAATAAGATCAGAAACTCCTAATTCTATAAAATCATTGGTAACAACTAAATCTCCAATTTGAACTGGAACCGTATTTGGCACAAGATCAATCGCCATTGAATCACCTCGTCCAATAAAAAGTCCTTCAACTCGTTCTCGTACTGTTGTCGTCGCAGGAACGCCATCGTCCAATGGAATTATAACGACACCGAGGGTTGTACCCACATTGCGAATAGAAAAAACAGACGAAGCTGTTCCAAAAATTTTTGAGATGCGCCCGATAAGTAATCGCTCGTTGGCAATGACAAGGGCGCCTTTCGTCATGCCCTGATCGCTTCCGCCGTCAATAAGAATTGTGGAGCCCGCAGGATCAAAAAAACGACCGAGAACGCGCGTACTGATGCGCGATCGCTTTTTTTGCTCTATAAACGGAACGATCTTTTTCATACTTACGTTTTCTTCACGAAGCGCGTCATTATCAATAACACGTTCTTTCAAACGAATATTTTCTAAAATTAATTCCGCGTTATCCACTTCTAATGAACGCAACGCCTGAAAATACTTACCAAAAGAATTAAGATGGCTACCTCCCTCAGCTCCAAAGAGAAGAATCGGACGCAGGATAAAAAAAACCCCCTTTCCAACGCCGTCTCGCGTAGGGGTAATGAAAAACAAAAACCCAAAAATAATAAAAGGAATAAAAAAACGCCAATTAATTCGTTGAAAAAAATTCATAAAAAATGCTATGCAAAAAATAATTCTTATACAATAAAACGAGAATGAGAAAGTATTAAAAGCGCTTTTTATATGATCGGGGATTTTTCTCGTTCAATTCCAACAAGCACGCCCTTTAAGGAGTCTAAATCCTCAAGAATAATTCCCGTACCACGCACGACAGCTGTCAAAGGATCTTCTGCGATGTGAACAAAAATCTTTGTTTCTTCCTGCAAAAGGCGATCAAGTCCACGAAGAAGCCCGCCACCACCGACAAGCACGATTCCTTTCTGCATTATGTCGGCAATAAGCTCCGGAGGGGTTTCTTCAACGGCGGTTTTTACTGCGTTTACAATTGTTGTGATTGAATGACGAAGTGCGCGACGAATTTCCGAATCATCTAAAATAATCTCTTTTGGGAGACCCGTAATAAGGTCTCGCCCGCGCGCGCGCGCTTCAAGGGGTTCTGCAAGTTCATAGACTGACCCAATAGCAATTTTAATATTCTCCGCTGTTCGTTCGCCCAAGAGGAGTTTGTACTCGTCCCGAACGAAGCGAATAATATCTTCATTAAATTTATCGCCGGCAACCCTGATATTTTTTGAGACGACAATTCCCCCTAACGAAATAACGGCTATATCGGTTGTGCCTCCGCCGATATCAACAATCATTGAGCCGATCGCTTCTTGAATTGGAAGTCGCACGCCGATAGCGGCTGCCATTGGCTCTTCAACAAGATACACTTCTCGAGCGCCTGCATTCTTTGCCGCATCTTCAACTGCCCGCCGTTCAACTTCAGTAATCTCTGATGGAATCCCAATAACAATCCGTGGCCGCGCAAAAGGGGCTGATGTCTTTTGATGAACTTTTTTAATAAAAAACCGAAGCATCTCTTCTGTTACCTCAAAATCAGAAACGACTCCCTGCACCAACGGACGAGTTGCCGTAATATAGGCGGGAGTTCGTCCAACCATTTTTTTTGCATCGGTGCCAATGGCAAGAATCTGTCCTGTTTTTTGATTTACCGCGACAACGGATGGCTCATTAATAACAATTCCCTTACCACGAACATACACAAGCGTATTTGCGGTTCCAAGGTCAATTCCAATGTCGTGCGAAAAATAACTAAAAAATTTATTGAGCATTTGTTTAACTTCGTCGCTTTGTTAGAAATTAAAAACGCGAAACAAACGATACGAGATATTGAATTTTCTTATTATGCATCATCTGATTCTTGCTCTAAAATCATAGCATTTACGAGCTTTTTGTATACTTGACTTATTGTAATATTAGTAGTATAATTGATTTACCATCTAGAAGTACAAGCCTACTCATGAGTTCCGACACAATGGCAAAAACTTTAGAATTCATATGTTATTCTCTAAAATATAAAGTTTTTCCGTGTTTATGTATTCGGAACTCATGAGTAGGCTTGCGTGGATCTTTTAAATTTTCTCAAAAAAAAAGGGGGGGTAAAATGTTATCAAAAAACAACATTCAAAAGTTTTGTTTTGAGGGAAAGGACTGCTTGGTTTGCATGACTCATTTCAATGAAGTTCCGTGCACGCAGTGCACGGACGAAGAAGAAATGCAGTCCGTCGGTTTTGATGAAGATGAAAATGAAAAGGCAACCGAATAAAAAAGCAGTGTCTTGCGAGATAAAAGGGGGGTTAGTATCAAAATGTCAAAACAAGGCTTTCGACCAAAGACGCTAAGCGTGAAAGAAGCGCGTAGTGGAGAGAAAGAATACGCATACCAAAATGCGTACGAAAAAATTGGGAACAATGCATCCACGGAGGCTTTTCAAGGCGTAAAATACGAACAGGAACAAGGGGGCGTTGACTTGCTGTGGGAAGAAGACATTGACTGGTTTCATTTGATGGTGTGATGGCAGACCTAATAGCCCGACGCTGGTAATCAGCGTCGGGTGTTTTTTTAATTTAGTTTTTTCCGCCAGCACGCTTATCAACATCAAACGAAGATCTATTTTTTTGATGAAAAAAATGCAACAATCTTTTCAAGAGCAACTAGTTTTACCACATCAGAATTGCGTCGCTTTATTTCAACTGACTTTTTCGCGATGGTTTTTTCCGAGAGCACGCAACGCACAGGGATCCCCAAAAGATCCGCGTCGGCGAATTTCTGTCCAGGGCTTTTATCTCTGCGATCATCATACAAAACCTCAACACCCTTTTTTTGAAGTTCTCCGTATAATTTTTCACCTGCTTTTTTAATTTTTATATTTTCTGTAGCGTCTTTTGATTCAAGCAAAATAAGGTGTGCAGTAAAGGGCGCAATACTCTCCGGCCAAATAATCCCTCGCTCATCACTCATAATTTCAACAACCGTTCCCATCAAACGCCCCGGTCCAATACCATAACTTCCCATAACGACCAATTTTTTATTTCCATCCGCATCAATATACTGAAGATTAAAAGCGTTGCTAAACTTGGTCCCGAGTTTAAAAATATTTCCAACCTCAACACTTCTTCCAAGCGCGACCGTTCCAAGGCATTTTGAACATCGCTCTCCTTCTTTTAGCTGGCTAATCTCTTTATTTTGTGCGTATCCGCATACCGCGCAATACAATATCCAATCTTCGCCCGCATCCGATAAAACCTGAAACTCATGGCTAAAACTTTTTGTAAACGATCCCCCAGACGCCTCGGTTATATATGTTTTCAGCCCTAACCGTTTAAAAATCCGCTCATATGCCATTTTTGCAATACTATAAAATCGTTCAAGATCAGCTTCGTCCGCATGAAAACTATACAAATCTTTCATTAAAAATTCGCGTCCGCGAATAAGTCCCGATTTTGCTCGTGGCTCATCACGAAACTTTGTCTGGATTTGATATACCGCGAGTGGCAAGTCCTTGTATGAAAAAATAGATCGGGTGGCGATTTCAGCAATTGCTTCTTCGTGCGTAAATCCTAAACCAAACGAATGCCCAGAATTATCAGTAAGCCGATACATCACGGCGCGCGCGGAATCCCAGCGGTCAGTTTTTTCCCATCGTTCGCGTGGCTGAAACGCCGAAAGAAATATCTCCTGCCCGCCAATACCGTTTATTTCTTCACGAATAACAGCATTAATCTTTGAAAGGACTCTCAGTCCAAGCGGAAGAAAGTCGTGAACCCCCGCCATAGTTTTATATATAAAACCGCCACGTTCAAGAAATATAGCGTTTTTAGCTACTTCATCTTTTGGATTTTCCTTAAGTGTTTTTCCGAAAAGCTGTGATTGTCTCATGTATTGCGTTAGGTAGTGTGCTATAAAATATGTTGCCCATAGCATAACAGAGCGTTTACATTTTTCAAGAAGGATTGTTATTTTAAAAAAGAAAAACCCCGATTGCTCGGAGCTTGCATGGATTTACATGAATTTAAACCTATGTAATGAATCTTTAATGATCCCGATACATTCTAAAAAGCGTTTGCACATTGCCACTAAAACGATAACACAAAAAAAACTAAATGCAAAAAAAAGCACTAACCCACCATACATTCCTCCGATAAAAAACCTTGCGCTTCGTCCTAAATTGCGTTTAACAAAGCTATCAACGGCAAAAATGAGCATAAAAATTATCTCCTGCCATATGGTATCAAATTACTAATTTAAAAATACAACAAAAATTTGAAATTGTAAAAAAATTATGGGCGAGTTTAATGAGCGATTCCCTTCCCCACCCTTAACACATGCTCCATAAGCGTCGCGGAATATCCCCATTCATTGTCGTACCACGCGAATACTTTTACCAAATTTCCGCCAACAACGCGCGTGAGCGATAAATCAACAATTGCACCGTACGGTTCACCGATGATATCCGATGAAACAATTTGATCGCGGGTAGTTTTCAAAACTCCGCTCCATCGCGGTTGGGATGCCGCTTTTTCAAATAGGATATTTATCTCTTCAACGCTCGTATCTTTTTTTAAAAGCGCGGTAATATCGGTCAGCGATCCCGTAATAGTCGGCACCCGAATTGATACAGCGTCAAAAAGCCCTTTCATACCCGGAATAGACTGAATAACGGCTTCAGCTGCACCAGTGGTTGAGGGCACGATATTCATTGCCGCCGCGCGACCTCTTCGTAAATCCTTATCATCAACGCCATCAACGAGCTTCTGCGTCGCCGTATATCCATGTACCGTGGTCATTAAAACTTTTTCAACCCCAAATGCTTCTTGTAAAATTGCAATTACTGGCGCTGTGGCATTTGTGGTACACGATGCGTTAGCAGAAATCCCATCTGCCTTTTCAAAACGATCGTCATTTGTCCCAACAAGAATAGTCATAACGTCGCCTTTAGCGGGGGCTGTGATGACGATCCGTTTTGCGCCGGCGGAAAGATGCCCTCGCGCCCCGTCTGCTGTCGTAAAAAATCCAGTCGCTTCAACAACGACATCAACCGCGAGTTCTTTCCACGGAAGTTTCACGGGCTCTTTTTCTGCTGTATGTAAAATCTCAATACCGTCAACAATCAAAAAATTTTCCTTTGTTTCAATTGATTTTTTATATTTGCCATACACCGTGTCATAGCGCAAAAGATATGCGAGCGTATCAAGCGCGCTCAAATCGTTAATCGCAACAATTTCAATTTCTGAATGTCCAAATGCCTGCCGAAAAAAAGTCCTGCCGATGCGTCCAAATCCATTTATTGCTACTTTAATTTTTTTCATCTTTTTAATTGACTCACTGTTTCTAATTTTATTTTACTGTTTTTCCGTCGCAGGAGATCGCTTTTTTAATTGCAATAAGTATCCATACGCCGAAAGAGCCGCTTTTACTCCATCTCCAGCTGAAATGTTATTTTGCTTGAATGGATCATCAGTAATATCTCCCGCGGCAAAAATTCCGGAATATGAAGTTGCCGAAAACTTATCAACAACAATCTGTCCAAATGCGTCAATTTTTACCAAATCCTTAACAATTTCAGAATTTGGCACCGAACCTATTTCTACAAAAATACCACCTATCGCAAGTTCTTTTTTCTCATTCGTAACAGCGTCATGGTACAAAAGTCCCGTTACCATGGAGATACCCTTAATCTCGTCCGTTATTGCATTAAAAATAATTTCAACTTTTGGATTTTTCTTTATTTCGTTCTGCGTTGATTCATCGCCTTTCAAAGAATCTCCGCGAATAAGAAGATAAGTCTTTGTCGCGTATGGAAGAAGGTCAATAATCGCTTCCAGTCCGGCATTTCCACCACCCACAACCGCAACAACTTTGCCAGAAAATAATGGCGCATCGCAGGTAGAGCAATACGCAACACCCTTGCCATTGAACGCCTCTTCCCCTGGAATGCCTAATTTTCTTCTGCGGGCTCCCGCGGTCATAATAATGCTTTTTCCCTCATAGCGATTCCCCAGCTCAGTTTCCACTTCAAAATCACAGGAAAAACCGGCGCGTTCACACTTGATCGCGCTTATTTTTATGGCTTTTTCCGGCGATTTTATTTCAACGATATCGCCAAAAGAACGAACATGCTCTTCAAATTTTTTTGCAAGATCAAAACCAGAGATGTGCTGTTCTCCTATCCAATTTTGAATATCATCGGAAACAATTGATTGCCCGCCGAAAGATTCTGTAATGACAAGCGTTTTTAATTGTTTGCGAGCGGTATAAACAGCCGCTGCCGTAGCCGCGGGTCCTCCACCAACAATAATAACATCATAGAGCATAAAAAGTTAATACTGAGCATTTACCATATAGAAAAATCTATGTGGCAAACACTTCCGCAACAGTACTTGTTATTATTCTTAAACTTTAAGAAGTTCGGAAAGTTTTACCTGATCAAAGCCAACCGTAATCGTGCCATTTATATCAATTACGGGGACGCCCAACTGACCTGATTTCTGAATCATTTCTTCACGCGCAGTGGCGTCTACCGCAACATTGACTTCTTCATATTGAACATTGTTTTTAGCAAAAAACTCTTTTGCCATTTTGCAATATACACAGGTTGGAGTTGTATAAATTTTTATAGTCATTTTTCTATTCTAAAAACGCTGAATTAAGAACTTTGAATTATGAATACTCATAATTCCCAATTTTTAATTCTGTTTATTTAAGCTTTGATTCAATAATTCGTTCAAATTCCTGAAATGGAAGCGCGCCCGTAACTATATCCCCGTTAATTATAAATCCGGGAGTTCCTGTGATACCAAGCGAACGACCCAGTTCCGTACTCGCCTCAACAGCGCTTTTATATTTTTCTGAATCAAGGCATCCATTAAAATCGCCGGCATTAAGACCAAGTGTTACGGCAAATTTCTTAAGATTTGTCTTTTCAAGCGCTCCGACATTTTCACCGTTCTTTCCTTTGCTATAATAATTATCGGAAAGATATGTGTACAGATAATCGTGATATTGCCAGAATTTTCCCTGATCATTGGCGCACCGCGCGGCTTCCCCCGCATATCCAGACTCCGCTCCTAAAAAAGCAAAATCATGGTAGAGAAAAAGCGCTTTACCTGTTTTTATGTATTTTTCAACAAGTTTTGGTTTTATTTCGTTCGTAAATTTACCGCAAAACGGACATTGATAATCAGCAAACTCGGCGATAATCACCGGCGCGTTTGGATTTCCCAAAACCATCGCGTTTTTCAAAAGATCTTCTTTGTTTGTCTGAACGGTTTTTTGTGGGGGTGTTTGTTGTAGTTGCTGTGCGGATTTTCCGTCTCTGTCTCCGTCATTTGAAAAATAAATTCCTGCTCCAATAAGAACGCCTGCGATGATAATCGCGATAGGTACTAAAAACTCACTCGCCTTTGACGACGCGCCAGAATCTGAAATCTCTGATTTTTGAATATTATTATTTTCCATATTTAAATTATAGCATACGCATTAAACTCGTTCAAGCAAGAATAATCCCATAGTCTGCTTTTTAAAAATTTCAAAACAGTCTTCTCGTATGGCTTCGCGAATATCAGCCATCAAGCGATTAAAAAAGAACATATTATGAATCGTCGCCAGTCGTCCGGCGTTCGCATCTTTTGCCCTGAACATTTCATGCAAAGTTTTACGCGTTGTCGTCTGACACCCGTCACACTCACACCCGCTCTCAAGTGGAACATCAACAGTGTGTTCAACTTTACG
>JBBTQR010000024.1:0-4993 GCA_038065595.1 Patescibacteria group bacterium | reverse complement strand
CGAATATCATATCGTCCAGCGCGAGTCCAAATAGACCCGTGCCGAGCTTCACGGGTTGGAATAACGCAATCAAATGAATCAATTCCACGAGATACCCCATCAAAAATATCTTGAATCAAGCCAATCCCCAAAAGATGCCTTGGCTTGCGCTCATCCAAAAGCGGGATCGTCCAATCTAGTGTATTTCGCATTTCATCATGTCCGAATGAACCGCCGATAGCATGCGCGTCAAAATCCAACGAGTTTACAAACTTCGCGCTTTTTTCGCGCAAATCACGCCACCGCCCTCCTTGTATAATTCCATAAAGTTTTTGATACGATCGTTTTTCCACTTCTCTGCATATTTTTGCCCATGAGTGCGTTCGTTCAAGGGCTTTTTTTACATATTCATAATCGTGAAACGGCGAGGTGCATTCGTCAAAAGCAAAAATAATATCCGCGCCGATTATTTTTTGTATTTCAATTGAACGGGCAGGAGTAAGCATTGCAAGCTTTTTCTGTCCGTTCTCTTCAATGGAAAAGCGAACGCCCGTATCGGCAATCGTAACCATGTTTTTATCTTTTCCCTCTCTTCGCCGTACACTTCGCTCTTTCTGCGTCTTCTGCACGTTTGAAAATGCGCCTACCTTGCCGACATCATGCTCCCTTGAAAACCCATAACTAAAAACTTGAAATCCACCGGAATCTGTCATTATTGGCATCTCGTTGTGCTCGAAATTGTTGTGAGGCGCGTTTTCTGTGGTTGCCCATCCGAATTTCTCGTGAATACCGCCAGCTTTTTCAATATCAGCAAACGCTTCACGCCATAAATGAAAAGTATTGGAGATCAAAACCTGTGTACCTGTGCGATACACCTCTGTATTCGTAAGCGTTTTAATGGTTCCGCGGGTTGCAACCATTACAAACGCAGGAGTTTCAATTTCTCCGTGCGCCGTTTTAATAACGCCAACTCGCGCACATGAACCGCTGTCTTTTTTAGTAATTGAAAACATAATTAATAGCGTTCAGCGAAAAGCGTCAAGTGTTTTCCGCTGAAAATAAAGCTCCTTCAGCGGAAAAATTTCTGAACGTCAAACTCTCAACACGGCTCAGTGAACGCTACTTATTCTTATCACGCAAAGAACGCGTAAGATGCCGTTTGCGAAGGCGAAGATGCAACGGCGTTACTTCCAAGAGTTCATCGTCTTCAAGAAAATCCAAAGATTGTTCCAATGTCATAATGACGGGTGGCGTAAGTTGAGTGGCAAGATCATTAAATGACGAACGGACATTTGAAAGTTTTTTTTCTTTGCAGGCGTTAATCTCCAAATCTTCTTCGCGAGAATTAAGCCCGATAATCATACCTTCATATACATTTGTTTGTGGGCCTATAAATGTTATACCGCGACCCTGCGCGACCTCAAGTCCATAGGCGACTGTGATCCCAGTCTCTGCAGAAATAAGAGCTCCGTTCCGTGCTGTTTCAAGAAGTGGCGTTTCAGGAGCATATTTTAAAAATACGCTATTTAAAACAGCTGTACCCTTCGTCTTTGTAAGAAGGACATTGCGAAGACCTAAAAGATTTTTTGTCGGGATATGAAACGAAAAACGCATACCCCCCGAATGAGGCGCCATCGCCTGCATAATTGCTCGCCGTTTTTGAAGTTCGGCGGTTACCGTTCCCGCGTGCTCACTTGGCACATCAATCACAAGCTCTTCTATTGGCTCCATTCGTACTCCATCATTTTCCTTAATAATGACTTCGGGTTTTGAAACCTGAATTTCAAAACCTTCGCGACGCATCGTCTCAATAAGAACAGAAAGATGAAGCTCTCCACGACCCAACACGAGAAAACTTCCGCCATCCAAAGACTGAACGCGTAAACTCACATTAATTTCAAGTTCTCGGTTCAATCGATCTCCGATCTCGCGGGAAGTAAGTTTTTTTCCATCCTTTCCAACAAAAGGCGATGTGTTTGGACCGATGGTTAATTTTAATGTCGGCTCAGCAACCGCAATGGGGGGTAACGCTTCAGGGTTTTGTATGTCGGTAATCGTTGTACTAATATGAGCATTTGAAAAGCCCGTAAGCGAAACAATGTCTCCGGCAAACCCTTCAGGAACCTCAACGCGCCCCAATCCTTTTGATACAAAAATCTTTTCAATTCTTCCGTTTTCTTTTGTTCCATTAGGATGAATGAGAGCCACTGCCATTCCTGCTTTTGCAATTCCACGATGAACTTTTCCGATAGCGTATTTCCCCTTAAAAGAATCCCAGTCTAAAGCGGTAACTAAAAGTTGGAATCCTCCTTCATCAGAATTTTTTGGCGCTGGAACGAATGAAATAATTTTTTCAAAAAGAGGGCGAAGATCGCCGTGCGCATTTATTGGATCAATAGGCATCTCGTTAAACGCCTTACCCTCTCGTCCTACGGCGTACATTGTCTGGAACTCAAGCTCGTCGGCAGATTTTGCGAGATCAAGAAAAAGATTCGCGACCTCTTCAAGCGCTTCCGCAGCACGCTGGTCTTTTTTATCAATTTTATTTATAACAACAATAATTTTTAATTTTAGTTGAAGTGCTTTCTGCAAAACAAAACGGGTCTGTGGCATCGGTCCCTCTTTCGCGTCAACAACCAAAATACATCCATCCGCCATATGGAGCGTTCGCTCTACCTCTCCTCCAAAATCAGCATGTCCAGGTGTATCAATGATATTTATTTTAATTCCGCCGTATTCAATTGATGTATTTTTCGCAAGAATAGTGATTCCCCGTTCCCGCTCAAGCTCATTTGAATCCATAATCAGCTCTTGCTTCAATTCCTCCGCCTTCTCATGAAATGTATGCGACTGCTTTAAAAGACCGTCTACAAGAGTGGTTTTTCCGTGATCAACATGAGCGATGATGGCGATATTGCGAATTTGTTTGTCCATACTCGTTTGCAAGTTTTGTTTGGGATAAAAAAATCCCGCCAAAGCGGGGCATACCCTTATCTATAATGTATTATTTTAAAAAAATTGCAAGGGATTGCGCCATTGAAAAAGCTCTTCTTTTTTTTCAACATATCCGCGAATATCAGGAATCGCCCCTTGTCCGTCAACAAAGGATCCGTTTCTGACGGAAAAAAGACCGAAGTGAAGATGCTTTCGCTCTCCGCCCGCATCGTCTGAATACGCCTCACCCAAAACCCCGATAATATCGCCCGCCTTCACTTGATCGTTTGGACGAATAATAACGCTTGAAAGCCGAATGTGCCCGTAGATTCCATATATTTTTTCTCGTTTTATTTTATTCATATTATGACCATCGGTCTTGTTTGGAATCAACTCTTCAATTTCGTGTTCAATGACCACAAGCCCACCGTATCCAACAGCAAATCGCGCGGAAATCACCGTTCCATCGGCAACCGCTGATACAAAAATATTTTTCTTTTCTTCTCCGGGAAAAATCTCGGCATCTGCTCCCGTGTGATACCCGCGGAACTTTTCTGGTGAAATCGGAGAATTTTCCGGCGATATAAGTATTCCAAACGGTTTTTTAAAAACTCGCTTAGCAAAATTCTCAACAGGCTCAACGAGTCTTAATCTTGTTTCTTGTTCAGTGCTCGGCGCATCACCAGAAAAAAATAATTTTTTTTCTTTCTCAGCAATGCCCCCCTGCTCCATAAAAGAACGAGAAAAAAAATCGGGAAACGGCGTCTTCCGATATACCGCAAACGCAAGAAGAAGAAAAATCGCGACTAAGGCCCCAATGATTGTAAAAAAAGTATTTCTCCGCATATTTTTCATTCAATATCAACGAGCTCATTAAGAATCTCAAGTGGAATCGGATTTCGTTTTGGACTTATACCCGGATATCTCCACGCGCTAATAATTTTTTTCTGCGCTTGCTGCAAATTTTTAATTTTTAACTTTTCATTTTTTCCGCCGAAGGCGGATCCGCCTTCGGCGGAAACTTTTTTTATTTGATACATAACCCAAATTTCATACGGATTTTTCTTTGAACCCGCTTGCTGCATAACGGCAATTGTTCGCGGAGCAACGCCTTCTTCTTTTCGTTTTGGACGAAAAATAACTCCGCGTATTTTTTGTTCGGAAAAACCATATTGACGCATCTTTCCGATGCAATGGCTCGTCCACATAAACTCTTTTGAGTCCTTTGGCTTTTTGCGCTCCATACCATACAGCATACCAGGCGATATAAAAAAAACCACCCATAACGAGTGATTAAGGCCCAAGATATTCATCGCCTGTAATATCAATGTCTTGGATATTGATCGAGTCGGCATGAACGGTAAGCTGATATCCTCTTCCGCATTTTTTGCAATTCGCATAAATCACTACTTGCTCCCCAGGTAAAACAGAAAGTTCTTTCGTTACATCCAAAGTGCTTTTTATGCCTTGAGAATGGCAGTTTCCACATGCAATGCGAAGCGTGAACCCTTTTTCGTTTTTAAGTACTGAACAACTAAACATAAGACGCCTCCATATGCGCGGTTAAGGAACAAAAAACCATGAAAACGCGACTGAACCGATAATAACAAAAAATTGGAGAACGCTCCCAGAAACCCACCGCCCATTGAGCTGTACATCAGTATGACACCAGTGGTGAAATTTTTGCAATACCACAAACGGCTGACAACGAAATTTAAAATACACGAATTGCAAAAAATCAGGAAGGACACCGCCGACTACTCCCAGCACTATAATAAAAATCTGCTCATTTCCAATAGGTTGAAAAATTACAAAAGAAAGAAAAAGCCCAAAAAACGCATCAAAAGCGATTTTTACAAAATCCAAAACAAAATATTTATTGAGAACGATGTCATTGTTGAGATGATTATTTTCATCGCGCCGTGCGGATTTTAAATCATAGTCCCAGTGCGGAAGAGCGTCAATCAGATAATGACTCAAAAATGCCATAAAAAACGCGCTAAAAAATCCGCTTACAGGGTGCCACGCAAAAACGCGCGCAACAGCAACGCCAACGATTCCATGAGTCGTGAGAGTCATA
>JBBTQR010000023.1:0-19870 GCA_038065595.1 Patescibacteria group bacterium | reverse complement strand
AAAAAATATCTTTGTTGGAGCGAAAGTATATAATATTGAGCTGATCAGAGGAAAAGGCGCTGCGCTCGTTCGCTCTGCTGGATCTTCCGCGGAAATTATTGCCCAAGAAGGTGCGTACACGACCATCAAGCTTCCGTCGGGAGAAATCAGAAAGATTCATTCTGGCAATTGGGCTTCATTAGGGTCTGTTTCAAATCCAGAACATCAATTTGTCCGTTTAGGTAAGGCAGGGAGGATGCGCCATTTGGGTGTACGGCCACGCGTTCGAGGAACGGCGATGAATCCAGTAGATCATCCCCATGGTGGCGGTGAAGGGCGAACGCTTTTAGGACTTTCAGCTCCTAAAACTCCGTGGGGCAAGATTGCCAGGGGTGTTAAAACCCGCGGAAAGAAAAAGAGATCCAATATTTTTATTATTCAGCGGCGCGTAGGAACGCGCGAAAGTAAATAAAATCACACAGCGTGATGCGTAGAGCGTGCAGATTTTTCTTCCGCCAGAGGGGCGGATCCGCCTTCGGCGGAGAACGCTCAACGCTGTACGCTTGTACGCATGGCACGAAGTCTAAAAAAAGGACCATATATTGACGAGAGGCTTTTAGAGAAGCTTTCTAAGGTTATGCGTGGTTCAAAAACTGTCATAAATACATGGTCACGCCGTGCGACAATTACTCCCGAGATGGTTGGCTTTACTTTCGGCGTTCATAATGGAAAAATTTTTAACCAAGTTTTTATTATGGAAGAGATGGTTGGAATGAAATTGGGGGAGTTTTCTCCAACGAGAAAGTTCGTTCGTCATGGAGGGAAAATGCAAAAAGAGCTTGAGCTCAAAGCAGTAGAAAACGCAAAAACAGCGGAACAAAAAGCCGCTTCACCAGCGCCAAACAAGAAATAAATAATGTGCAGTGTTTAGCGTAGAGCGTACAGATTTTTTTCCGCCGAAGGCGGATCCGCCTTCGGCGGAGAACCCTGAACGCTAAACGCTTATGTAAAATGAATGTCGTTGCCCGCTTAAATCAATTGAGAATGTCACCACGAAAAGTCCGTCTATTAACGGGGCTTATTATGGGCATGTCAGTTGAGAGAGCGCTTGACGAGCTTCGTTTTGCAACGAAGCATGCCGCGGATCCGATTTCCAAGCTTTTGAAATCAGCAATTGCAAACGCCGAGCATAATTTTCGTTTGAAAAAAGACAATTTATATGTATATTCGGCAATCGTAAATCAGGGACCAACATATAAGAGATTTATGCCACGCGCTATGGGTAGCGCGGCGCAGATTAAAAAGCGCACGAGTCATGTTATCATTACTCTTTCTGAACGGAAAACAAACAATACTATTAAAAAACCTTCTGCTTTTGGTGGAAAAAAGTAAACATTATTTTTTATGACGCACCGTGTACATCCATACAGTTTTCGTCTCGTTCAATTGCGACCATGGAAATCGCGTTGGTTTAATTTAAAAAAATTCAAAGACTATCTTCGCGAAGATACGCTTGTTCGGGAATGGCTCCAAAAGAAATTAAAAAAGATGCACATTGAAAGCATTGAAGTTGAACGATCGCCAAATACTGTTCACTTTATTTTAAAGACAAGTCGTCCTGGGCTTATTATTGGTCGCGGGGGTGACGGCGCCGAAGCGTTGAAATCTGAGATTGAGAAAAGGCTTCGTTTGGCGTGGAAGCACGAAGTAAAGCTTGGCAAAAAGCTTGAAAAACAGAATGTAAAACTTTCTATTTTGGAAGTTTCCGATCCGGATTTAAGCGCTGCCATTAACGCTGAACTTATTGTTGAAGAGCTTGAAAAACGATTGCCGTTTCGCCGAGTTTTGAAGCAGTCCATTGAACGGATGAGCTCTAGAAAAGAAATTCAAGGAGTAAAAGTTTCTTTGAAGGGGCGTTTGGACGGAGCAGAAATGGCGCGATATGAATGGCTAAAAAAAGGCAGGATTCCATTACAGACGATTCGGGCTGATATTGATTACGCTGAAACGCGGGCACAGACCGCGTATGGAATTATTGGAGTCAAGGTGTGGCTTTACAAGGGGGATGTTTTTAATGATGTAAAAGTAAAAGTTTAAATTTGAGTACCAGCGAATATGCTTCAACCAAAGAAAGTAAAACATCGTAAATGGCAAAAAGGACGCGGAGGGTCCCGTATTGAAACGCGTGGAACTGAGCTTGCATTTGGAACATATGGTCTTAAAGCCGAAGAGGAGGCGTGGATCAGTAGCCGTCAAATTGAGGCGTGTCGTCGTGCGATTACGCATCATCTGAAACGCGGTGGGAAAATATGGATTCGTATTTTTCCGGATAAGCCAATTACACAGAAGCCTGCTGAGGTAACTATGGGCGGTGGAAAGGGTGGGGTTGTGGGGTATGTTGCCCCAGTGAAAATTGGAAGAATTTTGTTTGAAATTGAGGGCGTTTCGCGAGAACTCGCGCGGGAAGCGTTGCGACTTGCGTCTCATAAGCTCCCCATCAAAACACGGTATATTGAGAGATAATTTTTAATCATATCAGTATGAAATACAGCGATTGCATAGGAAAAAATTATTTGGAAGCGAGCAAACTATTGAATGAAAAACGAACTCGTATTTCGGAGCTTCTATTTCTTCGCGCTCAAGGGAAATTAAAAAATAGCCATGAGGTAGGAGCGTTGCGCAGGGATATTGCCCGTATTCATACACATCTTCACGGTTTAAAGTAATTTTTAAGAAATGAAAAAATTTACAGGAATTATTGTTTCAAATAAGATGCAGAAAACGGTCGTGGTACGCGTTGATTTTTTAAAGATGCATTCAAAATACAAAAAACAATATAAGGTTTCAAAACGCTACAAAGCGCACGACGAAGAGGGAAAGTATCGGATTGGCGATGTCGTAATCATTAATGAGACGCGTCCACTTTCTCGCACGAAACGATGGAGTGTTATTGAATTAATTAGGCGTTCCAGCACCGATGATAGCGTTATTGATGGTGATATTTCTAATGATAGTGAATTGAATAGCGCGTAGTTTGAATAGTGTTCAGCGTTCAGAAAAAATCTGAACGCTGAACACTAAAAGCTAAACGCTTATATGCAGTGATTCAACCTCGTTCAATGTTGCGTGTTGCAGATAACGCTGGAGCAAAGAAGCTTCAGGTTATTAAGGTTTTGGGCGGATCAAAAAGGCGTTATGCAATGCTTGGAGATATAGTTGTCGCGTCGGTTAAGATTGCCGAACCTCGTAAAGCAGTCAAAAAGAAAGATGTTGTAAAAGCCGTTATCGTTCGTCAGCGAGCCGCGTTTCGTCGTAAGGACGGAACATATATTCGGTTTGATGATAATGCCGCTGTTGTAGTTGACGGAGTGGAGCCAAAGGGCGGGCGTATTTTTGGTCCGGTTGCGCGCGAAGTTCGTGAACGGGGATATATAAAAATTGCCTCATTGGCACCTGAAGTTGTATAGACAAAAAAATCAAGATGAAAATAAAAAAAGGCGACACAGTCATAATTATTACAGGAAAAGAGCGCACAAAACGCGGAAAAGTTCTTCGTGCTTTTCCTTCAACGCAGAAACTCTTTGTTGAGGGCGTTGTTCACGCAAAGCATAAACGCGCTCGATCGCAGGGTAAAAAGGGCGAAGTTATTCATGTGCCTTCTTTGATTTCTGTGTCTGCGGTTAAGCTTGTGTGTCCGAAGTGCGGAAATGCAGTTCGCGTTGGATATGCGATGTATGACGGAAAAAAGCATCGTATATGTAAGAAATGCGCAAGTCGCATTGAAATGAAATAATTATCGTATGGTTATGAATACTTTTGAACAATATAACAAAAAGGTAGTTCCAGAGATGCAAAAAGCATTTGGTTTTAAAAATGCGCTTTCGGTTCCACGAATTACCAAAGTTTCTGTGAATGTTGGCGTTGGACGGATAAAGGACGAGAAACAATTAGAGGAAATTCGTCGTATACTTGGCTTAATTACCGGTCAGAAGGTGATTTCACGAAAGGCAAAGAAGGCAATTGCTTCGTTTAAAACTCGTATTGGAATGGTAATCGGATATTCGGTAACGCTTCGGGGAAAACGAATGTATGATTTTCTTGATCGCTTTATACATGTAACGCTCCCACGAACGCGCGATTTTCGAGGTATTTCAGAGAAATCATTTGATACAAGTGGAAATTTGACGATAGGGATAAAAGAGCATATTGTATTCCCTGAACTTGTTGGCGAAGATGTTCGTTCTATTTTTGGTTTTGAGGTGACAATAACGACGACCGCGCGAAATCGCGCATATGGAATCGCGTTGCTTAAAGGACTTGGGCTTCCGATTCAAGTTGCGGATACGCATAAATTATAAGAGACTGTTAGCACGAGGCACGGAAATTGCGTGTGTCGTGTTTTGATAAAAAATGTCAAAAGTATCAACAATCGCACGATCAAAGAAAAAACCAAAGTTTACTTCTCGCATTGTAAGGCGCTGTTTTCGTTGCGGAAGGAAGCGGGGGTATATGAGAATGTTTGATCTGTGTCGTATCTGTTTCCGCGAGCTCGCAAACAAAGGAGAGATTCCTGGTATTCGTAAATCAAGTTGGTAAAGGGTAGCGCATAGTATATAGTACTTTCTTCCGTCTCTGGCGGAGAATGCCATATGCTAAACGCCATTATGTATGGATCCAATCGCAGATATGCTTATTCGAATAAAAAATGTCGTTCGCGCTCAAAAGAAAAGCGTTTCTATTCCATACTCGGATATTAAGTTTCGGATTGCTATGATGCTTATGCAGAAGGGATATCTTGAAGATGTTCAAAGAAAAACTCGTAAAATTGGCGCGCGAATGGCAAAGAGCATTGAGGCCGTTATTGCCTATAAAGACGGAGAGCCTGTGATGCAGGACATTAAACGAATTTCAAAAGTAAGTCGTCGTATGTATGTCAAAGCGGTTGATTTGTTTCCTGTGCGAAATGGTCGTGGCATTGCGATCGTTTCAACTTCAAAAGGAATTTTAACTGATGGCGCCGCTCGAAAGGCGGGTATTGGCGGAGAAATTATTGCGGAGGTATGGTAATTAATAGTTTACAGCATTTAGCGTTTAGCGTTCAGAAAATCTGTACGCTGTACGCTGTACGCTGTACGCTCATACAGAGTGAGCAGAATTGGAAAAAAACCAATAATAATACCAGCTGGAGTAACTATCACGGATCGCGGTGATGGAACTTTTTTAGTTAAAGGTCCAAAGGGCGAGCTCTGTACGAATTTAATCCCAGGAATAGGCATTGTGGTTTCTGGATTAGAAATTATAGTAACGCCTACTAAAAAAACAAAGACAGCAGGGGCTTTGTGGGGTTTGGCGCGAGCACTTTTTGCAAATGCAGTGAACGGAGTTACTAACGGTTTTGAAAGAAAGCTCCAAATAGAAGGAATCGGCTACAAGGGCGAGGTGAAAGGGGCTTTAATTGTATTCGCTTTGGGGTTTTCACATCCGATTGAATTTCCGCTTCCCGTCGGAATTACCGCGAAAATTGAGAAAAATATAATTACGATTTCTGGCATTGATAAAGCGGTGGTTGGTGAGACGGCTGCAAAAATTCGCGCATTAAAAAAGCCAGAACCATATAAAGGAAAGGGAATTCGCTTTATTGATGAAATTATTAAAATTAAAGCAGGCAAGAAAGCTGTCGGAACGGCAAGCTAAAAGATTTCTTACGCATATATGAAACGAACAGCATTGCGCATCGCGCGCCATACAAGAGTACGGGGCAAAGTATCTGGAACAACGGCAGTTCCACGGTTTTCGGTTTTTCGTTCAAATCGGCATATTTGCATACAGCTTATTGACGACTCTGTGGGGAGAACTCTTGCGTGCGCTGATGATCTTAAGCGAAAAAATGAAAAGAAGGTATCGTCGGTACAACACAAACGATTAGCGCGTGCATTTACCATTGGCGAAGAACTGGCGAAGCGAGCTGAGGTATTAAAAATTTCTCGCGTGGTATTTGATCGTGGAGGATACCGATACCACGGTATTGTAAAAGCAGTTGCGGAAGGGGCTCGGAAGGGGGGACTAAAATTTTAGCTTCATGTGCTTTTTTCGGGAAAGAGGAGAAGAAAGCAAATGAAGCTGTAAAACTAAAATCTACTTACAATGACACGACCACAGTATGGTAAGCCAAAAGAAAAAAAAGATTTTGACCAAAAGGTTTTGGATATTCGGCGCGTTGCCCGTGTTGTTTCTGGTGGGCGACGGTTTAGTTTTCGTGCGACCGTTGCCATTGGAAATCGCAAAGGAATGTGCGGTTTAGCAACGGCAAAAGGGCAGGATGTGTCGCAGGCGGTTGAAAAAGCGGTACAAAAGGCGCGAAAAAACACGATTATAGTTCCTCTTCAAAAAAACGGATCAATCGCATATGAGGTTTCTGCAAAATATGGAAGCGCTAAAATCATTTTAAAACCGGCACGCGAGGGACGCGGTATTATTGCAGGGGGTCCTCTTCGAGCAATTGCGGATCTTGCGGGAATTAAAAATCTAACCGCAAAAATTATTTCACGAACGCCAAATAAATTAAATAATGCCGCGGCGGCGCTCCAAGCGCTTTCAATGTTAAGGCTTTAAAAACTCTTTTTATTATGCAACTCCATACTCTTACGCCAAAAACAAAACGAAAAAAAGGCAAGCGCATTGGCCGCGGTGGAAAGCGCGGTACGACAGCAGGTCGTGGAACAAAGGGACAGCGTGCTCGATCTGGACATAAAATTCGTCCGGAGATTCGTGATGTTTTGAAAAAAATTCCAAAACTTCGTGGTCGCGGAAAACATAGTTTTAAAAGTTTTGCTCCGGCAACATTTGTTTTTAATTTGAATTTTATAAAAAAACATTTTCAAACAGGAGAGACGGTGAGCATGGAGACGCTTCGGAAGCGTGGGTTTGTTCCAAAGACACAAAGCCCTCGCTATGCCGTTAAAATTCTTAGTGACGGCGCTATTGATAAAAAGTTTGTATTTCGAGGTGTCGGTGTTTCCCGTTTTGCTCGCGAAAAAATTCTTCAAGCGGGCGGAACTATTGTGGCAAGTGAGTTAAAGAAATGAAGATGGTCGCGTTTATTTCTTTCGCCACGATGAAAATAATTAAGCAGTGTACCTGTTAAATTTTTGCGTATAACATCATCATTCAATGGACTTTTTTAAAAAGTTTTTTCTTCTCTTAACGATTACAGAGCTTCGGAAAAAAATAATGTTTGTGGTTGGAATGCTCGTTCTTTTTCGTTTGGGCGCGGCAATTCCGATTCCGGGCGTTGACGCCGTTCAATTAAAAGCGTTTTTGGAAGGGAATCAGTTTTTTGGACTTCTAAATATTTTTTCAGGAGGCGCTTTGGACAATCTTTCAATCGCGATGCTTGGCGTTGGCCCATATATTACCGCATCAATCATTATGCAACTTTTGACAATGATTTTTCCGCGGATTAAAGAAATGTATCAGGAAGAGGGCGAGGTTGGTCGTCGTCGGTTTAATCAATATGCACGGTACCTTACCGTGCCATTAGCTCTCGTTCAAGCCTACGGACTTCTTATTATTTTAGCGAATCAGAATATTCTTCCGAACCTTTCATTTTTTGATTATGTCACAGGTATGATTGTGGCAACCGCGGGTTCACTTCTCCTTATGTGGATGGGCGAAATTATCTCCGAGCAGAATATTGGAAACGGTCTTTCGCTTATTATTTTTGCTGGTATTGTTTCCAGTATTCCGTCAGGCATTCAACAGGCGCTCGCAACGTATGATCCAGCACAATTTCCCGCATATCTCGCGTTTGTTGCCGTTTCTTTGGTTGTCGTGTCCGCTGTCGTATTTATTACCGAAGGTCAGCGCAATATTCCGGTTTCTTATGCGCGCCGTATTAGGGGGAATCGCGTTTTTGGAGGCGTACAAACGCATTTACCGCTTCGCGTAAACCAGGCAGGTGTTATTCCTATTATTTTTGCGATTTCAATTCTTTTGTTTCCTGGAATGATTGGAAATTTTCTTATTAATGCCGGAAACCCGATAGTTCACGGCATCGCGCAATTTCTTGTTGCGTTGTTCAATAATGAGGCTTTTTATGCCGTCTCATATTTTCTTCTTGTATTTATTTTCACTTTTTTCTATACATTTGTTACTTTTGATCCTCAGCAAATTGCCGATAATGTTCAAAAACAGGGTGGATTTATTTTAGGCATCCGTCCGGGACGGCCGACGGTTGAGTATTTGTATCACATTGTAAATAGAATCACGCTCGTTGGAGGATTCTTTCTTGGCGCGATTGCCGTTTTACCGCTTCTTGTAACACAGTTTTCAGAACTCTCCGCATTTACCATTGGCGGAACCTCGCTTCTTATCGCGGTTTCAGTTGTTCTTGAGTCAAAACGGCAGATTGAAGCGCAGATCGTTATGCGCGAGTATGAGAATGTATAAATAGAAATAAAAAATACCCGTTTTTTCCGCTAAAGGCGAATTCGCCTGCGGAAAAACGGGTATTTTTTATGAGTTCAGATAGGTTTTCAATTTGTTAAAATAAATAAAAGTTGTATGATTTGGTTATAGGTAATGGATAATTTTTTACTTTAAACTTACAATATGCCTCCATTCAACAATTTTACAATCAAGGCGCAGGAAGCTCTTAAAAAAGCGCATGATTTTGCTATGGAACGCGGACATACGCAGATTGATGCGACGCATCTTTTGGCCGCTCTTGTGATGCAGGAAGAGGGAGTTGTTGAATCAATTTTTGAACGATTAGAAGTTGAGATTCCTAGATTGGCGGATAAGATTTTGGATATTTTAGATTCAATGCCACGGGGAGCGACCGTGAGTCCAATCGGGCAGATTTTTTTGACGCAGGAATTGGCGCGTGTGATGGATCAGGCGCAAAAAGAGGCGAGCGCCTTGAAAGACGAATATATTTCAACCGAGCATTTGCTTTTATCATTGACCGAGGTTTCTAGTAAGGCGCGGGATTTGCTTTCTGGTGCTCGCATTAATCGCGAGGGGATTTTACGCGCATTAGAACATCTGCGTGGAGGTCAGCGAATTACCGACGCTGAACCAGAATCAAAATACGCAGTTTTAGAAAAGTATGCGAAAAATTTAACTCGTATGGCACGCGAAGAAAAACTTGATCCTGTTATTGGCAGAGATGAAGAGGTCAGACGGCTGATGCAGATTCTTTCGCGTCGCACAAAAAATAATCCGGTGCTTATTGGAGAGGCGGGTGTTGGAAAGACGGCGATTGTTGAGGGTTTAGCGCAGAAAATTGTTTCCGGCGATATTCCTGAGACATTAAAAAACAAAGAACTTTTGTCGCTTGATTTGGGAGCGCTCATAGCCGGAACGAAATATCGGGGCGAATTTGAAGACCGTATGAAGGCTGTTATGCGCGAGATTGAGCGATCAAAAGGAGGTATCATTCTTTTTATTGATGAATTGCATACGATCGTCGGCGCTGGAGCCGCTGAGGGCGCTATTGACGCGTCAAATCTTTTAAAACCTCCGTTGGCTCGTGGTGAATTGCACGCGATTGGTGCTACCACTTTGAGGGAATATCACAAATACATTGAAAAGGATATGGCGTTAGCACGCCGTTTTCAGCCGGTTCATGTTGACGAGCCATCAATTGACGAGACGATTATGATTTTGCACGGCTTGAAACAGCGTTATGAATCTCATCACGGAGTTAAAATCAGCGATGGAGCGGTGATAGCTGCGGCAAACTTCTCAAGTCGTTATATTGCAGATCGTTTTCTTCCGGATAAAGCAGTTGACTTGATTGATGAAGCGGCTTCTTCGGTGCGTTTAGAGATTGACTCAACTCCGAAGGAATTAGATACATATAAAAAAGAAATTCTGCATTTTGAAATTGAGAAGCAGGGGTTAAAATCAAAACAATCCGGTAAAAAAATCGTTTCTAAGGATGCGAAAGCGCGTATTACGGAAATTGATAAAGAATTAAAACGACTTAATTCTTTGAAAGAAAAGATTGAGGCGCGTTGGACCGGAGAAAAGGGAGCTGTTTCTGATATTGGAACTCTTAAAAATGCGCTTGCGGTGTTAAAACAGGAATCAGAAGTTGCTGAGCGCGAAGGGAGCTTTGAAAAAGTTGCCGAAATTCGTTATGGAAAAATTCCGCAAGCGGAGAAAAAGCTCTATGACGCCGAGATTCTTTTACGGAAACTTCAGGGGTCGCAACGGATGGTGAAGGAAGAAATTACCGAAGAGGATATTGCTGATGTGGTTTTCCGATGGACAGGAATTCCTGTTACAAAAATGCTTCAGGAAGAATCAGAAAAACTCGGGAATATGGAAGCTGTTCTTCGGGAGCGCGTTGTGGGGCAGGATGAAGCAATCAAAAAGATCGCGCACGCAGTTCGCCGTTCCCGTGCGGGTATTTCCGAAGAAGACCGGCCTATTGGCTCGTTTATATTTTTGGGACCTACGGGCGTTGGGAAGACCGAACTTGCGCGAACGCTTGCAGAATTTTTGTTTAACGATGATAAAGCGCTTTTGCGTTTTGATATGTCTGAATATATGGAACGACATACAGTTTCAAAACTCATTGGCTCTCCGCCGGGATATGTCGGGTACGAAGAGGGGGGAAAGTTAACGGAGCTTGTAAAGCATCGGCCCTATTCAATTGTTCTTTTTGATGAAATTGAAAAAGCTCATCACGACATATTTAATATCCTTTTACAGATTTTAGACAACGGACACCTCACCGATTCTAAGGGCAGAACGGTTAATTTCAAAAACACCGTTATTATAATGACCTCAAATATCGGAGGCGAATACATCAAAGATATGACACGACTTGGATTTATTGCCGAGGCGGATGATACGGCATTGCGTCAGGACGATCACTTGCGGGACAAAATTAAAAAGGCGCTAGAACAGCGTTTTCGGCCTGAATTTTTAAATCGTATTGATGAAGCGATTATTTTTAATCGTCTTTCAGATGCTGCGCGTATACGGATTGTGGATATTCAACTTCAGATATTTATGAAGCGCGTAGAAAAAAAGAACATTCATTTTTCGTTTACCGCTGATGCAAAAAAACTTCTTGCCGAAAAGGGGTATGATGCGAATTATGGAGCGCGCCCTCTTAAACGCGTTATCCAATCTCTTATTTTGAATCCCTTAGCCGAAGATATAATTGCGCGACGCGTTCTTTCGGGGGATACAATCGCTATTGACGCAAAAAACGGAGAATTAATATTTTTGAAAGGCGGTAAACAGGTGCGTGAAATAACAGAAAAACGAAAAAAAGAACGAACGCCCATACTCGCGAAAGAATAATTTTATAATAGATTTTTTTAATGTTTGACATTATTACCATAGGAACCGCAACAAAAGACACCGTTCTTAAAAGCGCGCATTTTAAAACCCTTCATTCAAAACGAGGACCGGTTAAAGATTATGAAATCGTCCCCCTGGGCTCTACCGTTGATGTCGGGGATGTTTTTTTTTCAACTGGTGGGACGGCGATAAACGCAGCGACGACATTTGCGCGACAGGGTTTTCGGACGGGTGTTGTAACTCGCATTGGAAACGATTCTTCCGCGAACGATATTCGTCGTGATTGTACGCGTGATGGAGTAGATTTTTCACGCGCGATTGTTGACGGACATCACGCCACCGCTCATTCAATTATTCTTTTGCATAATTCTGGCGAACGAACTGTATTGGCGTACAAAGGCGCGTGTCAGCATTGGGAGTCACGCGATTTTCATAAAAAAGCCCTTGATGCACGATGGTTTTATATCGGATCGCTTGGAGGGAATTTTGAAGCGCTTGGAGAAATTATCGCAATAGCGCGAAAGCACAACATTCGTATCGCTATGAACCCAGGGCTGGAAGAATTAAAACTTCCTCATAAGCTTGTTCCGCACCTTTTTTCAATTGATGTTTTGATTATGAATCGGGAAGAAGGCGCGCTCTTTACGGGAGTGTCTGCTGAAAACGAAAGCGATATTTTTAAACGGATTGATGAGTTGGAGCCAGGAATTTTTGTGCTTACGGACGGTTCAAAAGGAGTGTGGGTTTCTGATGGCGTACAGAGATACAAGGTGGGAATTTACGATGAACGATCAGTTGTTGATCGTACCGGAGTGGGTGATGCGTTTGGATCGGGGTTTGTGTCCGGCGTCATGAGACGATTGGATGAAAAGTCCCGCGTTGGCGAAAACACCCCGACTCTTCGCGATCTTGAACCGCCTGATATCGCGTACGCAATTCGTTTGGGGAGCGCGAATGCAACGGCGTGTATTGAGGGCGTTGGCGCAAAACACGGACTTTTAACACGGCATCAGTTTGAGAGAGGGCTTCACTGGCACGGACTTGAAATACGAACAGGGAATGTCGCACATACATCCTAATGTATTACGCTAGCCACAATATAACTGGGTACAATTTTGTGTCATCGCTCGGTCGATATAAAAATAGTAATTTTTATATCTTTTCGCCTCCTCGGCGAAACACGGGGAAACGCTTTTTGTTCGCCAAAGGCGGATAGAGTTTCCCATCAAAGCTTCCCCGAAGCTTTGACCTCGCTAGCCACAATATAAAATGGACTCGCGCTATATAAGAGCGCGCGAGTCCATTCACAGTATGCAAAGCCTTTTTTAGAAAAGATCCAACTTAACAATTACCGCCAACGCAATAAAACCTGAGAAGAGTGCTACAGTAAGGTTTTGTACCACAAGTTGAACCACAATCATTACACAAAAAAGCGTTATAGAGCACCACATAACCCACCTTTTTTAAATGTTAATTTAAGTATGCTATTATAGTAGTATATTATAGTATAAATTAAATTTTGTCAATAATGAAAAACCAAAAAAAATTTGATTTTGTCGCCATTGGCGATGTTACGACGGACGCCTTTATCCGTATTAAAGAAGCGAATATTTCGTGCGATGTTAATCGCGAAAAATGTATGATTTGTATGCGTTTTGCGGATAAGATTCCTTATGATTTTGTTAAAATTGTCCCAGCCGTTGGAAATAGTGCAAATGCGGCGGTTTCCGCTGCGCGCTTAGGGCTTTCATCAGGACTTGTTTCTGATGTCGGAGATGATTATCAGGGAGCGGAATGTATCGAGATGCTTAAAAAGAACGGCGTTGTGACGGATTTTATACGCACGCATTCAGGTAAAAAAACAAATTATCATTTCGTATTATGGTTTGAGGATGAACGGACGATTTTAATCAAGCACGAAGATTTTAATTATGACGGAGTTCCCGAAACGATAGACGAGCCAAAGTGGTTGTACCTGAGTTCATTAGGGGAACAATCAACGCTTTTTCATTCGCAAATCGCTAAATTTCTTGATAATCATCGGGAAGTAAATCTTGCTTTTCAGCCTGGTACATTTCAAATGCACTTGGGTAAGGAAAAACTCGCTGATATTTATCAACATACGAAAGTTTTTATTTGCAATGTTGCCGAGGCGCAAAAAGTTTTAATGACGCAGGAAAATGATGTAAAAAAATTAATGAAATCGCTTTCTGAACTCGGACCAAAGATTGTCTTAGTAACTGATGGGCCGAAAGGCGCGTATGCGTATGACAGAACGGAATATTGGTTTATGCCTCCGTATCCGGATCCGAAACCTCCGTACGAACGCACGGGAGCTGGAGACGCATTTTCTTCAACATTTGTATCTGCGTTAGCGTTTGGTAAATCATTGCCGGACGCGCTCATGTGGGCTCCGATAAATTCAATGTCTGTGGTACAATACATTGGCGCGCAGGAGGGATTGCTGACGCGCGAGAAACTGGAGGAATACTTAGCTAAAGCACCGACGGATTACAAACCGCGAAAGATATAGAAAACGCTGGATAAATTAGTGCGGTAGTTAATACAATATTGGCGTCCTATTTCCTTACCGCGCTTTAACACATTTTTATGTATATGTTTTCATTTTTTAAAAAACAAAATAAAGCAGTGGTAGAAGACCATGCTCATTCAGAGCTTGGCGATACAGAACAGAGAACTCCGAAGGCTGGGTATTTTTTGCTGTTGGTGATGATTATTGCGTCTTTAATGTTTGGATGGCGCGCTCTTGATGATATGAGCAATGTTCCTTCGCGACCGCAGATTCTTTCGCATTGTGCGAATGAATTTTTAATTGTTGACTGGGAAGACATCGGACGATTTATAGGTTATCAATACGCCGAACCTGCGTATTTGGAAGATGGTTCACCTGTTTTGTCCAAGGTTGGTGGTCCGTACTATCCACGAAAAGAAAACCCACAATGTGCGTTTTCAGTGTTGGAGGTGCGCTATCAAATTCCTACAATATATGAAAAACGATACGCAATAGACCTTGAGCTTCAAAACCGTCAGCTTGAACTTCAGCAAACGGATAATTCCATCGCCGATTTTGAACGGCAATATAATTTAGGACTTCAAGAAAAAATTGCTGAAGAGCAAAGACGGCTGTATCCTATTGGCGCGATTCAACAACAGTTGGAGCCCTTGCGAAAGAAAAAAGCGGAACTTGAAATTCGCATTGACCACTTGCGCGGAGAAATGCGTCTCCTTGATGAAGATCTGAAAGCGCGGTATGTCAATCTTATTCCCGAATTCCGAAATCAATGGCGTTGGTATGAATTTAAAGTATTTCTTCTTCAGGTTGTTTTTGTGGTGCCGTTCTTTCTTTTTGTATTTTTTGCGTATCGCCGCCTTCTGTTTCGTCGGAGCCCCTATACTATTATTTTTACCGCGCTGTTATTTGTCGCTTCGTTATTTGTATTGAGGATTTTTGTCGCGTGGTTTTGGAGTTTATTTTTGGCGCGCGTAATTCAGGCACTATGGACATTTATTCAGAGCGTCGCGCTTTTGAAAAGTTTAGTATTTTACGGAGGAATGGTGGCGTCTATTCTTATCTTTGGCGGGGCAGTATATCTTTTACAAAAACATATTTTTGATCCAAAACGAACCGCGCTTCGCGCGTTAAAACACAATAAGTGTCCGCAGTGCGAGTTTTCGCTTGATATTTCAGGTGAATATTGCCCAAATTGCGGACGGCGTATTAAGAAAAAATGTTCGTCGTGTGGCAATATGCGCTTTATTGATTTTTCAACCTGCCCGCACTGTGGTTCAAAAAACACATGAAATACGCAAGGCTCGAAGAAATTTTAAAAAACGCGTCGCGCGAGCATTATGCCATCGGGCATTTTAATATTTCAACTTTGGAACTTTTACAGGGGGTTGTGGAAGCAGTTGGAAAAACAAAAACCCCGGTTATGATAGGGCTTTCCGAAGGAGAACGAAAACATATCGGACTGGAGCGCGCCGCGTGTCTTGTGAAAACATACGAATCGGAATTGAGCGTTCCGCTTTTTCTTAACGCTGATCATTCAAAATCGGTAGAATCCGCGTGTGCGGCGGCAGATGCTGGATTTGATTCAATTCATATTGACGCATCTGAGCATCCATACGAAAAAAATGTTGAGATGACGCGTGCGGTTGCGTTGTATGTACAGGCGATTTCTCCAGATATATCGGTAGAAGGCGAGCTTGGATTTGTTCCGGGAGAATCAAAAATAGGCGATCACGAAATAAAAATTAATGAGTCGTTGTATACGAATCCAGATGCGGTTGCTGATTTTATTGAAAAAACCGGAATTAATCGTTTGGCGATTTTTGTTGGAAATGTCCACGGTCTTAATAAAAATGAACCGAATCTTGATATTGAGCGGATACGACAAATTCGAAAAAACGCTCCGGAGTCCGTTGCGCTTGTTTTGCACGCTGGTTCCGGTATTCCGCGTGAGGATATTGATCGCGCGATTATTGCCGGCATAGCAAATGTTCACATCAGTACCGAATTACGACTTGCGTTTTTTGATGGTGTACGGCACGCGTTGGTGGAAAATCCGAAAGAAACAACGCCGTATAAATTTTTCCAGAACTCTGTTCATTGCGTTTCTGACATTGTAGAAGAGAAAATAATTGCTTTTCGGAGAGGGTATGAGGTAAAATTCTAAAGAAAACAGCGTGGTGCAGGGCATAAGCTGGATAGAGGGGCTAGTGGGTAGAGCGTTCTAAGTTGTTAGGCGGTACTACAAAAATGAAAGATAAAAATATATTTCAAAAATATTTGCGTGTTATATGTCATATATCACGCGTTCAAAAGGGTTTTACAATTGGTGAGTTGATTGTCGTTCTTGCAATTGCCGCTATGATACTCTCGTTTATTTTTATTAATTTTCGTGAGGCGCGCATCAGCTCTCGCAATACGAAGCGCGTACAAAACATTTCAGGGATTCAAAACGCGCTCGCCCTCTTTCATGTATCAAATTCCTACTATCCCGGAACCGTCGGGACAAATGGGTCCGCGGTGACCCTTTTAAACGAGTTGGTTTTACTGGGTTATATTCCAATAATTGAAAACGATCCGCTTGGAGCCGTGTGGGGTGAGTATTATTATTGTCCCGGCGACAATTCTGGCGGTACGCAAGCGTATGTCGTAAGAACTAAACTGGAACAGGAGAAAGGAAACAATCCCGCAATTCTTTCCTCGGACATTGATGGGGCGCCATATGGATGTGATTGTTCGGATACGAGTCAATATTATTGCGTTGGTCAATAAAAAATAAATTTTTAAAAATTAATCCAATACATATGCAGAAAATATTTGTTACCAGAAAAATTCCAGAACGAGGCATCCAGCTTCTCAGCGAGAAAGGTTTTTCCGTTTCGGTAAGTCCTTTTGATCGTGTGCTGAGTAAAAACGAAATTATAGAAATGGGGAAAGATGCCGACGCGCTTCTCTGTCTTTTAACGGATAAAATTGATGGCGTTGTTTTGGATGGGATTGGAAAGCAGTTGAAAATCGTTGCTAATTACGCCGTTGGGTTTGATAATCTTGATTTGAAAGCGCTCGGCGAACGAGGGATTCTTGCCACAAATACGCCGGGGGTTTTAACGGATACGGTTGCGGAGCATGCATTTTCTCTGATACTTGCGATTGCGCATCGCATTTCTGAATCGGATCGTTTTACTCGCGCGGGGAAATACATCGGCTGGCAACCGTTGCTTTTGCTGGGACAGGATGTTTCTAGAAAAACATTAGGAATCTTGGGGCTTGGAAGAATCGGATCGCGCGTTGCGCATCATGCGGTTCGCGGTTTTGATATGCGCGTTCTGTACTATGATGTAAAAAGAAACGAGGAATTTGAAAAAGAATTTGGAGCGGTCTTTACTTCAACGCCCGAAGAACTTCTTAAAAAGAGTGATTTCGTATCGGTGCATGTGCCTCTTCTACCCACCACAAGACACCTGATTAATGCTGAACGACTTTCAATGATGAAGTCAACGGCGTATATAGTAAACACATCCCGAGGCCCCGTTATTGACGAAGTGGCGCTCGTTGATGCTTTGAAACGCGGAATTATTCGTGGAGCTGCGCTTGATGTTTTTGAAAATGAGCCAGTGCTTGCCCCAGGCCTTTCAGAGCTTGAAAATGTTATTTTGACGCCTCATACGGCTTCTGCCACAGAGGAGACGCGCGCTAAAATGTCCGCATTAGCCGCTGAAAACATTATTGCGTTTTTTGAGGGCAAAACACCTCCAAATATTATTAAAACGCCATAGGACTTGAAAAATTTTTTGTTTTTGGTAGAATGCATACTTCAAATATAAAGTAGCGATATTCTTTATGCTAACACTTAATGTAGCCATACGAACCGAAAAGAAAAAGCGGGTAAAGGTTATCCGCAGGGCAGGTTTTTTACCAGGCGTTGTCTATGGTCCAAAGATTGAAAATGAGTCCCTCTCAATTTCTTTAAAAGAGTTTGAATTGATTTACAAGAAAGCGGGCGAATCAACGCTGATTGAATTGGCGTTTGGCGGAAAGAAAATCCCCGTTATTATCCAAGCCATTAAACGCGACCCCAGAACATCGGTGGTTATTCATGCTGATTTTTATGCAGTTGATTTGAAAAAGCATATTAGAACAAAAGTTCCAATTGTTTTCATCGGAGAATCTTCGGCGGTCAAAGACGGCGCTATCCTTGTTAAGGTTATGAAAGAAATTGAAATTGAAGCGCTTCCTCAAGACCTTCCTCACGAAATTTCCGTTTCTATTGAATCTCTTGTAAATATTGGAGATCGGTTTGCGGTTTCTTCGTTGAATGTTCCGAGTGGCGTTCGTGTACGGGCTGATGTTCACGACACAATCGTTATCGTTGAAGCTCCGCGCGCAGAAGAGGAACTTGTTGCGTCGGCTGTTCCCGTTGAAGTTGCCGAAGTAAAAACCGAACAGGAAATTAAAAAAGCTGCCATAGAAGCAAAGAAAAAAGAAGAAGATGCTGTGGCAGAAGGGAAGTGATTTTTTGCATTATATTTAATCATAAACATAAAAACGCCATGCCACGGCGTTTTTATGTTTATGATATTTATGGTATACTATAAATGATGTATCGCGTGATGTCGTTACAAAAAATCGTGTTATTTTTTTGTTTTTTCGGAACCATTGTTCCGTTTTTTTCGTATGCGCAAACCCCTGATGATCAAAAGACGACCATCCAACAGCAGATGGATGTACTGCAAAAAGAAATTGATGATTTGGATCAAAAACTGGAATCATCTCAAAAAGAAAAACAAACTCTTACGAGAGAACTGAATATTTCAAATACCGAAATAAAAAAACGCCAGCTTGAAGTAAAAAAGCTTTCACTCGCCATCGCGGACGCCGATCGCGAAATTAAGCAAAAAGACGGTGCTGTTTATGCGATAACGACGCGCATTGAAAAAATTCGCAAGGAGCTTTCCGAAAATATCGCGACATTATACAGAAAGCAATCCTCAACGATTCTTGAAGCGTTTTTGCAGTATTCAAGTTTAAGCGAGTTTTTTTATTCAACAGACAGTCTTGAAATCATACAAGCGGAGATTAAGAACTCGCTTAATGAATTGAAAGTTGTAAAAAAAGAAGAAGAAAATGCAAAAATTGACCTTGAGGATTTTAAAGAAGAGCAGGTATCACTCAAATCTCTTCAGGAGCTTGAAAAAAGAGTTATTGAAAGAAATAAAAAAGAAAAAGATGATATTTTAAAACTTACAAAAGGCAAAGAGGCGCTTTTTCAATCAATTCTTTCGCAAAAGAAAAAAAATCTCGCATCTCTAAAAAGTCAGCTTTTTTATATTGAACGAACTGGTGTTTCAGCGGAAGACGCATTAAAGTACGCAAAACTGGCCGCAGATCGTGCAGGGATTAGGGTGGCGTTTCTTTTGGCTCTTCTTGAGGTTGAGACCGGACGACAATACGAAAACGGCGTTATTACGGCGGGCACTCATATTGGAACAGGAAATTGGAAAGCTGATTTATATGATTGTTATATTCGTCTTGGAAAACGGTCAATTGCTGAAAATCAAAAAGCTGATTTTTTTAAAATTACCGATGAATTAGGGCTTGATCCCGATAAAATGCCTGTTTCTAGACGCTATAGTAATGGCGCCGGATGCGGAGGCGCTATGGGGCCTGCGCAATTTATGCCAAGTACATGGATTTCTTTTAAAAATAAAACCGCAAAACTTACCGGTAATAACCCTCCTAATCCATGGAACATTGAAGACGCGTTTACCGCGTCCGCGATTTTTTTGGCGGAAGCGGGTGCTACGGCAAAAAATGAAGCTGGAGAAACGCGTGCGGCGCGGACATATATCAGTGGACGATCAGCGTGTCCGGCAAAGGGTCTTTCTCGTACGGTGTGTCTCGGATATTCCCGCCAAATCACAGCGCTTTCAAAGGAAATCGCGCGAAACATAAATTAACCCATTTTCATGTAGATTCATATTTATACAAAACCCCAACGCCCAGCAGGCGTTGGGGTTTTGTTTTACGCCATTCAATCAT
>JBBTQR010000022.1:0-18278 GCA_038065595.1 Patescibacteria group bacterium | reverse complement strand
GAGCGGGATACGGGAATTGAACCCGTGTCTGTTGCTTGGGAAGCAACCGTACTGCCACTGTACTAATCCCGCATGCTTCGCATGCGATATTCTTTTGTATGGCATCGACTTTGTCGCCCTTCCTGGGCATCATACTCCGCTCTCATTTTGCTTTTCAGCAAAACTCGTACTCGTAATGCCCGTTCAAAGTGAAGCAATTCACTTTGAACCCACTGTACTAATCCCGCAAAACACTATTACATTTTAAATAATTTCCTTTTTACAAAATATACTATCGCGTACAAAATTATAAAAATAATGAAAATAAAAAATGCTATTTTTTTACCATTAATAAAAAATAAAGCAAAATCTAGCGACATTCCAATGATATACCCCACTGAAACAGTTATCACAATCCATAGCAACGCCCCAACAAAAGCATATTGAATAAATTTTTTCCATTTCATTTCAAATGTTCCGGCAAGTATAAGCACGGTGACCCGCGCTCCTGCGATAAAACGGCCAATAATAAGGGCGTGCGCATCGTATCGATTAAATATCTTTTCGCCAAGACGAAACATCTTTGAAATAAATTTGTAACGCGTTGCCACCGTATGAATAGCCCACCGACCCCATCGCTTTCCAAACCAATAGGTCGCAATATCTCCAATCAATGTCCCGCATAATGCGATCATGATA
Organism: Patescibacteria group bacterium; assembly: GCA_038065595.1. Lineage (GTDB taxonomy): Bacteria > Patescibacteriota > Minisyncoccia > Sungbacterales > JBBTQR01 > JBBTQR01. The sequence continues at coordinate 17,600 of JBBTQR010000022.1, read as the reverse complement.
ACAAAAAAATAATTCGCAAAACCTGAATACGAGAGATACCCCGCCAAAAGCAAAAGAAGCTGTTCGGGAACAATGGGAACAAAAATCCCAGCGATAAAAAGCGTGAAAAACAGCGGGTATGAAAAATACGCAAGCACGACATCAAATATAAAAACAGCAAAATCCATAATTAATTTCCTAATTTCTTTACAAAAAGATCCTTGAGCGTATCTGGATTCCCCCTGCCCCGCAATACTTTCATCGCAGACCCGATAAAAAACTGCATCACTTCTTTTTTGCCATTTTTGTAATCTAACACGGCCCGCTCTGATTTTTTGATAACTTCTTCAACCGCGCGCGCGAGCTCTTCGGTATTTTCTATTACCGAAAGATTTTTATCCCGTACAACAGCGCGCGCATCCGCGCCACTCCGAAACATCTCGTCAAGAACTTGTTTTGCAACGGATGATGTGATAGTTCCCGTGGTTACGAGCGCTATCAATTCAGCAAAACTATGCGGAGTGATGCGAATATCGCTGATGGGTGCGGAAGATTCGTTAAGAAGCTTTATAAGATCGGAGGTAAAATAATTAGCGAGTAAAATAATGCCCTTTTTCGTCTCAGCGACTCCTTCTGTTTCCTTAAGCGTTGAAATTAATTCTGAAACCGCCGATTCAAAAAATCCGGCAAAATTTTTATCTAAAATAATAATTTCAATAACCTTTTCCGCAATACCGAATTCTTCCCGAAATCTCTTTCGTTTATCTGCGGGAAGTTCTGGGAACTTTTTTTGAACATTTTCTAAAAATTCAAAGGAAAATTGCAGTGGTGGCAAATCCGGCTCAGGAAAATAACGGTAATCATGCGCCGATTCTTTTTTCCGTTGACTCACGGTAATTTCTTTTTCATCATCCCACCCTCTTGTTTCCTGCGCTATATTTTCACCATTTTCAATAAGTGCGGTTTGCCTGGCAATCTCATATTCAATCGCTTTTTCAACAGCGCGAAAAGAATTGATATTTTTTACCTCTACCTTAGTTCCGTAGGGCTCGCCAGCTTTATGCAAACTAATATTCGCTTCAATGCGCATTTGTCCTTTCTCCATATTCGCATCAGAAACACCCGTATAACGAAGATGCAAACGCAATTCTTCCGCAAAGAGTCGCGCTTCCTCAGCGGTGCGCACATCGGGCTCGGTTACAAGCTCCATCAATGGGACTCCAGCGCGGTTGAAATCAACCAATGACGCGTCTGCTGTATGCAAAAGCCGTCCCGCGTCTTCTTCAAGGTGAATCCGCGTTAAATGGATGGTCCGACTCTGTAAATTAGGAATTAAAAATTTTGAGTTTGGAATTTCTAAATAGCCCCCCTGAACAATCGGATGTTTGTATTGCGAAATCTGATATCCTTTCGGCAAATCGGGATAAAAATATTGCTTGCGATCAAATTGACTAAACTTCGCGATTTCACCATGAAGCGCCATACCGATAAGCGCGACTTTTTCTACCGCGGATTCGTTAATAACGGGAAGCGTACCTGGGTGCCCCATACAAATCGGACACACATTGATATTTGGGTGCCGTTCATTCGGATCATTTGCGCATCCGCAAAACATCTTGGTCACCGTATTTAATTCCGCGTGTATCTCAAGACCGATGATTGGTTCTAATTCCTTCATCCGACACATAACGTACGCAGCGAAGTAGGTTCTTATACATCAGAAATACATCGCGCGTAAATCTATTGCTTTTTATTTGTTATTTCATCCCACAGCATAACTAGCGTAAGTTATGTGTTGGATTCATACATCACACACTATCACAGTTTTTCACATAAAAAAAGCCGAGCACACGCGATGTGCTCGACAAAAAATATGCTTTATTTTGAGGTACCAAAACCTCCCCGAATAACGGTGCCGTCTGGCATTGTAACGGATCCGCTTCCGTTCACGCCCTTAAGAGTATTGTTAAGACCGCTCAGACCATCTGAAACACCACCAATATTTGTTTTGTTAATAGATTCTGAAACTCCGTCTATGCTTTTGCCAAGAGTACTTGATCCGTTCTCAATACCACCTGCGAGACGATCAGATGCTTTTGTGATTGCTCCGGCGAGAATAACCGCCGGAAGAGCGTATAAACTTGCCTGCATACCATATTCAACAAGCCGTTCACTTGTGAACGCCCCCGACCTTGTAGTGTCTTCGGTGGACATCACCTGCATAGTCGCGAGTTTTCCATCATAGAAAAGAACAAGAATCAAAAAACTATTACTTGTATTCCAAGCGTGATCCGTAATAAGCGTTTTCAGATTTTTCTGCGTTCCGGTTGAAAATGTCCACACCGCTCCGCGAAGTTTCGGAATCTTGTCTTTAATATACACAGAAGTTCCCATTGAAAGATTCCCCGAAGAAGCTCCTTGAATTTTTAAAAGCGTCATACTTTTGGAAATAACCGAGATTGCATCGGAATACGCCTGTCGTTCATTGGGGGGTCGCTTAAAAAGCGCGTAAACCTCTTTTTCGGTCAAAGTCGTAAGACCGTTTTCAAGCTGTGGAATGATCGTTTGTGATGCCTCTTCCCAACTTACGAAAGTATCATCGCTTGAAACAATCGGCGATGTGTTTTTACTTAAACCGCGATATGTATAACAACCAGATACAAAAAACATCGCGCACACAAGAACGCAAGAAAACATAATACGACTGCATAGACGCATGATGCACCTCCGTTTTTTTTAAAAGAACGCCACACACTGCTTACTATACACCCTATAAAGAGTACTCCCTTTTTTAAAAAATAACATACCTAACCATAAAAACTCAAAAATGCTATAATCCAAGGGCTTTTTGTTGATATCCGACCAAAAGTTTTTTTAAACTGCTGGAAACTTTTTGATAATCCTCTTTCAAAATATAAACATCAAAAAGATCGATTTCTTCGTTATATTTTTGAAGGAGGTGTGAATATTTCTCAATCGGCTCATAAAAATCTTCACCCATAACGCGCTTCACGACAAAAAGTTTTGCGCCCGATCGTTTCTTTGCGGGAGAACGATAAAGATGCTGTGCAGACGAAATAATAATTGGCACAACGCCTTTTTTCGTGCACACAGAAGTAATCTCCCGCAACAATAATTTTTTATCATGCTCTTTCCGTTTCCCATCCCTCAACATTGATGTTGAAAAAACAAGCGTTGCCGGAGTTCGCAAAATAAGTCGCCGCGACCAAACATTTTTCTCATGCTCCGCCGCAGAAAAAAGTTTTTCAAAAATAGAGCTGTCCCGAAGATGCGCGAACTTCTCCATAGTAGCGGGAATTACATACGAGAGCTCTCCGGTAATAAACGCTTGCTTCAAAAAATAATCAAAACAATTAGCTGTTTTATGAAAATATACCTGGAGAAGCATATGATACCGGGCGAGCAAAAAATCCTCAAACGCGCGAATTCCGGTATAATCTAGTGCTACATGCACTTCGCCATTTAATGGATGGGAAGCGGTGCGTGTTGTTGACAAAGAAATAAGAGACAACGCGCTGACCAAACGATCAATATCATAAAAACCATACGGCACACCAGTGTAATGCGCATCACGCATTAAATAATCCATTCGATCACAATCCAGATCACCAGAAACAAAACTCTGCACAACATCATGCACGATAAATTTTTTCTTTAGCGCTCGGGAAAACCTTCTGTTCCATTCTTCTGAAGGTTTAATGCGATGATGCACTAACGAGGCGATATCTTGGGCTTCAACCATGTTGATAGGCGCGTTCTTTCCCTGCGCTAACGATGCAATCACCATAACGCTGTAATCTTCATGCGTTGCCCGCTCGCCATTTTTAATTAACGAACGATACCATTTTCGCGGAACAGCAAGCGTGTGAAGCATCGGCAAAAGCTCTTCGGATGTGTGCGAAAAAGGCCCATGTCCGGAATCGTGAAGGAGTCCGGATAATCGTATTATTTTTTCAAGATATTCAATGTCGGTGGCGGTCATATAGCCGAGCAAAAAATCACGGCTTGAATCCATAACCCGCCCCCATAACCGCCCCGCAATATGCATCGCGCCTAATGCGTGAGAAAAACGATCGTGTACTGCTCCCGGATAAACAAAAAACACGAATCCAAGCTGGTGGATATAACGCAATCGCTGAATGTAGGGATGATCAATGATCCGCTTTTCAAGCGATGTAAATTGTATCGTGCCGTGCACCGGATCACGAATATCAAATAATTTTTTCGCTTGTATCATAACGAAAGTATACCCCTATTTTTTATAAAAAAAAGCCCAGCAACTCTGCTGGGCATATTTATAGAAAATTCAGTTTTTTTAATTTTTCAAGGAATTCTGCTCGTTCGCGCTTGTTTGATATCTGTTCAAGAATTTGCGTCATTACCTGTTCCTGCATCGGCCAAGTATTTTGACTAATAATTTCTATCTCAACGCGAGAGAACCGCATTGAATGAAGCTGGTAATCCTCAAACGCTCTATAACAAATTGGAACTGCGTCTTTCACGATTCTTGACATTGCCTCGCCAAAAATACAAATTTCATATTGAGCATGCGTATCCAAACGGAGACGCAAAAAATGAAGAAGGTTGTGGAGATCAATCTTCCAATACCATTGGGTATAATTCGCAACCGAAAGATTAATGCGTGACAACTCTTTTGCAAGATCAAGTGTAAGAAATTTTTGATAATGTTCAAAAGTGCGCTGATAATCCTCCTTCAAAAGATCAAGGATCGTTGCGCATTGCTCCGGTGTCAGCTCCTCGTCTCTGCCCTGCTTGTTCGTCTTTGATTGCTTTCGCAAAGCGGATGGTTCTGGAAGATAGAATTCATTAAGCATCTCGGAATAGCGTCCTGAATACTCGTTCACATTCGCGGTTCTATGACGAATCCACTGGCGAGCTACAAAAATAGGCATTTTACAATGAAACTTAAATTCAACCATTTCAGAAGGCGTTGTGTGAGTGTGTCGCCTTAAATATCGTATAAGCCCTTCTAAATCAGGATTATTTTTTGTCTCTCTGCCGTAGGATACGCTGGCCGCCTGCGCAACTGCTTCATCATTACCCATATAATCCACGAGATACACAAAACCATAATCAAGACATTTGATTGGCCGATTGAGCCATTTTTCTGCTCCTTCGCTTATTGGGCGAAGTGTTTTTTGTTCATCAGCAAAAATACGCTCGAGAATTTCCTTCTTTCTTTCCATTATACAACCTCCGCTTTTTAAAATATTTTAATGAACGGTAGAAATAAAATTATCAAAAAAAATAAAAAAGGGCAAGATCATTCTCTTGCCCTTAAAACACCACCATCAGTGAGATTTTTCTAGTATAGACATAATTTCATCATGAATTTTTTCTACCGAACGATGCGCGTCAATAGTATGCCAATGATGAGTGTCGTCGCGTCGCGCAAGATCCAAAAAACCGTCCCGAACGCGCTGGTGAAACTCTATTTTTTCATTTTCAAATTGATTCTCGTCTCCCTGATTCTTTTTGCGGGAAAGTCCAACTGCGACATCTTGATCAAAAAGGAAAATAAGCCACGGATAAATCCCCTGCCTAACTTCTGCATCAACGGCTTCCATAAACGCGCGCCGTTCAGGAAAAAGTTTTCTCCCATATCCCTGATACGCGAATGTTGAAAATGAAAAACGATCGCAGATGATAATCTCGCCCATCGTATGTCGCCGTATAATTTCTTGTACATGTTCTCTGCGATCAGCCTCAAAAAGCAAAAACTCGGTCAACGGATCAATGCCGTCAGACGGCTTTTCAAATAAAATAAGGTTTCTAATTTTTTCGGCATACGGGGTTCCGCCAGGCTCTTTGGTAAGCCATACCTTGTGTCCGCGTTTTTGTAGCGCTCCAGCCGCACATCGCGCTTGGGTTGATTTCCCTGAACCCTCGCATCCCTCAAACACAAGAAAGTTTTTAAGGATTTTCATCTATTTCCTCCTTTAAAAAACTATCATCATGCTACACGCGCATAAACAGGATTGCAAATGTAAAAAAATCCCGCATTATAACGCGGGATTCAAACGCCGATCAACAAGCTCTCGTACCTGCATACGAATATTTTCTAATGTTCCTGAATTATCTAATGAAATTAAAATGCTTGCGCAAAGGTTCATATGTTGGGGCTAAGCCTATGCAACGATTAAATGTACGCTCGTAATAATGTTTAGCGACGAGAAGTTTCTGCTGGTCGTTGCAACGCGTTATTTCCCATGCAGCCTCATCACAGAGTAAAACATAAGCCAAAATATCCGCCATATCCTTGAGGAAGTCGTCAGCCGTTTCCGAAGCACTGGCGCGATTTACAGCTAGAATTTGAAACTGCGTATGAATTTTTTCGTTTAATGCCCTTATATTGTCTTTCTCCCTCGCCATTGTGTCTGGAAGTTTTTGAGCAATTTCCATCAACTTGTCCATGAACAGCTGGGTATCTTTCGGAGATGATATAATCACGCACATCAGCTCCAATGCTTGAATCTGCTCTGGTCCTTCCCAAACCTTCGTAACCATAGCGTCTCTGTATTGCCGTGCTGTCGGATATTCCTCGGTATAACCATTGCCTCCCACCAGATTAAGCGCCTTGTCTGCGCACCAAACCGCCTGTTCAGCCGTCTTGAATTTTGCCAGCGCTGTGACAATCCTTGCCCATGGCTTTTTGCTTGTGTCGTGAACAGCCTCATCAAAGCAGTGCGCGGCTTGGAACGCGAGTGCTGATCCCGCCATCCATTCAGTCGTTATATCCACCAGCCGCTTTTGTATCATTGGTCGTTCAATCAAGCGCTTGCCGAAGGGCGCGCGGTGTGATGTCCAGCACAACGATTCTAACAAAGCGCGATGCATGATTCCTGCCGATCCCATTGCGTTGTGAACGCGCGAACAACTCAAGGCTTCCATCATAACTTTCAATCCCTGTCCGGCGGGCACGATTTCGTAGCAGAGTGTTCCATCAAGCGTGACCTCGCCTGTCGGCAGACCGCGCGTTCCCAATTTTTCCTTGAGATGCGTCACATTGTATTCATTTGGCACGCTCCAATCGTCATCAATATGACTGGGCACAAGATATAAACCAAGCCCTTTGCTACCACCGGGTGCGCCATCAGGACGCGCTGTTTTTATAGTCAGAAATTTTTTGAACCCTATAGCACTCGTAAACCAGTTGTGGCCATATAGACGATAATAATCGTAACTGTGTTTAGTCACCGTTGTTATTGTATTACCGATATCGCTACCGCTATGTTTTTCCGTCGCCCAAGTTCCGCCAATAGCCGTTGCGCCATCCGTGCGGAGAAGTTCGGGCAAATATTTTTCACGCAATACTTTTGGCGCGTAGTGCGCTAAAATATAAGCTACGGGGTGCGTCATAGCAAAAGGACAGCCCGTTGATACATCGCTATGAGAGATAAGGTACTGCCCCACAAACGGGAGCATGTGCGATTCCTTTTTTTCAGAAGTAAAACATTTTGCCAGAAGTTCACGGCGATACAGCTCTTGTTGCGCGTCCTTGTAGCGCTCATTCAGATAAACATTACCGCGCCTTTCGTCCGGACGGATAAAGTCAACGACTTCCTGCCTTAGAACCGGCGGATGAATACGATCTGTATATTCAGCTTGTTCATCTAGTTCCGTGCTACAGAATTTTCCAAAATCCTCTAAAAACTTTCCTTCGTTCTGAATAAGAACTGGATTGTACCGCGTTAAAAGCCGTTGCAAATTATAATCAATACTAAAAAAATTGAGACCTCGCGTCCTTTTCGGCAACAAAGAAGAGCAAATATCGCGCTTACTTTCACCAAGCGTGATATCTTTTTTTGCTGTGGTCATAGGTTTTTTCCTCCTATTATAGAAAATTTTTAAAGATCCTATATTTAGATACAACCACCATTTCCGTTAATTATCAAGCGCTGTGGATAAAACAGATTTTTTAGCAATTAATTAATTTCGCTAAGTTTTTGCCACTCCACAAAAGAAAAAACTCGTGCTACAGCACGAGTCCCATTTTTGCTTGTAAAAATTCTTTTACCTGCGCGCGAAGGCTTTCTTCGGTTCCGGAATTATCAATATGGACATCGGCGCTTTTCGCAATTTCGTCAATCTTGCTTTCTGATTCTGCATTATCCTCAGCTAAAAATTCTTCCCATGTTTTTTCGGCATCACCGGGCCGATCAGCCCTCTTTTTCAAACGCTCAAGCCGAATCTCTGCCGGCGCCTCAATAGCAATAAGGTGACTGCTGGGAAGTCCATGAAGCATCACAACATCCTGCGGGCGACGCACGCCATCGAAAAAAATAATTTCGGAATCATCGACTTCTGCAATATGTTTAAGCGCATTGCCAATGACTTCTTCGCCAAACGCACCACGCAATATCGTCGAGATCTTTTGCTGATATGCCCGCTCCCGTGGAAGATGTAATATATCAAGCATCATATTCAAAGGATCGGAAAAGCCATAAAACGATATCTCCACATCTAAACCAACCTCCGCGCGAAGCATCTCGCCAAACCTCCCCTTACCAGCAGCCATTTTCCCAATAATCGCAATATACATTTTTTCCATGCTATTTTTCCTCCTTTTTCTCTATCGGCTCTTTGGTGATTTTCAATCTATATCCAGCTCTATACAATACTCCGCCTGGTCGCGCTAACAAATCAAATAGCCCCTGGAAAAAATCGGCGAAATCAATGTCAAATTGCCGAAACATAACTCCGTGCCTCGCAGCCATCTCTTTAATAATTTCTTTGCCTTTTGCATTTGAATATGCGCCCATATAATTGATTTTTTTCACACCTTCGTGAATTAAGTCCTTTGTACAATCAAGGCATGGCGTAGCAATAATAATCGCTTCAGCGTTCTGAAGATACGGTTTATCCGTGTTGCTTATAGCGTTTTTTTCGCCATGTCGCGTTCGTAAACAATGATTTTCTACCATTAGGTGACCAATATCATCACAGTGAGGATCTTTTGTTACGGAACCGTTGAAACCAATCCCCCGCAATCGTTTGTCCTTAATAATTCCGCACGCAGTACGCAAACGATCACATGTTGCCAAAATTGAATGCAAAATAATTGATCCTAAAAAGACATTAAAACGCATTATATCGCGATTTTCACGCATATGCCCTCCAACGCAACTTGTTTGTTTTATGATTCTTCAATTTTGCTCAAAACTTTATTTCAAGTTACTCAACAAAACATACCAAAAAAAATCTTTTCTGCAAATTAAAAAATGCCCCACTAGTGGGGCATTTTTTGTTATTTCTCTATAGTTATTCCCATTGAACGAGCTGTGCCGGCTATAATCTTTTCCGCTGCTTCAATATCATTTGCGTTCAAATCAATCATTTTTACTTCAGCGATTTTCCGTAAATCCGTTTTTGTAATTTTTCCTACCTTATTTTTATTAGGAACCCCAGAACCCTTCTCTACTCCAGCGGCCTTTCGTAGCATATCAGATGCTGGGGGAGTTTTTAATTTAAAACTATATGTACGATCCTCATAAATAGTAACTTCAACCGGAATAATACTACCGGATTGCTGTTTAGTCGCCTCGTTAAATTTAGAAACAAACTCGCCCAAATTAAGCCCGTGAGGACCAAGAGCTGTTCCGACCGGCGGAGCGGGAGTCGCCGCGCCCGCAGGAATCTGCAATTTTACAATTGTTTTAATTGGTTTTGCCACTGTAAATAGATTTTAGCTGTTAGCTTTTTTCGCTCGAAGGCATTTGTCGGCCTCCGGTGGAAATCCGCCTTCAACGGAAATTTTTAGAAACTCTCTACGCGCTGCTTTTTATATTTTTCTAATCTGTAATGAATCCAATTCAACAGGAGTATCGCGACCGAACATATTTACTAGCACTTTAATCTTTCCACGCTCTTCGTCAACCTCCGAAACTTTGCCGTCAAAATCCTTAAAAGGACCGTCGGCAATTTTAATAGCATCTCCTTTCTGAACATCAATTTTGAATTTTGGCTCTTCAACGCCCATTCGCCCCTGGATAGCAGCTATCTCTTCTGGAGAAATTGCCGTCGGGGTGATTCCCGAACCGACAAATCCCGTCACGCGCGGAGTATTGCGCACGACATACCACGAATCATCGGTAACAATCATTTCAACCAAAACATATCCTTGATAAATTTTTTCCTCAATCACACGGCGTTTACCGTTTTTGATTTTTATTTTCTTTTCAACGGGAACCAGAACATTAAAAATCTTGTCCTCCATGCCAAGGGATTCAATGCGCTGTTTTAAATTTCTGGAAACCGCGTCTTCGTACCCGGAATATGTATGAATCGCGTACCAGTTTCTACCAAATTCACCTGTTTGCTTTGCCATATGTGTAGCGTTTTCCGTCAGGAGCAGACATGCGCGCCAGCGGAATGGATTAGTGCGTAGCGTTCGTTATACGCAACGCACTTTTATCTTAAAAATAAAACTTTATCTTAAGCAAAAATTGGAAAAAATAATCTAACCCGCCTAAAAAAACCGCGAGTCCAAGCGAAATCACTACGACGAGAACCGTATCGCGTATAATTCCGTTTCGTGTAGGCCATGTTACCTTCTCCATCTCAACACGCGTTGATCGCGCGTATTCAATGACTTTTTGAAACATATAGAGTGTTTAATTTTTATTGGGTCTGTTGCCAAAAAAATCTAGGCTTTTTTAAAAGCCCTTTCAGGGGCTTTTAAATATAAGAACAGCGTACTCTTATGCGGTTCAAAAGTCAACACATGCGAGTAAAGCTTTTATTTGTTGACTGCAACGCTCTCTAAAACATCCCCTTGTTGTATTGCCCGCACAATATCCATTCCCTTTGTTACTTTTCCAAAAACCGTATGTTTGCCGTACAGATGCAACTGCGCCTGATAGGTTACAATAAAAAACTGACTTCCATTAGTATTCGGACCAGAATTTGCCATTGCGAGCATTCCAACATCAACAGGAAGCGAGACGAGTGAAGAGTCGTATGAATATCCCTGTGCTTCGTATTGTTTGATGGTATTTTCCGGCACGCCAATTGACGCGGGATTTATTTCATCCGCAAATGAATATCCGGGCCCCCCCGTCCCCGCTCGCGAATAATCTGTTTTTGAAAGCGGGTCTCCTCACTGAACCATAAAATCAGAAATTACACGGTGAAACTTCGTTCCATCATAAAACTTTTCTTTTGCAAGTTTCATAAAATTCTCAACTGTTTTTGGCGCAACTGCCGGATACAAATCAAGTTCAATATCTCCTCGAGATGTCTTTAAAATTATATGATGCGGTTCCAATGTGGTTTTTATGTCAACGGGAGTATTCCCATTTGGAGCATTCACTTCCGTGGGTCGTCCAAAAAGAACATACGCGCCGATTGCGACAATGATTAAACTAATAATAATGGTTATATTTTTCATATTTTAATTATATTTTTCCGTTTAAGCTTAAAAATCGCGGAAATTGAAATGCCGATGGACAAAGACGCTTCAGCGGACACAGATCGCATCGAGGATCCCGGGCTCTGCATACGGCCCTCCCGTGTTCAATGATGCGATATGTTAACTTAAACCATTCCTTTTTCGGAAAAAGTCCCATCAAATCTTGCTCAATTTTTTCAGGACTATCTTCGTGTGTCAGGTAAAATCGCTTAGAAATTCTATGTACATGCGTGTCTACAGCAATACCCTCTATAATACCATACGCATTTCCTAAAACAATGTTTGCGGTTTTTCGCGCGACTCCCGGGATTTCAAGTATTTCTTTCATTGTTTTTGGAATTTTACCTCCAAACTTTCTCCGTATCATACGAGCCGCGCCAAGAATGTTTTTTGTTTTTGAATGGAAAAATCCCGTCTGATAAATATCTTTTTCAAATTCACGAAAGTCAACGCGAAGATAGTCCTTCAATGTATGATATTTCTTAAAAAGCTTTGCCGTAACCTCATTTACCTTTTTATCGGTGCACTGGGCAGAAAGAATAACCGCGACCAATAGCTCCCACTTATTAGAATATCGCAAAGCCATCCGCGCCCGCGGATACGCGCGCTTCAAAACACCAAGAATTTTTTTGGCGCGTTTTTGCTTTTGTTCCACAGTTTCATTTTTAAATACATCTTTTGTCATTTGTTTTTTTATCATACGCGCCAACCATACCCGCGCCCATCGTCCAACGCCTCAGTGTATCGGGGTATTACTGAAATGCATATTAAAAATTGAATAAACAGCCCAAAGGCTTAGCAAAAACTCAACGAAAATCTATCATTCAAACTGAAATGTTTTTACAAGCAATGGATACGCCGGATCAACTCTTTCATCGTAATTCTGCCAAACAATAAAAACCTGCCCGGAACTGGAAAAAACCGTTTCAACGAGCTTCGCCCCCGCGCGTCCATCTGCGAGACGAGAAACGATTTGTTTTGCAAAAATCGCGTCTCCGACAGTGATATTTCGTTCAGTCAATATTTGAATGCCCTTTCGTTCTTTCACAGCAGTACTATAACTCACGCGATTACCCTTTTCAATAAAAATAATCGGCGATCTCTTTATGTGAGACGGCGTTTCGTGTTCACGCGCGAAATATACACCCACAGAATCATCGCCTCTCTCTTGCCAAACACGGTATTGAAATGGATAAAAAACGCTAAAACGATACTCGTCATTGATATATTTTTCTCTTCCGACTCCTACATCGCCACCAAGAAATTGATAAAAAACATCCTCACCATAAACATAAAAAAACGCGATTCCACACAGCAAAAAAATGAGAAAAACGATAAAAAAATGTTTTTTCCATTCATACTCATTAAAACGGATCATGCGTTCAAAAACTCTAATTCCCAATGTCTAATTCTTAATTTTTGCAATTATTAACACGAGCCTACTCTAATTCAGAGAAAAACTCTAATTTCTTTTTCATATACTCACGCCTGGATAAACCCAAGCAAGACAATTTTAGCTCTTCGTACGCTTTCTGCAGATTTTTATCCTCAATTAGACGCTCGTGATTCTTAATGTGCTGAAGACTCTTCCCCACCAAGACATTCGTCAGAAACATTTCAACAACGAAACCGCCTCTCCTAAACTCCCAGCGAAGCTTATGACTCTTTTCATCAATTTTGATTGGTTCACCGTATAAGCCTCGTAATACTTTGCCATTTGAGCCATGCTCACTCGCATCAATAACCCCGAGATCAATATCATTCTCTCCCGCTATACCAAGCGCAGACGAACCAAAATAGATGACGCGCGCATCGGGAAGCGCCTCATGCAATTCGGCCTTGATTTTTTGTGCGGTTGCTTGAGCAACGGGATCAAACGCAACAATGTGCGCCAATTCGGTATCTGATATTGTTTGTAAATATTTAAGATTATCTTCTGTAAGCATTGGGGTAAACTTAAGCGTGTGAAATGAGCGACTTCAATATGTCAATATTCTTTTTATCTGGACCCATACCGTCAAATCCGGGCACCTCGAGAATCCACGCAGGGACAGCGAGACACGGTTCGCACAATAAATTTTTAAACGCGCTCAATCCCAAATATCCTTCCCCAATGTTTTCATGCCGATCGTAATGAGAATTAAACGGGGACTTTGAATCGTTAATATGAAGCGCGACGAGTTTTTTAATGCCGATATATTTTTTAATGTCAGAAACAAGCGCGGTAATATTTTTTGCCGTATATGATTCAATGATTCCGGCTTCAAATGCGTGCGCGGTGTCAAAACACATCTTCACGCGCTGATCACCAACGCGCTGAATAATTGTGCCAATTTCTTTGATGGACGATCCGATTTTTTGTCCGCCTCCGGCGCTATTTTCAATAACAAGAAACGCATCTCCATCTACACTCCCCATAATCCGCTCAATAGCACCGACGACAATCGTCAGCGCTTCGTTTTTCGGTGTCTCTTTACCGCTACCAATATGAAAAATAAGCCCATGAACGCCAATGTCATTCGCCTGTTTTAACTGCGCCCGCAATGATAATTCCGATTTTTTTCTTAAAAGCTCGTCTGGACTGGCAAGGTTCACGAGATAATTCGCATGTATAAAAAGTGGAAAAACGCCATATTCTTTTGCAGTATTTTTAAATTCTTCAATGTCATTTTTCCTGTGCTGTTGCACCGCCCACGATCGTGGCGAAGAACCAAAAAATTGGATCGTATTTGCTCCGATTTCTTTTGCTCGCAGTATTCCGTTTTTCAAACCGCCCGCAACCGAGACATGTCCTCCGATACGCGGTTTTGGTGTTGACGCATTCATAACAACTTTTTCTTACTAACGCTCTGCGATATTTTTATACTATAGTAACCCGTCCATGCGACAAATTTTTTTGACTACTCCGCATAACTTTGTTTTAATTGATGCAATAATTGTTCTTTTTAGGAGGTATATATGGTTGCAAAAATCTTATTCAATCATTCGCGCGGTCTATGCGGAAAACCCGATATTCCAAACAATACATCTTTTGAAATAGCTCGAGCCAATCCGCCTCATTGCCAGTGTTGCGGAGCAACGATGCGCGTTATTGACTCTTTAAGTCTTAGCTTTCAGCAACTTGGAATGTATGAGGTTGTTTGCCCGACCTGTTAGATAGCCTAGCGCTATCTTTTTTTTATCTCCAGTAGCATTTCTTATATTTCATCCTCTGCTCGATTTGTCACGCGTATAAATTGCCCCCTCTTCGTGTTCATTCTCTCATCCGCCGTTTTAAATCTTCAATCATCAAAATTTCTTCCGGATCAACATGATGCATTTCTGCGCAATACAAGGCGACCAAATCAGCAAGAAGCAACGAAGAAAACATCGTCTGAAAGCGCGTCCCTTTTTGCATCAATATAATCTCAACCCGATGTTTGTTTTTTTCTAAAATATTTTTAGTAATTTCCATTCTTCGCGCAATGGACGAATGATCCTCCGCGTCTTTTAAGATAATAAAATAAAATTTTTCCGAAAGTTTCTGTGTCCCGACGGCGGATTCAAAACCGATCATTTCATTGTGATTAAGTTCCGGAAAAACATTGTAAAACGCAGGAATCTTTGAACCCTCATTCAGCTTTATTTTCCAGATTTGTGCAATCGCGCGATTACGCGCTGACGCATATATAACCGGAATCCTGTCTTTTATTTTTTCCGCAAGTTCTTTGCCTACGCGCTCAACAGTTTCAAGCGACAATAAAACAGCAAGAGAAGAAATTTCTTTAAGCTCGCGCTCCTCGCCTAATGCTTTCAAAATCGCCTTCACACCAAACCCAAGCGACATTCGTGGTTGAATGTTCGTCTGTGGCATTTGAATATACGGAGTACCGTCGCGCCGTGCGTACTCCAAAAGCAATCCACCTGTAGAAATAACCAATAACGGAATATGCAAATTCTGCGCAATCATATACCCGTCCAAAACTTCCTCAGTATTCCCCGAATATGAGCTTGCGATGATAAGCGTGTTCTCTCTTTCTGTCTCTGAAATATGCGGAAGTCCGTAGTCGCTCCATACGCGTAGCTTCAATTCCGGCTTCCACGCCTTCACAATGTCAGCAGCAAGGTGCGATCCGCCCATGCCGATAACAATGACTCGTTCTTGATGTCTAAAATTCTCCGCGTTCTCAATGACGGGATCCCATAAAAACTGCTGAGAAAATTTTTCTATTGATTCGCGCACCTTACACGGCTGTTAGCTGTTAGCTGATAGCTTGTAGGGACTAAGTCCTTTAAAGCTTCCGCCATAGGCGAATCCGCCTATGGCGGAAAAAGCTAAAAGCTATAGGCTTTTCTTAAAACTCCTTCCCTCCTCCGCTCGTCATAACTCGTTCTGGGCCTCTGTTTTTATACCGTTTAATAAAATCTTTAATGCGAACGGTATCAAGCGTTCCGTTTTCAATATTAAATGAATCAAGATGTGTCCATGCCATAAGCGCGATATCTTCGGTATTTGCTTCGCGAGGCGTTACAACCACCTTTGAACCTGCAATTTTTTTAAGCCGTTTTTTAACATCGTCAGAAATACTCGGTTTATAGCTTATCCAAATATCTCCGTGCTCAAGATTATGCACGAGATGCTCATCGGGAATCGCGCGTTCATAAAAACGATCCATGGCCCATTCAACATAATGTGGGCCGGAAGTCGGGGGATTGGAATTATACGGATCGTGCGATGCCCCGTCAGCAATGTGATCTCTCCCTTGATCGGGATATGTTTTACTGTAATCAGGTCCTTTCACGGCTAAACTCATAACCAACCAACCAATGCCAACGAGAATAAAAATACCGGCAAAAATAAAAATGATTTTTTTCTTCCACCCTCCACGCACGGGAGAATTTTCTGATAATCGTTCTTTTGTTTTTTCCTCTCGTTTTTGTTCGTATAGTTGTTGATTCATATTGTGATTATATCACGCAAAATAAGTCTCATCAAATCAGCTCGGCAACGGGTACACGCTACACACGCGAGGATTGCAACGCTTAAGATGGCGTGAGTGTTTTTCTGTTTTGCGTTTAAATTAATCTTGGTGTACATTCAAAAAATAGCCCTTTCACAACAAGGCACGCATGAATAATAATACAAAAACCAACAAACAGCTTCTATGGGAAAAAAGCGTTGCGATTTTTTTTCGTGCAAATATCTTGCCAAAAATTTCAGAAGCACTCGGCCGTGAAAGCCTGCGTTTGCGGGGCGATATTGACGCTTTTAAAGAGTCGCTTTATCGTTTTATCCAATGGCATATTGATGAAATTGTGCTTTTTGCTGGAACATCGGGATTCCATCGATTGCCCCGACACCTACAAACCTATTGTTTTATGAATATGGTATACGAGATGAATCGAGCGCTCCCGAACGATTATCCGATTCGTTTTGTACGCATTCTTATACGATCAGAAACGAATCTGTGGACGCTTGGGACCATTGAAACGCAAACACCCCAAACGCGAGATCTTTTTAAAGGAAAACTTCTTGTGCATACGCATATTTTTAAAAATATGGCTGATTTTAAAAAACAAAAACGAAGCGAAATAACGATTTCTCGCATAACACTCGCCTATCCTCCGCGTGATTATATGATTCCATAAACCGCTTAGAAAAATTCAAGGGCGGTTTTATTTTACGCGGTATGTGTATTACAAAAAAGCTTATCTATAACAGAGTTCTTTGGGGTAAAGTCGCGAGGTATCCAAAATATGACTAGGAACTCGCTTTTCGCCTCCTCGGCGAAACACTGGGAAACGCTTCTTGTCCGCCAAAGGCGGAGAAAGTTTCCCGTCAAAGCTTCCCCAAAACTTTGACCTCGTTCAATCGCGCATTCGTGTTATGCATTTTACTTACCAATCTTAGTATTTCGTCACATTCGCGTTGGTGCGCTCAGTATTTCATCGTCTTCACTTCTCAATCGCTCACTCGGAAGCGTACACTACTGTGCCCGTTTCCCGATCTTCACTCGGTAATAAAGAGTACTTTATCAGAAAACAAAAACCGCCCCGCAAACGCGGGACGATTTTTTAAAGACTGAGTTTAGCCGTTGTACTGACCTCGCCCATATCCTCCACCTCCACCTCCTCCATATCCTCCTCGATCACCTCCTCCGCCGAATGAACGGCGCGGTGGACGGGATTC
>JBBTQR010000021.1:12057-22910 GCA_038065595.1 Patescibacteria group bacterium | reverse complement strand
CAACTTCGGATGCGCAAGGTTTTTATCGCTTTGACTCAATACCCGTCGGCAACTATTTTATTGGTGCCGAGAAAGATTTTGGAGTGCCGGATGTTTTTGCTTTTGGCAGTATTGAGATAAGCTTACACAGCAGTCAGATAATCAATCAGGACATTGTGATATTTTTTATGCATGTGCCGATTTAGTTAAGTTAAAAAAAATTGTAATGAATAAATATATAATAATTATCGTGGCTACAGTTTTGATTATCGGGGGCGGTATTTTTTACCGCGTGTTTTTGCTTCCGCAAAACTCCATTCCGGTTTCAACGGGAAAAGTTTTTGCAATTACCGTTACCAGTGAAAAAAACAAGTGGAATTTTAACCCTGATGTTATTGAAGCGGAGCGTGGAGACAAGGTAATTATGACGGTTGTGAATAAAGATGATTATGATCACGGCATAGCCATTGACGCGTTTGGCGTTTCCCAGCGAATGCCGGCAAATAGCACTATTGTAGTTGAATTTACGGTAACGCAGGAAGGCGATTTTCCGTACTACTGTTCGGTGCCGTGTGGTTCGGGCGAAGTTGACGGACATGATCGCGGACACTTTGATATGACAGGCGTAATTAAAGTTCGCAGCGCCAAAATCAAATAATTATATTATATGACAAAACTCGTTCTCAAGGTAAAAGGAATGCACTGCGCGTCATGCTCCGTCCTGATTGATAAATTGGGCGGAAAGCTTGATGGTGTTATTTCCATTACAACGAGCTATGGAGCCGAAAAAACAGCTATTGAGTATGATGAGAAAAAAATCTCGCTGGAAAAAATTGATGAGTTCATCAATAAATTAGGGTACGATATTATTCGTCCCGATGAAAAAGGACAGCATAGCGCGGAAGAAGAGGAGAAAAAAGACGCTGAACGAATTGCCGAAGCAAAACGCCGAATGATTGCCTCGTTCGTGCTTTCCACGCCGATCATTATCTACTATATGGCGCTTCACATGTTCAATCTTCCGCATACGCACTCGCTCTACGGAATTGATTTGAATTATATTTACTGGATTCTTTCTACGCCGATTCAATTTATTATCGCGTGGCCGTTTTATCGCAGTTCGTTTACCGCAATTCGGGTTGGATCGGCAAATATGGATGTGCTTGTTGTTCTTGGAACTTCCGCGGCATATTTTTACAGCATGATCGGGTTTTTGTGGTTTAACATTGACCATCCGTTTTGGGAGTCGTCTGCCGCGCTTCTCTCGTTTATTCTTTTGGGCCGTTATATTGAGGTTCTTGCAAAGGGCAGGGCGTCTGCCGCAATCAAAGAGCTTCTTAAACTTGAAGCAAAAGAGGCGCATGTCATGCGCGACGGAGCTGAAATAACAATTCCTCTTGATAAAATTGTTTCCGGAGATATTGTCGTCGTTCGCCCCGGTGAAAAAATTCCTGTTGACGGAATTATCGTTGAAGGCAAGTCGTATTTTGATGAAAAGGTTGTAACCGGAGAATCAATGCCCGTTGGCAAGAGTGTTGGCGATGAAATTATTGGCGCGACAATAAATCAGGAGGGTTTTATTAAATTCAAAGCAACGAAAGTCGGCAAAGACACGCTTTTAAATCAGATTATTCGCATGGTGGAAGAAGCGCAGGCATCCCGTGCGCCGATTCAGAATCTCGTTGATAAAATCAGCGAGTACTTTGTTCCGGCGGTTATTGTCCTTGCGGTTCTTGTTTTTGTCGGATGGTACTTGATAGCGGCCTTGCCGTTCCGCACCGGACTTATCCGTATGATTGCGGTTTTAGTTATCTCGTGTCCGTGCGCGATGGGGCTTGCCACGCCTACCGCGCTGGTCGTAGGTATTGGACGGGCAGCAAAGTTTGGTATTATTTTGAAAGGAGGCGAAGCGCTGGAAGGTGCATATAAAGTAACGGCAATAGCGATGGATAAGACCGGAACGCTAACCATCGGTAAGCCGGTTGTAACTGATTTTGTGATGCTTTCAACAGACGCCGATGTGAACACAGCGGTGAATTACGCAGGGTCGGTTGAAACAGGATCAGAGCATCCGCTCGCGCGCTCGGTCGTTGAATATGCAAAATCAAAAGGATCGTTGATAGAACCAAAAAATATGGAAGCGGTTCCTGGCTATGGCGTTCACGGAATGATAGCTGGAACGGAAGTATTTGTCGGCAATCAAAATTATATGACGAAACTTGGAATTGATACCGCGCGGTTTGAAACAAAACTGGATGAACTTCAAAACCAGGCAAAGACGGTCGTATTTTTAGCGTTTGGAAAAACCCCAATAGCGCTTATGGCATTGCGTGATGAAATAAAACCATACGCGAGAGAGTCAATTGCGGAATTAAAACGGATGAAGAAAGAGATTATTATGATCACGGGCGATAATCCAAAAACTGCGGCTGCAATCGCGAAAGAATTGGGAATTGATCGCGTGTTGGCACAAGTTCTTCCTCAAGACAAGGCCGAAGTAATCAAAAAACTTCAGCAGGAAGGGAAAAGTGTTGCGATGGTCGGAGACGGCATCAACGATTCTCCGGCGTTGGCGCAAGCTGATATCGGTATTGCTATGGGTTCTGGAACGGATGTCGCAATGCAGACGGGGCAGATTGTGCTTGTAAAAGACGATCTTCGCGATGTTGTTACCTCAATCCAGCTTTCTAAAAAAACAATCCGCAAGGTATGGCAAAATCTTTTCTGGGCGTTTGTGTATAATGTGGTTGCAATTCCAATTGCCGGCGGGATTCATCTTTTGTTTACAACCGTGTCATTGGGTGTTCCGGCGCCATGGGTTCTTTCTTTCGCACAGGTAATGGGACAGTTTTGGGGACAGGTATTTCTTAATTTCTCGCAGGCAACGCTTCGTCCGGAAATCGCCGGTTTTGCTATGGCGTTTTCATCAATATCTGTTGTTCTGAATTCTTTATTGTTGAAACGCTACATCCCGCCGATGGAAAAAGAAACAGTGTGAGTAAGTAATTAATTAAAAAAATAATTATGGAAAAACTTGAAATAAAAATTGAGGGAATGCATTGCGGAGGTTGTGCCACAGGGATTCAGATGATTACTTCGCAAATTGATGGGGTACAATCATCATTTGTTGATTACAATGATAAAAAAGCAGTTGTTGAGTTTGACCCTTCAAAAACATCTAAGGCTGTTATTTTTAAAGCGATTGAGGAGCTTGGATACAAGCCGTCATAAAGCTATGTTTGCACAGAGCGCATCATGGTATTATCTTTACTGTTTATACTAGTGTTTTGCAAAACACTAGTATAAAGTTTGAAAAATAAAAAAAGAAAAACCGAACACGGAGCGCTATGCTCTATGTTCGGTCAAAATTCTTAAAATCGCATCCCGATTCCTACAAGCACCGAATCATATCCCGGATTAGTTCCTGGGATTTTGTCGCTCCCAAAAATATTTATACCCAAATCGCTTCCATTTGAATTGTGATTGTAGCCCGCCGACACAAAGACAGAATTCCCAATGTCTCTTCGGACGGTGAGCCCCAAGTCATATGTTCCGCGCGTTTGCTGGGCATTTCCCCGCGCCAGAGTTGTTTCGGGTCTGTCGCCGATAGAATAGGCAATTCCTGTGTTTACCAGAACTTGCCATTCATTAAACTGATATCCTGTCGCAATGCCTGCAGCAAGGTGCTGTGGAAGAAAACCTAAATATGTTGCTTTCCCATAAGGGCCGATACCAATCCAATGAGTAGTTGCTTCGTTTTCCCACACAGGAAAAAGAAAATCAGCAAAAATTTGAGGGACAATTTCTAATTTTGAATTAGGTGATGCACCAGCAATAAAACAGGTTCCGCAAGCAATTCCAGCGCCCAAACGAAGCTCAAATTCTTTTACCACTCTTTCGCGCCGATCTTCGGCGATGGCGTTTTCAATAAACACAAAAAAGAGTAAAAAGCCTATGATTATGGTGGTTTTTTTCATACGGCCTCTTTTTGTAAAGGTTCTTCTTTTTATAGAGGTACTCCTTTTTTAATTTTCGTCAATTTGCTTTTGCAGGCAAGTTGTATTCTACTAAAAAGCGTAGGTTCTTTTACAAACGAGGCGTTTATGAAAGTTGTTGTGCGAACGGTTGAATGGTTGATTAAGATTCTCAGAAATCGCGTATACGGCATTATATGGTTTTTGTTAGTGCCGATCCTTTTTCCGTTCACGCGAATAACAGGAAAAAAAAATTTGAAAAGCTGTTTTAATTTTGATGGCGGGCTTATTATTGTTGCTAATCATATCGCGTATCTCGATATTCCGGTTATCGGATTGCTTTTTCCGTCGAACGCCAACATACATTTTTTTGGAAAAAAAGAACTTTTGGATATTCCTATTTTGAAAATACTTTTTAAGTGTGGCAATATGATTCCTGTTGATCGCGAACATTTGATTTCCTCAATTAACATTCGCGCATTCAAAGAGGCAATCTCTGTTTTGAGGTGTGGTGGTATCGTTTGTATTTTTATGCAGGGCGGTATTGGCCGTTCTGGTATAAAAGATAGTCCAATCCGTCTTGCTCAAAAAACCGGAGCGATGATCGTGCCTGTTCAGCTTTCTCAAAGACCCCTAATGCATTTTGATTCATGCGGAGGTGTTGATATAGGGCCATATAGCGTGGTTGTTGGAGAAAAAATATTTTGGCGCGATCTTGGTAACGAATCAACGGATATTCTTGCAAAAAAACTTTGGAAAAAAATTATTGAATTAAAATCTTGACCCCACATTTATACAGATTGTATAAAAGCGGGGTTTTTTAAAAATAATTGGACAACTATTGATTTTTCTGATATAAATATAATTCGTTGCTTGTTCTTTTATGAAAGGATGTGATTGATATGATTCAGGCTGATAAAGACAGCCCCGGTCCGCATGGACCTGGACCAAGGGGACCGAATCGGCCCCCTCCCGGCAGATGATTTTCTGCTTTGGTTTCTGGGGCGGGGGAGAGCAATTCCTCCGCCCATTTTATTTCATGAATATAAATTTTTTTTATCAAAAACACAGGAGCATTGCGCTTTATGCTCCACAAAAAGCAATAATAATAAAAATTAACCGCGCGTTAGAGCTTATTCAAAGTGTTGATAAAAAAGAATACAAAAAACTTTTTTTACGATTGCGAGTCATTTTCATAACACGACGCCACGGTATTACGAATGAGTTTTTTATGCCGGAAAAAATATGGTTTGCAAACCGTTCGCTTATAGAAAAAAATGATGTGTCTTGGATTGCGTCTTTGATTATTCATGAGGCATTTCACGCAACTCAATTTAAAAGAGGCAAATACATCGTTCCACTCGATAAACTTGAGCCCCCCGCGCTTAAGGTTCAGGCTATATTTTTAAAAAAAATCGAAGGAACGAGCGGTATCACTGCTATTGAGAGCGTTAAGAAAAATAAATATTGGAAGAAAATGGCAAAAGATGTGAAAAGTTATACTTATTTTCGCAATCTTTTAAAATATTTGGAAAATCAAAAATTATGAATAATAGACGAACAAGCGTTCCGGGGTTTCGGATTTTGATGCTCCTTTATTTTATTCAAACTCAACGGCTTCTTGTGGCCCAACAACCGTAAGAAAAGTTTTGTTTTGAGTGATATATTTTTTCACAACTTTTTTGAGATCGCCGTATGAAACGGTGCGCAGGTTCTTAATATATTCTTGTGGAGTCACAAGCCGATTAAATAAACCTACATTCATTCCTAAAAACGAGGTTTCGTTGAACGGATCCGCGTTTCTCCGTATAAAGACGCCGATAGTTTGATTTTTTATTTCATGAAAAAGAGATTCTGGCAGATGATTCATGATCACGCTCATACTTTCTTTAATAATCGTAATAACTTCTTTTGGCTTTGTCGTTTGAGCCGTAATAGAGAATCGTCCCGCGTCGCTATATGCTATGTTTGACGTATTTACCGCATATACTAATCCTCGTTTATGGCGAAGTTCCTGTCCAAGAAAAGAGCTGTGACCAAATGTTAAAAAATTTGCCAGTATATCAAGCACGGCAATTTCCCCGGCAGAAACATATGCGGCCGGATAGTTTAAAATGAGAGTTGATTGTTTTATATTTGGAAATGTTTGTACGATTTTTCCTTGCGGGAAAACGAATTTAGCGGTGTCGACAGCTTTCCCAACTTCCTTCGTTGCAGTTTTCCACGAGCCAAAATATTTTTCTCCCAAAATAAGCGCTTTCTCATGAGAGAGATTTCCGACTGTTATCAGTACTGCTTGAGAGGGGCGATAGAGTGAATTATAGAATTGACACACTTCTTCACGAGTCGCTTTTTTAATCATCTCCTCGGTTCCTATCGGAAGGTTGGAAAGAGGGTGGCCGGAAAAAAGATTTTGCATGTTTATCATAGACGCCAGCCGTTCAGGGTCTTGTTCCGCGCGATGCAGTTCTTCTATAATAACCCTTTTTTCGTTTTCAAGAACTTGCTCATCAAAAATAGAGTTTTGAAGCATATCGGAGAGAAGTTCCATCATATGTTCCATATGTTCGGTAGCAACCTGAATGATCATATTCATCCGTTCGCTTCCCGTACTTGCGTTTGAGTATGCGCCTACGCGATTTTGTTCCACATTCATTTCAAAAATTGTTGGGCGTTTTTTTGTTCCCTTTAAAAGCATATGCTCAAGGATATGAGAATGTCCGAGTTGATGCGGCTGTTCATATCGCGAACCAGCTTTGACTCCTAGTGTTATCGTAATAATCGAAGAATTAGCGTCTTCGCTTGTAATGACTTGAAGGCCATTTTTGAGAATACTTTCATTATAGTTTTTCATAGAAATAAAACGGGGGGATATGCTTTTAATTAGTGCATCCCCCCGACAAAACGGTCTTACTTGCCAGCGCTATCCTGGCTGTCTTCGGGGCCGTTATCCTGCTCTTTTGACGGGGTATCATCCCAGTCTTTGTCTTCTTTTTCTCGTTCAGACATTGCAAATCACCCCCTTCTATATTTTTTTATACTATCCCAAGGAACTTTTTTTAGTATAAACCGTTTGTAATATTTTTGCAATACGCGTAGGTAATGCGTCTGTCTAAAACATGTACGCTTGGATTAGCGCATAGTAGGCGCTTAATAGTGGGTTCGTAACGCGCGTTGAAGCAGATGTTTTTTTATGATATAATCAAAGCGTGAAAATTGAAATCGATAGTTTGCTTGCGTGTTCGCATCCCGTTGAAGTCAAGTTTATATAATGAAAAAAAATATTATTGAGCAGGACTCAATTCAAAAGCCGCTCATATTAAACCCAAAGAATCGTTCTGACGCGCGACAACTAAGCGCGCTTTTTCGTAATAAATCAACCCACATCATTGACGAATTTTTAAAACAAAAAGAAGAGCTTTGTCTGATAAAAAATCCTAAACTTCTTAAAGAGGGAAAAAAGCCGACACGCACAGTGAGTGCGCGCGAGGGCAGATGGATTTATTTTCCATGGAGAAATTCGCTTGTTTATTGTCTTTCAGTAAACGAATACCGGCTCGTTCGGACATCACGAAATAATAATTTGATTACCAAAAGTGAGCAGAAAAAATTTGAAAATGCAGTCATCGGCATCGCCGGATTAAATGTTGGAAATCCTGTCGCCATATGTCTTGCGCTTGAAAGCGGATCGCGAAAACTCATGAAACTTGCTGACAATGACTTTTTGTCCCTTTCAAACTTTAATCGTTTTCGCGCGGGACTTCCCGATCTTGGCAAAAACAAAGCGGTTCTTACCGCCGAGCAGATTTGGGAGATTGATCCGTACGCACGATTAGAAATATTGCCGAAGGGGATTGAGCCGCATATGATTGAAAAATTTTTTCTTAAACCGCGAATCGATATTCTTGTTGAAGAAATGGACAATCTTCCTTTGAAAATTGCAATGCGAGAATACGCAAAAAAATATAAAATCCCCGTTCTGATGGTTACGGGAAACGGCGCCGGGCTTATTATTGATATTGAACGGTATGATCTGAATCCAAAACTCCTTATTTTAAACGGTATGCTTGATAAAAAAGTATTGCGAAAGATCAAGTGCGGCGTAATTTCATTTGCCGAAAAAGTTGAGCTTTCCCGCGATTTTATGAAGGCAAAAAATCTCGTTCCCCGTCTCCGCCAGTCGTTCCGTCTTATTGGGAATTCTCTGGCAGGAATTCCGCAGATTGCGGAAGCATCGTTTCTTCGCGGGGCTGTTGTTTGTAATTTGGCTCGCCGTATTATAGTGGGCGATCGGGTAAAATCCGGAAGGTACTTCATTGATCTTAATGTCATGAGCGGGTAATTTTTTATGAAAAATAAACAGGCGCGTTCACTTTTAGATTGTTTAGCGTATGAAAAACTTCTCGCTTTAAAAGGCGAAGATTTTTGGCTGAAGAAGGGCGAGCGGTCAGCGCTTCGGCTTTTTCATGATATGGCGCGCCGCGTTCCGGCATATAAGCGTTTTTTGAAGGATCATGGCGTTTTGTGTGCGCGGATAAAAACAGTCAAAGACATGCGTTTAATTCCGATTATGACGAAGAAAAATTATCTTAAAAAGTATCCGCTTGAAGATTTGTGTTGGGATGGGAAACTATCCGCGCTTTCAATAATGTCTGTCAGTTCAGGCTCGACGGGCGAGCCTACATGTTGGCCACGAGGGCATGAACAAGACGGTGAAACTTCATTGAGTCACGAGCTTTTTATGCGGGATTCTTTTGAGATTCATAAGCGCTCAACGCTTTTTATCAATTCATTTGCAATGGGCGTGTGGATTGCCGGAATACTTACCTATCGCGTCGTTGATGAATTTGCGGAGAAATATCGCCTTACACAAATAACGACAGGAATTAATAAGGACGAAATCATTTCTATCATTAAACGGATTGGAAAAAAGTATGATCAGATTATTATTGCCGGCTATCCGCCGTTTGTGAAAGATGTTATTGATGACGGTCCGCGTAATGGCATCGTTTGGAAACAATTCAACATTAAATTTCTTTTTGCCGCCGAGTCGTTTAGTGAGGGGTGGCGCGATTACATGTATGAAAAAGTAGGCGCAAAAAATCCCTATAAAGACTCTCTTAATATTTATGGAACGGCGGACGCGTGTATTCTTGCCCATGAGACACCGCTTTCAGTGCTTGTGAGGCGAATTGCTTTTAAAAATGCGACGCTCTATGAACGGATTTTTACTGATATAAAACGAGTTCCGACATTGGCGCAATATAATCCCGCATTTCGATTTTTTGAAGAAAAAGAGGGTACACTCTTTTTATCTGCACGGAGCGGGGTCTCACTATTTCGATACGATGTTGGGGATAGCGGTGGCATTATTTTGTTTTCTGAGATGGAAAAAATTTTGAGTGAGCAGGGCATTGATATTCGTCGTGAAGCAAAAAAACACGGCATTTCAATTTCACAGCTTCCGTTTGTGTTTGTTTTTGGCAGAAGCGATTTTACCGCACTTCTTTACGGAGTAAATATTTATCCGGAAAACATCAGAGATGCGTTGGGACATCCTGATATTTCTCGTTTCGTAAGTGGAAAGTTTATGATGCTAACGGGACATGACAAAAAAAAGAATCAATATCTTGAAATCAACATTGAGCTTCAGAATTCAAAACCGTTTTCGGATAGCGCCATTGTCGCGATGATTGAAGAACGAATTACGCAAACACTTAAAGAAAAAAACAGCGAGTATAAAAAACTTTCTGAAATAATAGGATCGCGCGCGCGACCAAAAATTAAGATCCATCCATATGGGTATCCGGAATTTTTTCGTCCGGGGATTAAACAAAAATGGCATCAGAAAAAAACAAACCTAATGGGGCGCATATGAACACGGAAAATATAAAAGACAGCATAAAAAACATTCTTGAATGTGCGGTACAAGCGCCGTCGGGGAATAATTCTCAGCCATGGAGATTTGTAGTTAGGGGAAATAAAATTTATATTTTCAATGTTTTAGACAAAGACATCACGCCGTATAATTTTGATCAAAAGGGTTCTTATCTTGCTCACGGCGCGCTCATAGAGAATATATCAATTATTGCCTCACAGTATGGTTATTCTACGAATATAGAGCCGTTTCCGAACACGGATATATTGGGCGTTGTCGCTATCATAACCTTAGAAAAAGGCCCCTCTAAAGAAGAACCGCTTTTTACGCATATCCCGCATCGAGCAACAAATCGCAGATTGTATAAAAAAATACCGCTTCAGTTGGAGCACAAAACAAGCATTTTAAAAATAGAAAAAGAAGTTATTGGTGGCGGAGAAATTAAATTGATTGATAATCGCAATGAAATGTTGGAGCTTTCCAACGCTCTTGCTCTTCACGAAAGATTGATTTTTGAAAACAGAATGATTCATACCATCGTATTTTCTAGCATTTTGTGGTCAGAGAAAGAAAACGCGGAGAAACGAAGGGGTCTGTATATAAAAACAAAATTTCCTGATATGCCATCGGTTTTATTGCCACTTATGAAATTGTTTGGACGCTGGTCATTTGTTAGAATTCTTAATAAAGTCGGATTTGCGAAAAAAATCCAGCAAAAAAGCGCCGAAGCGTGTCTTTCTTCGTCGGCGTTGTGTGCAATTTTAGTAGATAGCGATACGAATAAAGATTTTTTAATGGGCGGTAGGCTTTTTCAAAGAATATGGCTTACAGCGACACAGCTTGGCCTTAGTATTCAGCCGATGACAGGAATTCCGTATCTTGCCAGGAGAATTTTATTACCGAGCGAAGATCGGGAAGCGGACACAGCAGTATACGCTTCCGAGCAAGCGACGGGAACAAAGCACTCTTTATTACCGAGCGAAGATCGGGAAGCGGACACAGCAGTATACGCTTCCGAGCAA
>JBBTQR010000021.1:0-11957 GCA_038065595.1 Patescibacteria group bacterium | reverse complement strand
CGGGAACAAAGCACTCTTTATTACCGAGCGAAGATCGGGAAGCGGACACAGCAGTGCGTGCGTGGTACGACCGAACGAGAGTGCTGAATGTGCGATTGAGGAGCGAAGGCGACGAAATACTGAGTTCAGCAGAACGAATGTGCGATGGAACAAAGCACTCTTTATTAGCCAGTAAAAATGACGACTTTTCGTCGCAACAAGTTGATGATATTAAAAGAGCAAACGAGATTATAGAAACCGTATTTAACAAAAATAAGAAAATAATAATAATGATCTTTAGAATTGGGTATGCCGAGGATCCTCCAATTAAAACATTAAAATTGCCACCCGTGATATCTTTTGAGTAGTCGCATAGAGCGTTTTTCTTATATGTTCAGTGTGTGTAAATTAATGTATAATCTTTTGTAATGCTTAATTTTACGCAAAACACATTTCAAAATTTTGATATTTTATCGGTTGGCGTTGTCGTTATCGCTACGGTACTTTTGGGGTTTATTGTTTTTTTTAGCAATTCTAAAAGCGTTACGCACCGAACTTTTTTATTGTTTTCGCTTGCCACGGGTCTTTGGGGGATTATCAACTATCTTAGTTATCAAATTTTTCCTCCTGAAATATCTTTTTGGTTTTTGCGCCTCACTGTTTTTTTTGCTGTATTGCACGCGTTTTTATTTTTTCAGTTTTCATATGTATTCCCGAAAGAAACTTTTGAGTTTTCCAAGTTATACCGGATTGGTTTTGTTCCTGCTATTATTATTTTTGCATTACTTACGCTAACCCCATTTGTTTTTTCAGGGATTTTAGAGCTTAGTGCTAATGGACGGATTATAAAAATTGCAAACGGTCCGGGCGTAGCCTTGTTTGTAATTATTGTTTTGTTTTTAATAACGGGTGGGATTTATTTTTTGATAAAAAAAATGGCGCGGGCGCGGGATAAAGAAAAAAAACAACTTCGCTCAATTCTTATAGGAACAGGCGCCACCTTTTTATTGTTGATCGCTTTTAATCTCGTTCTCCCAGTCTTTTTTGATAACCCAAGCTTTGTCCCACTCGGGGCGATTTTTATTTTTCCTTTTGTTGTTTTTACTTTCTACGCAATCGCGCGACAAGGGTTTATGGATATAAAGATTATTTCTACGACAATCGTCGTGTTTTTATTGACGCTTACAACATTTTTAGAAGCGCTTACCGTTGAAAGCATTGATGCATATATTCTTCGCTTGACGGTAGTCGCGCTTATGATTCTTTTTGGCGTTTTTCTTATTCAGAGTCTGTCAAAAGAGGTTTTACAGAAAGAACAGCTTGAGCTTTTATCAGAAAGTCTTGTGGTCGCAAATGAAGAGCTCAAAAAATTAGATGAACAGAAATCGGACTTTATTACCATCGCCTCTCATCAGCTTCGTACTCCGCTGACGATTATTAAGGGGTATATTTCGCTTGTGCTTGAAAAGGACTATGGGGCGTATCCGCAGGAGATCGCTGAACCGCTCCAGCGAATTAATACTTCTAACAATCGCCTTATTAACCTTGTTAATGATCTCTTGGATCTTTCGCGTATTGAACGGGGAAAGATGACATATGTTTTTCAGACGGCATCGTTGGCTCCAATCGTTGATGAAGTATTTAATGAAATGGCTGAAATGGCGAAAGAAAAAAAACTTGAACTTCATTATGAAAAACCAGAAGGGGAATTTCGGTTTTCAAGTATTGATCCGAAAAAAATCAAAGAAGTTATGATGGGTTTCGTAGAAAATGCGATTCGCTATACTCCTGAAGGGTTGATAACAATGAAACTTCTACACGACAAGAATAAACGCGTTGTACGGTTTTCAGTCGCGGACATGGGCATCGGTTTGACACAGGATGAAATCAATCGTCTTTTTGTAAAGTTTTCGCGAATGGATAGCGCCAAACGCATAAGTTCGGAAGGAACTGGCTTGGGGCTTTATGTTGCCAAACTTATCGTTGAAGACCACAAAGGAAAAATTTGGGTAGAGTCGGAGGGTCACGGCAAAGGATCGGTCTTTATATTTGAACTGCCGACCGTTGTTTAAAATTTTTTTATTTTCCCTCCGATGCTATACTGAAATTGCTTTGATTTGTTTCTCTGACAATAACCGGCATTACAATTTAACTCCCAGCTCTTTGTATATGAACGCGAACATATCGGTGAACTTTTTTATAAGAGGTGTAATTAAATTTGCTCCATTATGACCAGAATTTTTTTCAACGCGCAGCAAAATTGGGTTTTTTTGTGCGGGATTGTTTTTTAACCGCGCAACCATTTTGAATGAATGCGCGGGGTGGACACGATCATCTTGATCAGAAGTTGTAAACAGGGCGGAAGGGTAATTCATTGTTTTGACATTATGATACGGACTGTATTTTAAGAGATATTTTTGTGTTTCTTTATCATCTGGATCGCCGTATTCTGAAATCCAAAAACGACCGCCGTGAAACAAATGAAAGCGAAGCATGTCTGTTATGGGGACATCAATAACCGCGGCTTTATAGAGTTCGGGATGCTGAATCATGGTCACGCTCATTAAAAGTCCGCCATTGCTTTCACCCCAAATAGCCATTTTATTTGAATTTGTATATTTTCTTTTTATTAAATAATTTAGAGCAAAAGAAAAATCATTGAAACTTTTTTGTCTTTTTTTTAAGATAACGCTTTCATGCCATTTTTTTCCAAATTCGCCCCCTCCACGGATATTAACAAGTACAAATATCCCGCCGTCTTCTAAAAATGGCACAATTGATGAAAAAAATTCAGGACACTGAGAAACGCCAAATCCTCCATAGGCATATATAAGAGATGGGTTATTCCCATTTCTTTTTGTGATTTTTTTACGCATTATAAACATCGGTATGCGCACAGCGTCTTTTGATGCATACCATTCTTGGGTAATAACAATATCCCGGGCTTTTAATTGAGCGCTTGCTTTCCAAACGGGTTTTATTGATGAAGATTTCAAATTTATTTTATAAATTCTTGGAGGAATGCTGAATGAACTAAAATCTATAAATACCGTTTGAGTTTTAAAATCAGTTGAAAAAGCATTGATGGTACCAATGTCGGGAAGTTCTATTTTCCGTTTCTTTTTTGTTGTTAAGTCAATAACATACAATTGACTGCTTGCGTTGATTAAATATTCTAAAATTAAGTAGTTTGAGACCACAACAAAACTTTCAAGTTTGTTGGGAGTTTCATGCACGAATGTTTTCCATTCGCCAAGACCCGTTGGCAGTATTTTTCTGCATAATATTTTCCTATTAGGAGCTTTATAGTTTGTATCAAGATATATATAATTATTTCCTATATACGGATATGACTCCGCTTTAATATCCCGGGTAATCTCTAAAAACCTTTTTTCTTGTATTTGTGTGTCGTGAAAAAAAACTTTCGTTGTTCTGTCGTTTTTGTGTACTGCGATAGTTATATATTCTCCGCCATGGGACAAATTGAGAATCGGCCAATCCTCCTTTTCCAGGTTTTCACCAAAAAACATTTTATCCTTTACTTCTGATTCTCCAAGTTTGTGAAAATATAAACGCTTGTAGTATTTTTTTTCCGTTTTTTTTAAATTACTGCGGCATCGTACATACCAAAAACCACCGGATTTTTTATCCCAAGTTTGAAAATACGGGTAATGAGCGCTTGAAATTCTTTCTTTTAAAAATTCTTTCTTTTGCGTATCAAAAATTCTCAACTCATTTCTGTCATTACCAGCTTTTGAGAATTCAAAAGCAACATAGCGCGCGTCTCTTGAAGCATGCCATCCGTTCATGATCGCCCTGTCTTTTTTAGGTAAACTGTTCATGTTTAAAAGAAGTTTTGGCCTTGCATTAAGTCCGTTTTGCATATAAAAAGACCGTTCTTCTTCATTTGATTTTCGATAGCAAAAAAATAGATACCCATTTTTATAGTCAGGGATCGTCATAGAATCAGCATAAAAAAGCTTTTTGAATCTTTTTTGAAGATTGTGTTTATTTTCAGAATTTGAAAAGTAGCCAGAAAGTTCTTTTTTTTGGATTGTCAGCCATTGTTCTGTTTTTTTAGAATTTTTTTCTAACCAAAGATAAGGATCTTTGGTTTTTTCGTATTTATGACGCATTGTTTTCATAGAAAAATATAGAAAAAAAGGAGAACAACTATTAAGACAGTCGCCCTCCTTATTTTTTTGTAACCATTCAGAAAAACTTCGGTCGAGGTCGCGGTAGATGCGGTGGCACATCTTTGCCCTTATCTTTAAACATATACCCCACATCCTTTCAATGAGCTGTTTTTACCAAACCACCGCGGTTTGGCTTCGCTCTATCCTGCTATAATACTAATTCTATGTCAAGCATTTGAAATACGGGTTTTTTTGGTGTAGGATAGGGAAATGAAAAGAACGCTTATTAGAGAAACCATCAATAAAAAGGGCGAAACCATAACTCTTATGGGATCGGTCTTTATATTTGAATTACCGACTATTGCTTAATAAGTTTAGCGATGAGGCATAATACACATTACGCATAATAATGTAATCTAGCGCAATCAATTCTCCCTATTCTAATGTTCTCAAGAACATTAGAATAGGGAGAATAATGAGAACACAGGTTAATGCCGTAGCCTCCGGCAGACGAGCGACCGTGCACGGCGGTCCCATTTCATTGTTCAGCCTCTCCAATGTTGTTGCGTGTTTGAGGGGAAGGTTATAGACTAATTACTAATGATGGATTACCGCTTATTGTTAGTATTAAATGTTAGATTATCCAACTGAATTGTAAACAACGCTGGATAATCTAACAACTCAAACCATGACAATCAATACACGCGCTCTCGCGCTCTCTTTTGTTCTAGCTCTCTTTTCGCTCTTACCAATTTCCTCTCATGCCACGGTCTTTTTTGATGACAGTTTTGAGGGGGCCAACCCCGGAGCGTCTGGGTGGGGCTATGCGCTGAGCTCCTGCTCGGGAAGCCCCTGCCCCTACCTCGACGTGTCTACTGATGTGGCCCATGCAGGGTCGAAATCGTTGAAAAAGACGTACACAGAAAGCTCGAATCTCATCAACAGCACCATTACCGTCGGGCTCTATCGTGGGTTTGGTACCTCGGCGACCGACGTGTATAAACGCTATTGGTATCGGACCAGTGGGTTTACGTATGGGATCGTGGGCACGAAGCATATGTACACGGAGGGGCAGAGGCCCTACTTTTATTCTGCGAATCTGTTTGGCTCACGTGAGATGACGATTGTGACGCAGACCGTGGCAGAGTGCGGCTATTCGACCTGCAATCTCTATCCGAACATGGCGAGTCGCCCGTTGGCGGACAATGTGTGGTACTGCATTGAAGAGCACACCAAATTGAACACACCTGGGCAGGCCAACGGGGTAGTGGAATTATGGGTTAATGGCGTGCAAACCATTGGCTACTACAATCGAACATTCCTTGGCCCCAATGTCAGTAACCCGAACGGCAATTCTTCGACGCACACCTTGAGCGGGGTCAAGTTCTATAAAGAGGGTGGCAACGGCGCGATATACTACGACCAGGTTGCGGTAGGCAACACCCGCATCGGCTGCGGCGGAACCCCACCCCCCTCCGACCCATCTTCTCCCCCCTCATCAACCCCACCCCCAGGAGGTGGTACAACCCCTACACCCCCTCCTTCCACCGCGCCTTCCCTCAACGCTCGTGTTAAAACAACCGCCGTCTTAAATGTCCGTGCTACCGCTTCAATTACAGGAACGCTTCTCGGCACTCAGGCGTTAAACGCACAAGGAAGGGTCATTGGCGGTCCTATTAATCAAGATGGTTTTATCTGGTGGAATATTGACTACGACACTGGAGCAGACGGATGGAGTGCGGAGAATTATCTTCTCAACATCACACCAGCTCCTGCTCCACCACCCACACCTACGCCAACTCCTCCACCACCCCCCCCTCCACCACCATTGCAAGATCCATCAACCTTTACCCCATCAACTTTTGATGACAGCTCTATTGTGTCCTTTATACGATATTTAAGTGCGATCGCAGGCGGTAGATCTGCACAACCTTCTTCCATCGCTACCTCTACTGCAACTTCCTCCATTATTGACGCTGGTACTATAAGCGCATTTTCTATATCTGAGGATAGAACTACGATCAATTTTGATATCACGGGCGCGACTAATGCCACCAACAATACCACTCAAACGCCCCAAGCAACTTCTTACAAAATTCGTTATGGTTCGGGTATTGACCCACTGTTTTCTGGGTTAACCCCCGAAGAGTTAAGCGTCGTCGCTCCTGTTGGGGCGGAAGTCCTTATTAAAGCAAGAAATGATCTTAATGAGTTTTTCCGTTTAAATTCACAGTACACGAGTCCTGGTTCAGACCCGAACGCGCCATCTTCTGGGCTAACTTCTGTTGAGGAGCAAAAACTTATTAAATTAAAAGATGATCTCATTAAGCTTTTCAATGTAGATCCAAATAATACAAGTCCTGTTTCAGCGACCAACCCCACCCCTCCTCCAACTCCTCCTTCCCCTACCAACCCGACCATCAACGCTCGTGTTAAAACAACCGCCGTCTTAAATGTCCGTGCTACCGCTTCAATTACAGGAACGCTTCTCGGCACTCAGGCGTTAAACGCACAAGGAAGGGTCATTGGCGGTCCTATTAATCAAGACGGTTTTGCTTGGTGGCGTATTAACTACGACAATGGAGCAGACGGATGGAGTGTTGAGAATTATCTTCTTACTTTTTGAAGTCGCGCCAACTTTCGCCTCAAATAACTAAGGCGTGTATTTGAAATTCCGCAGTACAGTCGTTTGAACTGTTCGCTTTCTTGGTATAGGATAGGGAAATGAAAAGAACGCTTATTTCTGAAACGGTGCGGAAAAAGGGCGAAACCGTTATTCTGAAAGGGTGGGTTTCCGTTCGGCGGGATCATGGAAAGATTATTTTTTTTGATCTTCGCGATCGCACGGGAGTTATTCAGGTTGTCTGCGTCCCGTCAGAAAAAGAAAGTTATGCAATCGCACAAACACTTCGTCCTGAGTGGGTTATTGAACTTGAAGGGGTTGTGAACGACCGTCCAAAAAACATGGTTAATTCGGATATTTCAACAGGAACAGTTGAAATTCTTGCGAAAAAAATTATTGTGTTAAATGAGGCGTGTACGCCTCCGTTTCCTCTTGATACTTCCGGCATTGAGATAGACGAAGAGACGCGTCTTAAATATCGTTATCTTGATCTTCGCCGTTTGCGTCTTCAAAAAAACATTCGTACGCGGGACGCGATTATTTCTTTCTTTCGTTGGTATCTTCACGCGGAGGATTTTGTTGAGATTGAAACACCGATACTCACAAAGGGAACGCCTGAGGGCGCGCGCGAATATATTGTTCCGTCTCGTTTGTATCACAAAAAATTTTTTGTTCTTCCACAATCCCCACAACAATACAAGCAACTCCTTATGGTTGCTGGTTTTGAACGATATTTTCAGATTGCCCGTGCGTTTCGCGACGAAGATCAACGCGGTGATCGTCAGCCGGAATTTACCCAGCTTGATATTGAGATGAGCTTTGTTGAAGAAGATGACATTCTTTCTTTGGGCGAAGATATGATAACCGCGATGACAGTAAAGCTTTTTCCAGAGAAAAAAATCAGTTCATCGCCGTGGCCACGCATTTCATACAAGGAGTGCATTGAAAAATATGGCACTGATAAACCTGATTTACGAAAGGATAAAAACGATTTGAATGAATTGGCGTTTGTGTGGGTGGTTGATTTTCCGATGTTTGAAGAAGGGGAGGGCGGGCAATTGCAGGCTATGCACCATCCGTTTACGCGCCCGAAAAAAGAGGATGTTGGGCTTTTGGATTCAAATCCGCTTATGGCGCGCGCGGTTGCCTATGATATTGTTTTAAATGGATATGAAATTTCTTCGGGGAGCATTCGCATTCATGAACGGGCTCTTCAAAATAAAATTTTTACGCTTCTGGGGCTTTCAGACGACGAGATTCAAAAAAAATTCGGGCACATGCTTTCAGCGTTTGAATTTGGAGCGCCTCCGCACGGAGGATTCGCGCCGGGAATCGATCGCTTGGTGATGATATTGATGAATGAAAAAAGCATTTCCGAAGTTATTGCGTTTCCAAAGACAGGTAATGCTCGTGATCCGATGATGAGTTCTCCGTCAGAAATTTCCGATAAACAATTAAAAGAATTAGGAATTAAATTTGAATAGCGCGTGGCGTTCAGCGTTCTCCGCCAGAGGCGGAAAATTCTACACGCTATACGCGTACACATTGTGCCGTTTGCTGTTCAGCATGAAAAATTTTCAGGACCGTTGGATTTTCTTCTTCAAGAAATTGAGAAGGAGAAGCTTTCTATAAATGAAATTGCTATCGCGCGCATTACTGACGGATTTTTGAATTATATCAAGTCCATCCCATCACACGCGCATCATGAGATAGCGGAGTTTTTAGTGATTGCGTCACAACTTCTCCTTATTAAATCCCGTTCATTGCTCCCGAGTCTGGAGATTACACAAGAAGAACAGATATCAATTGAAGAGCTTGAGAATCGTCTCAAGGCATTACAAAAAATCAGAGAGGTCGCGGAGGAGTTGAGGGGGCTCTTTGGAGTAAAAAACATTCTTTATGAAAGAGAATCGCTTGTGGGGCGTAAGATTATTTTTTATCCGCCACCACAATTGACCGTCTACGATCTTGCCGAAGCATTTCAAGAGATTTTGGCGGCAATTCCAAAGCCTCGCGAACTTCCGACAGACGAGATAAAAAAGATCATATCTCTTGAGGAAAAGATCGTGGAACTTCAAAAAAGAATTGCCAATCACGCAATTAGGCTTTTTTCAGATATGGTAAAAGGAACGACGGATAAAGCGGAAATTATCGTCAGTTTTCTTGCAATTCTAGAGCTTGCGCGAAAACGCATTATTGATATTGATCAGGACGCGCGTTTTGGAGATATATCTATAAAAAAATCTACGGATGAATCCCACACATAGCGGTATTTACAAGATCAAAAAGATTTTGCACAGAACCTATGTGTGAGATGAATCTCGCCCATAGTATCAATAATAAAAGAAAATGATTATGAATTAAAAGAGTTTCTGCGCGAGTCTAAAAGATTTTGCACAGAACCTATGCGTGGGATGAATGAATTAAAACAAAAAATTGAAGGCATTCTTTTTCTCTCGGGTGAACCGATATCGGTAAAAAAACTTGCTTCACTCGCGGATGTTAAAATAAATGAAATTGAGGAGGCGCTTGAAGAGTTGTCAAACGATTATCATGCGCGTGGTTTTCGTTTAGCGCATAAAGATGGCGAATGGCAGATCGTTACCGCTCCAGAGATTTCCAAAACGCTTGAAAAATTTGTACAGTCGGAATATTCAGAGAATCTTTCCCGCGCCGCTCTTGAGGTTTTAACAATCGTTGCGTATAAGGGTCCCCTTACACGCGCGGAGGTGGAATTTATTCGCGGAGTCAATTCTGTGTACTCGTTGCGAAATCTTATGATGCGTGGTTTAATAGAAAAAAAAGACAATCCAAAAGATGGTCGTTCGCATATCTATTCCGTCTCGTTTGATTTTTTGAGGCATTGCGGGCTTACGAATATATCAGAGCTTCCGCGCTATCAAGAATTTAATTCTGCGGAAGTACCAAAAATTCCCGAAGAGTTGTTGTCAGCAAAAGAAGAATAATTAAATGTATTATACGCATCGAGGGATTTTATTGAGTTTTGTTTTAGTTGCTGTTGTCGCGTTTTCCCCTGCGGTGAACGATTTTTTTCTGCATTCACCGGATGGCATACTAGATTCAGTGAGCGAAATATACGGCGTGCAAGGCGGTGGCGCGACAATGGTTGCTGGTATTTCTTCTTTTGTTCATCCGTTGCCATTTCCAGATATCTCATCGGAGAGTTTTTTTATAGGCGATATGAATAGCGGAGTAGTATGGAAGGAGAAAGAACCAGACTCAACGCATCCTATCGCAAGTCTTACAAAAATTGCAACCTCACTTCTTTTTTTTGAAAATATTTCGCAAAACGAATGGTATCGCGTATCAAAAGAGGCAAAAAATACTATTCCAAAACTTTCTTCAATTCCCGAGGGTGCGTTTATTTCAGCGCCCGATATCATTAGGCTTATGATGATGGAATCCGACAATGATATTGCGCAGGTTGCCGCGGAGAAAATTGGAAGGGCGATTAACTTTGAAAAGCAAGATGATCTTGATTATAATTTCGCTTTGCAGGCTACGATTTCTGCCATGAATGCGCGCGTGCACGAGCTTGGGCTTCTGAATACGAATTTTATCAATCCAATCGGCCTTGATGACGCGTTGCAATATTCTTCGGCTCGCGATCTTTTCTATCTTGTGAAATATATTTTTGAAAATCGTTTGACGATTTGGCATTTGTCTCGCCGATATCACGCGAGCGTTGTATATAAAAATCTTGACGGAAAGATGTCCGAAATTTCAATTACCAACACGAATCCCTTAATTCAGGATTACCCCCGCATTATTGGCTCTAAAACCGGACTTACCGGTGATGCGGGGCAGGCATTGTCATTTATCTACCGCTTGAAAGATGGGCGCGCCATCGGCGTTGTGCTTTTAAAATCACAGGATCGTTTTGGCGATGGGGAAAAAATAATCCAATGGCTTGACGCGATGCCTCTTAAAAAATAATTTAACGGTTTTGTCATAACAGCGTAGGGGATGCAATTTCAATTTTGGTAAGACCAAAATTGAATACAAGGCGTTATAGAATTTTCTTCTGTCGGAGGCAGATCCGCCTCTTGCGGAAAATACTAAATTTCATACCCTACACGCTCCGCAAAGTGCAATCTGATCTCATTCTTAATGTTGTTAAAGTGACGCTTCTTTCGGTCGCGAGTTTTGCGACTGCGCTTGCTGTAACGCCAATTCTTACCCACTATTTATATAAATATAAAATGTGGCGAAAGGAGGCGCGCGCGCTAACGCCAGACGGTCAACCGGCGATAATTTTTAATAAACTTCATCACGAAAACGAAACCACACGACCGCGGCTTGGTGGGCTTTTGGTTTGGGTTGTCACGCTTGGCGTTGCGTATTTTTTTTGGGCACTTGCTCAAATAACGGACATTCCATTTTTAGATAAATTGAATTTTGTAAGTCGTAATCAAACATGGGTCGTTCTCGCGACTCTTTTTGCCGGTTCTTTACTTGGACTCGCCGATGATTTGATGCAAATTTTTGGTTTTGGAAAATATAAAGCAGGCGGAATGCGTTTTACGCGACGGATTGGATTTGTAATGCTTATTGCATTAGCTGGAGCGTATTGGTTTTATTTTAAACTCGGTATTCAGTCGGTGTATATTCCGGGCTTTGGCGATATGTATATTGATGGTTGGTTTATACCGCTTTTTATTCTTACAATGCTGGCGACTTTTAGCGGAGGAGTAATTGATGGGCTTGATGGATTATCTGGTGGAGCATTCGCTGCGATGTTTGCGGCGTATGGCGGGATTGCATTTTTTCAAAATCAAATTGACCTTGCTGCGTTCACAGGCGTTTTATTAGGCGCGCTTTTGGGATTTCTTTGGTTTAATATTCCGCCCGCGCGGTTTTATATGGGTGAGACGGGAATTATTGGTCTTACGACTTCTCTTACTGTTCTCGCGTTTCTTACGAATTCAGTTATTGTTCTTCCCATTATCGGCATTCTTTTGGTCGTTGAGTCTTTGTCCGTTATCATTCAGCTTCTTTCAAAGCGCTGGAGAGGTAAAAAAGTATTTCTTATAGCGCCACTGCACCATCACTTTGAGGCAATTGGCTGGCCTGCGTATAAAGTTGTTATGCGTTTTTGGATTATTGGAGTTATTGCGGCGATTGTAGGAATGATCATTGCTCTTATTGGACGCTAGCGAGGAAGGTGTGAAAATAGGAGTTTTCATACCGACCGAGCG
>JBBTQR010000020.1:0-9144 GCA_038065595.1 Patescibacteria group bacterium | reverse complement strand
CGAAATGAATCCTTGCTGGCTTCATTTCGCTCATCGCTAGCCGTAATAAAAAAATCGTCTTAGCGGTGCTTTCTAAGACGATCATTTATGAAGTATAATGCATATGCGGTCGTTAGGACAATCAAAAACCCTAATAGCTGAACAAGTGATGAAATTGCAGGAACCGCAATTTCATCACAGGGAACTGATGAAATAAGGGCATTTTTTACAAGAAGACAATTGCGCATAAGTTCTGGGGGATTCAGCATCCAGAAATTCATTCCCACAATCATGCTGGGCACCGCGACAACAAACGCTAAAATTATAATTATTTTAAAGAAGATTTTTGGAATTTGCATGGTACCCCCTCTTAGATTTAGGTAAATGCATAACGAAAATTATAACAATAAAAATACTATAAGTCAATGTCACATTTGCACGAAGAAAAAATTAAGCTTTTAGAAGAAACGGCGATAAAAATTCGCGAATCTATAATAGAAATGCTTCTTGAAGCAAAGTCCGGACATTCTGCTGGACCTTTGGGTATGACGGATGTTTTTACCGCTCTTTATTTCCACGCATTAAAACACGATCCAAAAAATCCTGAATGGTCCGAACGGGATCGTCTTGCGCTTTCTAACGGTCATATTTGTCCTGTGCAATACGCCACCATGGCTCATGCGGGGTATTTTCCAGTTGAAGAATTAAAAACATTAAGAAAGTTCGGTACACGGTTACAGGGTCATCCGCACCGAGGCGTACTCCCGGGCATTGAGACAACTTCGGGGCCATTGGGATCGGGACTTTCACAAATCGTGGGCATGGCATTGGCCGCACGGATTGATAAAAAAGATAATTGGTTTTATTGTTTAATGTCTGACGCTGAACAAGACGCCGGAAATATTTGGGAAGCGGTTATGCTTGCTGGCAAAGAAAAGCTCTATCGCGTTATCGGAATTATAGATAGAAACAATATCCAGATTGATGGTTTTACTGAAGACATTATGCCCTTAGAGCCATTGCGCGAAAAATATGAAGCTTTTAATTGGCATGTTATTGATGTTGATGGGCATAATTTTGAAGAAATCGTAAATGCCGTAGAAGAAGCAAAAGCAATCTATGAAAAGCCAAAACTCATTATCGCACACACAATTCCAGGAAAAGGAGTGAGTTTTATGGAACGGAAATTTGAATGGCACGGAATACCACCAAACAAAGAACAGGCAGAAAAAGCGCTTGCGGAACTACGAACGCTGGAAGGAAAGATAGTCAGCGAACATCAGTAATACTAGAATTACGAATATAAAAATAAAGGTCGAAAAATTAAATAGCGTATAGCGTTTAGAACGCTGTACTTTAAATGCTAATCAATAAAATGGACGAATCAATGAAGCACGATAAAATGCACTGGCGTTGTTGCTGGATGCCAATGCTTGGGATAATTTTATGGGTATTGTCAGCGATTTCAGTCGTTCTTGCGTGGGTTGCGATTTGGAAGCAGGCACTTGTATTTGGCTATGAACCTATCGCGTGGTATTGGAACGCGCTTGTGTTGGGCGTTCTTGCGATTCCGATGAAATCATGTGGCAAACGGTGCAAGTCGCACGGTGATTCCTGTGGTGACGGAACTTGTGGAATGCCGGAAGGGAAAATGTAATTTTGTTTTTACCGACCGCCCCGAATTTTATCAAATTTTAGTTTGGGGGCGGAAGTAAGAATTAAATTATGCCAATAAATCCAAAAGCATATTTAGCAGAAAATATTTTTGAACTTAATAAGCTTGAACAAAAGCCTAATCGTGAGGGGTATGGTTTAGGTTTGGCGGAAGCTGGGGAGAAAAACTCGCAGATCGTTGCTTTGTGCGCGGATTTAACTGAATCAACTCGTATGCATTATTTTCGCCAAAAATTTCCCGAACGATTTATTCAAATAGGCGTTGCCGAACAAAATCTTGCAACCATTGCTTCCGGAATGGCGGCGATGGGGAAGGTGCCTTTTATTTCCTCATACGCAATGTTTAGTCCGGGACGAAATTGGGAACAGATTAGAACAACAATCTGCTACAACAACCAAAATGTAAAAATCATTGGATCACACGCAGGTGTATCCGTAGGTCCCGATGGCGCAACGCACCAGGCAATAGAAGATATTGCCATTACGCGTGTAATCCCCAATATAACGATTATAGCGCCCTGTGACATCAACGAAGCAAAGAAAGCCACCATTGCTATTGCAGAGCACACAGGACCTGTTTATATGCGTCTCCAACGCGAAAAAACACCTGTTTTTACAACCGACAAGACTCCATTTGAGCTTGGTAAGGCGAATATATTGTACGACTCATCAGATGGGAACCCAGACATTGCTATAATCGCGTGTGGCGCGCTTGTACATAACGCACTTTTAGTTGCCTATGAACTTGAAAAAAAAGGCATTTCTATTCGTGTTATTAATAATCACACGATAAAGCCAATGGACGAAAAAACTATTATTGAGGCGGCAAAGGATGCTAGAGCTATTGTTACAGTAGAAGAACATCAGGTACACGGAGGTATGGGCTCACGAGTTGCTGAAATTATTGCTCAAAACTATCCGGTTCCAATCGAATTTATCGGAGTACATAATCGTTTCGGCGAATCTGGAGAACCCAATGAACTTGTAGAATACTTCGGTATGGGAGTATCGCATATAAAAGAAGCGGTGAAGAAAGTTTTGGGGAGAAAAAAATAAAATAAAGCCCTGAGAAGTATCTATGTGCTTTGTTATTGGCTATATGTCGCAAAAGGTATCTTGTACGACATATAATATATAACAAAACGCCCTATTCCCTTTAGTAATCTTCGTCGTAGCATATTTTATTGTTATTGGTATATATAAAAAAATCCCCGAGATGCCTCTCGGGTTTTTATGTTTTTTCTTTCAATAAGACGCATATTGGCGATTTTTGTTTTTTACTGCTTCTCGTTCTATTGTTTGTTTGT
Organism: Patescibacteria group bacterium; assembly: GCA_038065595.1. GTDB lineage: Bacteria > Patescibacteriota > Minisyncoccia > Sungbacterales > JBBTQR01 > JBBTQR01. Next base: position 6,184 of record JBBTQR010000020.1, on the reverse strand, counting down.
ATTACTACGCCGTTTAATGCTTGTAATGCCCTGTTTTTCAAAATTATCGGATCAACGACCTCACCACACGATGTACATCGTAAACTATACAATAATACACCGCTATGAAAAAATTCTTTGCCACCGCCGATATCACGCAATGGCCACTCACGGTTGAAAAGTCCTCCACAGCGGGAGCACGCTTTCGGCGATATGCTATTTTTATACTCGTTTGCAGAAGGACACGCTCGTAAAGTTGCTTTTTGAAGCACGGGCATTACGAGCGTCAGTAGTTGAGAAGATCGTTGTCCCATCTTAGTCATCTCCTTTTTGAGTAAGAAGAAGCGCTACATTGTTAATTTCTTCCGGCGTTAGCTTAAGCGCAATTTTTGGAATCGCACTAATTGGATTTTTTAGATATTTGTAAAGAATTTTTTTATCTCCTTCAATAAGATCATAAAGCCATACAGAGCGATCATAACACCAGTGTTCAATTTTTGCTCTCCACGCAACAACGCTCTCCTCGTCTTTCAACGCGTCCTGTGAAAAAAAAATTACATACTGATATGATCCGCTCGCGTGATATAAAAACATCCACGCAACGCCGGACATATCCATAAGTTGCGTGTAGTCTTCAAATGTCATAACGAAGCCATCACATCGAAAAAAAAGAACGCCGTGGTTGCTTTGAGTTTTTTTTAGCATGCAACACCCCCCCACCCTTGTTAATTGCGGTATCATCGGACATTTTTTGTATTTTGAAAGGACGCATTTGGATGCTTATATAATACCATATAATTATTAATTATGCAATGGCTTTCTGTTTTTAAAAAATATGCGTATTATTGTTCTATGAGAACTTCATATTCGGCATTGGAAACCTATAAACAATGTCCACAAAAATATAAATTTCAAAACATAGATAGGATTCCCTCGGGAAAATCAAAAGAGGCAATTTTTGGTACTCTCGTACACGAAAGCCTTCGTTTTATGTTTCAGAAAGACCCACTCTTCCCTACCGTGGATGAGGTTTTGCAGTATTTTAAAACTCACTGGCCTGCGGAGGAAAAGAATTATTGGTCATCGCCCGATGAAGAACAGGCATACTTTAATCAGGGCCGTGAAATGATTAAAAATTTTTATTCAAAAAATGCTCCGTGGAACTTTACCGTTGTTGACTTGGAAGCGCATTTTGAAGTTGTTTTAAACGACGAAAAATATCCCGAACGAGGAATGCACATTCTTTCGGGTAAGATTGATCGTATTGATAAAATTGGCGATGATTCATTTGAAATTATTGACTACAAAACAGGCAAACGACTTCCATCACAAAAGGATGTGGACATAGACCTTCAGCTTTCCGTTTATACGCTTGGCGTTAAAAATAAATGGCCACATATAGACATTGCAAATGTCCGGGCAAGTCTTTATTTTTTAAAACATGGAGAAAAACTTTCAAGCTCACGCACAAAAGAAGGTATTGAAAAAACAAAAGAATATGTCTTAAAAACAGTTAACGAAATAGAAAAGAAAATTCATTCAGGCGAACCTTTTGAACCCGTCCCGTCAATACTCTGTAACTGGTGCTCATACAAGCCAATCTGCCCTATGTGGAAGCATTTGTATAAAAAAAATACCCCTACTGATGAAGCAATTAAATTAGTGATAAACGAGTATCTTTCTTTAAAAGATGCGAATAAAAAAAATAATGAGCGCGTAGACGAACTCCAGACAATGCTTACGGAATATCTTGACGCAAATGGTCTGAGTCGCGCTTTTGGAGATGGTGGGTATGTTACTAAAACTCTTGAAAAGCGTTATGAGTATGATTATGAAAAGATTAAACCAATCCTTGAGGGATTAAATCTTTGGGATGCTATTTTGGTTGCGGATGACAAAAAGCTCAAAGAAATCATAAAAAGTATTCCCGAAGAACTTCGTGCTGAGATTATGGAAGCGCGTCTTCTCGCGAAAACTTTTCCTAAATTCATCGCGACGAAGAAAAAAATAGAAAATCCCGAATCTCCCGTTGATGATGTTGATAATGATTTAAAAAAAGAAGAAAATTTTACATAAAAAACGGCGCGTATACGCGCCGTTTTGATTTTTCGTCATGCTTCTTGTTTGCGGGCATTGATTTATTCAAAAAATTGCACAGAAAATGATTCGTTATTAGTTAGCATTACGCGAAGCCTGAAATTGCTTAGGTGCGCTAAGAGCGCGATGAAGTCGTATGCTTCAGTTGAGCATTCCACGCCGACATCAAGAACCATTTTACTACGAAGTAGTGTTATCGCTTTTGTTTTATTGTCAAACGAAATTATGTCCTCTTTTCTTAGCGCAATATCGGAATCGTAATGTTTTACGCTTGTTTGGATAAATTTATATCCGATGCGAGATGAGCTTGAATACCAAACTTGTTCTGTTTCAAACAAAAAAAGAAATGCGATGCATTGTGTAATAGAGGAAAAATTTTCGCGACTAAAGCCCTTGCAATAAAGCTTATCATCGTCTCCTGCATTTTCTCCTAATTTATTAATTTTGATGACACTCCCGTTACGAAGGAAGCCGACAACAGAATCACGAGTATCAAAAAAAATTAAATCTCCGCACTGAAGCGTTGTTTTTTCCCCGTCATAAAAAAGCATTTTAATGCCCCCTTTCACTCTAACCGTTTTTAATTTAATGTACTATGTGTCTGTATAGATGCGATAGTATATACTATGCTTTTTCTACCAAAAAACTTATAAAAAATCAAGCCTACCAGATGTTCAGCGCGAGCAGTTTTTGGCTAGACGATATCCTGAGTTTTGTGCTTTTTCTTCTGATTGGAAGTAGGTTTTATTTTCTTCTTTGATTGAGTTTAAACACCATGGGAAATAATATGTTGTACCGTTTTTGCTTGCAACAATCCCTTGTTCCTTAACCACGCATACCCCTCCCAGCTCGCACGCATTTCCCTGTTTTGATGGCGTAATTTCAGTTTTTTGAAAGCGTGATTCAGCGGGGGCATCAACAAGCTGAAGGGATGTTTTTTGTGGTAGTACAAACGAAAGTCGCCCAAGACCAAAACCAATAATACCAATACAAAAAACGATAAAAGCAAAGAAAATATCAGCTTTATTTTCGGTTAAAGTATATTTGACCTTTTGATAGAAATCGGATACCATATTAAATGTAATAAAACAGTACCAAAATAATTATTTTTTTCAAAATGGCAAACCTTGAAGGATTTGACGACCCAATTCAGGATTCAATAAAACGCGCATGGGAAACGCCGGAAGAGATTACTAAACGGCTTTTTGAAAAGCGCGAACTGGATCCAAAAAATTTCACCGCGAAAGACGAAGAAAATCTTGAATACGCGCTTAAACGGATTGAGGAAATGCGTTCTTCAAGTGATCGCTTGCCCGATACAAACGAAGAAAAAAATAAAAAGACAGAAGATAAAAAAGACGCTCACTATCCAGATACTCAGGGGTATCTATAATTAATTATGGCACATACTAAAGCCGGCGGTACAACAAAATTAGGCCGTGATTCTCAACCAAAATATCTTGGCGTAAAACTTTATGCCGGTGAACCGGCAAAAGCAGGTTCTATTATTATTCGCCAGCGCGGAACGCGTTTTGTCGCGGGTGATGGAGTGCGTCGCGGAGGAGATGACACGCTCTATGCGATACGGGAAGGGACGATCAAATTCACTACCGTTAGAAAACAAAATTTTGACGGCACAAAAAAACATGTCAAAAAAGTAAGCGTTCTTTAGTTTCGTTTGTGAATTAAAGCATACAAAAAATCGCTCAAGAGTGAGCGATTTTTTGTATGCTTTAATTCACAACAGGCCTTCCTATTTTATTTGTATTTCTTGTTTGTTTGTGGGTGTTTTTGAGATTTTATTAACGCCTTAGCAAACGCGATAAATAGCGGATGCGGTGTTAGCGGGCGTGATTTAAATTCAGGATGAAATTGAGTTGCCATAAAAAATGGATGTTTTGGAAATTCAATGATTTCAATAAGATTTCGTTCAGGATTTATACCGGAAAAGACTAGTCCGTTTTGCTCAAGTATTTCGCGATAATCATTGTTTATTTCATAGCGATGACGGTGTCGTTCGGTGATAAGCTTTGTACCATACGCTTCATGTGCGATGGTTTTAGGAAAAATCTCACATGTATATGCTCCCAAACGCATAGAACCCCCCATTTTTTTCTCTTGAATATTTGCAAGTTGTTCGGGAAGCGTATGAATAACCGGATATTTTGTCTTCATATCAACTTCTGTCGTATGCGCTCCACGAAGTTTGCAGACATTCCGCGCAAACTCAATGACTGCAAGCTGAAGTCCATAACAGAGGCCAAGAAATGGAATGTTGTTTTTTCGTGCGAATTCAATCGCGTGAATCTTCCCTTCCACGCCTCTGCCTCCAAATCCTCCGGGAACAACAATGCCGTCAAATTTTTTCAATTCCTGCAAGTTTTTTTTATCATGTTCGTACTGTTCGGCATTAAGCCATGTAATTATAGGATTCCGATGTACGCGCCATGCGGCGTGTTTCACCGCTTCTATTACGGAAAGATAAGAATCAGAAAGCATAAAATCGCCTGTATTAAAATATTTTCCGATGATGCCTATCGTTATGTCTTTTTTTGGAGCACGAATACGAGCAACAAGTTTTGCCCATTCTTTTATGTTTGTTTTCCGAGAATGGAGTTCAAGTTTTTCAATGATTCGTTCGCCGATCTTATCTTTTTCAAAATTGATTGGAATTTCATAAATTGATTTTATATCAGGAGCAGAAATAATATCTTTTTCGGAGATATTACAGGAAACAGAAAGCTTTCGTTTTCTTGGCTCGTCAATTGGGCGCGAGGAACGGGCAACAATAATGTCGGGTTGAATACCAATCGCGTTTAATGAACGCACAGCGTATTGAGTGGGTTTTGTTTTCATCTCGCCGAGCATATCGGGTATCGGAAGCCAGCTTACAAGCGCAAACAAAACATCTTTTGGGCGTTGAAGACGAAGTATGCGTCCTGCTTCAAGAAAAACAAGGTTCTGATATTCTCCTACCGTTCCACCAACTTCAACGAGAATAACATCGGCTTTTGCTTTTTTTATGGCGCGTTCAAGTCTGCTAATAACTTCTTCAGGAATATGCGGTATAATTTCCACGCATTTTCCACCATACTCAAGGTTTCGTTCACGATTAATAACTGTTTGATATACAAGCCCCGAAGTCATGTAATTATCCCGCGGTATATTTTGATTTAGAAATCGCTCATAATTGCCGATATCCTGATCGCACTCCATTCCATCTTCGGTAACAAAAACCTCGCCGTGCTCGGTTGGATTCATTGTTCCAGCATCTACATTCAAATAGGGATCAATTTTTGCGGCAGTAACGGTAAAACCACGAGATTGTAAAATCCGACCAATAGACGCGGTTGTTACGCCCTTCCCTATTCCCGACATAACGCCTCCGCAGATAAAAATATACTTAGCCATTTTATCGTATTATTGTTTCTCTATGATAACCGTACACTCTATTTTTATTGTATCCGAAAACCAAATTACGATCTTGTGAGACCCTTTTTCTTTCAGGGGTTCCTCAAGAATAATTTTTCCATGAAGCGTGGAGAAATTATATCCGGCTTCTCCAAGCGCTTTTTCAATTGTGCGTGCGTTTACTGATCCAAATAGCCTCCCTGTTCCGTCCATAGCGCCTTTTATAATAATTGGTTTTTTTGAAAGTTCAATTTGCAAAATCTCAATAGAAGATTTTCGTTTTTTATGATCCGCTTCTTTTTGAAGAGTTTCTTGTTTAAGCTCGGCCTCTACTTTTTCGGTAATTGCAATAGCAAATTTTTTCGGCATGAGAAAATTCCGATAAAATCCATCTGAAACATTTTTGATCTCGCCTTTTTTACCCACACCCTTAATATCTTTTTTAAGTAAAGCTTTCATATAGTTGAGTGGTATTTTTATTTTTATCTACTTTTAAGCATTTCAATGGCTGTGTCAATATAATAATCTCTCCCTTCTTCCGGTTTTTCCGGTACGAGCACTTTGCGATCAACTTCCAGGCCGTTGCCGTTTATTTCCGTGCCATTTGGCGTGAGCCATCGCGCAATAGTGACTTTAAGCGATGCGTTATTTGGAAGATTGATAAGCTCTTGGACAGACCCCTTGCCAAAGGTTTTTT
>JBBTQR010000019.1:3756-29000 GCA_038065595.1 Patescibacteria group bacterium | reverse complement strand
ATGATTGAATGGCGTAAAACAAAACCCCAACGCCTGCTGGGCGTTGGGGTTTTGTTTGTTTTTAACTAAATATCTTTGATTCGATCCCGATATTTACAATACCCACATTCTGCATCGGCTATTGGCATCGGTTCGGAAAGACATTTTTTTGCTTCCATAATTCGCTCTTCAACCCACACATCGTTGCCATCATATGGCTGAACATCCATCGTAAAATGGAGATCGCCTCCGGCAAATCCCTTTTCTTTATCAACTCGTGCGTATACAAAATATCCCCGATTTTTAACTATAAAACCATTATGACGCAAGAGCCACTGATAAATCTCCATCTGCCGTTTGTAACTATCATACAGCTCTCCTTTTTGCGCGCCAGACGCTTTATAGTCAATAACCATAAGCTCCCCCTTTTTATCAATCCAAATATCATCAACAGCGCCAAAAACAAGAAATCCGGATTTCTGATGTTCGTATTGTATGCCGGTAAAATTATGTCTCCATTTGTCTATGTTTTCATGCATAAAAGGCACTGCGTCTATTTTTTCGCGCTGTATAAGATAATGCGCCGTGCCTGCCTTCCGATGCTCGTCAAACTCCTTTTTCAAAAGGAAATCAATTGCGTTATTGATCGTAAACGGAAATCCAGAAGGACGATTGATTCCTTTTCCGACATACAACCAAAAACACCTGGGGCATTCCATAAATAATTCTAATTTTGAACGGGAAAGTTTTGTAAATTGCATAAAGTTAAAGGCTTGTTGCAACAAGCGCGTATTTTGATTTAAGAAAAAAATATCCGACGACAAACACGGTGACAGAGGGCGAAAGCCACACTGGCACATGATACCCAAACCCTTCCGCAACCATGATAGACCCTAAAAACAACACCGAATACATAGCGCCGTTTTTCAGATAGAGGTATTTTTTAATGCGATCAATATTGCTGATGGTAAGTTGCCGAAGAACAATTGCGCCAATCCCATTTCCCAAAAGTATCAGTGGCACGGAAAGCGTAAAAGCAAAAGCCCCCAATACTCCATCAATTGAAAATGTCGCGTCAATCGCCTCAAGGTATAAAATTTTGCTGATATCACTTCTCCCTTTTTTCAAAAGCCTTGCTTCTTCGGCTTCGGCGTTTTGCTTGAATCCGTGAGTAATAAAAAATATCGTGGAACCTACCACCGCCCCAAAAGCAATTAACGGACCCTCTTTAAGAGCAAACCATACAATACCAGCAAGAAGAATGGAAATAACGGCGTAAAACCAAACGCTCTTGGCGTGAAAAAACCTCTCACCCGGAAGCCCATAATTTTTCGGCTCCATAAACAGCCAGTGAAAAAATAAAAAAACCATAAAAGTCCCCCCTCCCATAAGCATCATTGGGGCAGCGCGTTCAATCGCCGTTATTACTTCTTTATCGCTTCTGAATGTGGCGGTAAACGCCTCAAAAAATCCTATCTGCGGAACCGACAGCCACACAATCAACCACGGCAAAACTCCGCGAACGATAAAAACGGCGAACAAAAGTCCCCAAATCAAAAACCATCGCCGAGCGCGCGCCTCCATTGTGCGCAAAACTTCAGCATTAATAATGGCATTATCAATGCTTACAATACTCTCAAAAAGCGCAAGCCCTAAAATAATAACTATAAGACTTAAAAACTCCATACAGAGAGCTAAATCTTAGCAATTTCTACCATAATGTAAAATCTCCACAGCCTGTGTTTCCATGCCCCCGCATAATCAATTCCGATGCGTTTTCCTCTTAAAAAGTTTTTAATTTTAATGCCACGATCTTCAATCCATAATCCTGAATTTTTTTGTGCTTGATTTTCGTTCAAGCTTCTTTTAATGCAAAAAAATTTTGTCAGCTTTCCTGGTCCGTTTGTTTTTTTATATAATACATCGTCAGCCAAAACTCCGCGGATTAAAATTGCAGATGGATATCCTTTTTCGCGCGTTACGATATTCAGCATCTCGTACATTCCGTATACACAATATACATACCACACGCCTCCCGCCCGAAACATTACCTCGTTTCGCTTCGTCTTTCCCCGCGAAGCGTGTGATGCTTTGTCGTTTAGTCCGTCATACGCTTCAACATCGGTAATAATTCCTGCGATTTCTCGCTTTCCAATTTTTCGCACTAAAAACTTGCCAAGCAATTCTCGGGCAACAGCGAGCGTATTTCGTTGAAAAAATGTTTTTGATAAAATCTTTCTCATTTGCTACGCTAATGTCATCAAAATATAAAATCATACTTCTTTATTCTACTCAATTATGTCTTGGGCATTCTACGCATTTTTATCCGCGCTCTTTGCCGCAGCAACGGCAATTCTTGCAAAAATAGGCGTCAAAGACATTGACTCTAATCTGGCTACGGCAATTCGCACCGCAGTAATTATTGTATTCGCATTTGCAATTGTTTGGTACCAAGGCACCATCAAACAACTCCCATCCATTCCACGATACACGCTTGCGTTTCTTGTTCTTTCGGGAATCGCCACAGGACTTTCCTGGCTTTTCTATTTTAAAGCATTACAAATCGGACACGCAAGCCAAGTCGCTCCTATTGATAAATTAAGTCTTATTTTTACAATTCTTTTAGCCGCGCTTTTCTTAGGCGAAAAATTAACTCTTCCAATTCTCGCGGGCGGAACATTAATGACGGTCGGCGCACTTATCATTACATTTTGGAAATAAAGAGTACTTTGTTCCCGTCGCTTTTCGCCTCCTCGGCGAAACACAGGGAAATTTTTTACGAGAGATAAAGCTCTCTAAATTTCCTGTCAAAGCTTCCCCAAAGCTTTGACCTCGTAAGCGCGCACTACTGTGCGCGCTTACCGATCTTCGCTAGGGAATAAAAGCGTCGCTCCGAGCGCTCCCGCGTATTCACCAATGCGTCCGGCAACAATCGGCGTTTTTTTTCCAATCGGAGACATGATATAGCGTCGCGCCACCAGGCAAATTTTTGAAATCTGCAATCGTTTTGCGTACAGTGCACCTCCCCCAATAATAACAACCTCTGGATCAAACGCGTTGATGATGTTTGCAACCCCGATACCAACGATTTCATTTTTATCGTCCAACTTCTTAAACGCTCGTTTTCCCGCAAGCTGTTCAAGCGTCTTACCCTGATTGACGACCATATGCCCAAATTCCCCCGCCCCAGAATGCTTTCCAAAATACACCCTCCCGTCTATGAGAAATCCGCCGCCAATTCCGGTGCCGATAGTAAGCACGGCAATATATTTTTTCCCCTTTCCAGCTCCCGCAAACGCCTCCGCGCGAAGAAAGCACCTACTGTCGTTATCAATCTTTATTGGAACTTTGAACTTTTTAAAAAATCGTTTAATATTCCAACCATTCAAAAATAAAAGGTTTGGAGCGTGCATAAGTATTCCGCGCTTTGGATCAACAATCCCCGGAGCTCCAATACCGATACCCACAACAGAATTCTCTGCGATAACTGATTTGACCGCTTGAGAAAGAGCGTCAAAAAAACGGCGTTTTGTTTTCAAGGTTTTTATAGTCAATGCCAAACCACGCCTCTCTCCGGGTGCGGTCGTGCAAAGAATTTTTATTTCCGTACCCCCAATATCAATGCCAAGAATACTCATATCCATTGTAAAACTTATTTACCGTAAGAATACCATAGTCCGCGTTGATTTTCACCTCTCTTTATTATTTAACAGCATCTGAACAATAATCCAATAACGCGAATCGCTCTTTTTGTTTTTAAGAAAATACCACCATTCCGCGCCCCACAAATAATACTCTTCAAAATTCGTTTTTTTAGCATATTCTATCGTTTCTATAAAATATTCAGGCGAAAAAAGTGCTATCTGCTCTTCATATAAAAGATTATTTATTTCCGTATGCCCCCATGGTTCTGCCTGAAGCTCAATGACTAAAAATTTCTTCGCATAATCACCAATTACAGCTCGCGTTATTTTTTCTTTTAAGCGAAAGTATTCCGGACTAAGCGGATATTCAACCGTGCCAAAAATCGGCCCTATAAAACTTGGATATACCTTGCGATACATCGTGGTTCCAAAAAGATCACCGTTCCGCGCTGTTCCAACCCACAATCCAAACTCTCCCCCATCGGTCGTAAGAATTTTGCGTTGAGGATCAAGACTTCTCACAAGTTCAATTTCCTTTTCTAAAAACCCATCCTCGCGTGATGGACACCGTCCAAACATAAGATACGGCTCATTTTCAACCTGCCACATATAAACGCGTGAGTCGGCACGATATCGCTCAATAAGCACGGTAAGGTATTTTTGAAGCATCGCCTCCCGTTCTTCGGTTGCGAGCGATTGTGCCCATTTCGGAATATGACATTCTGGCCATCGCGGAACTTTCATACCGATAGCCACCACCACCTCACTGCCCTTAGCCCGCGCTAGCGCAAGCTGAAAATCTAGTTCGGAAAAATCAAACTGCCCCGATTCTTTTTCTATCCTGTCCCAATACGCAACAAGCCGAAGTTTTTTTGGATTTAATTCGTCCATAATCGCTCCATATGTTTTTTTCCAATCAAGCGAGAGCTGTTCCGCAAATTTTTGTGAAAATGTAACACCCCATACTATGGGGCGATCTTCTCGCACAGGCAAAAGATTTTTTGTATATTCCTCAGCCGAAAAAACAAAAAATCCGATGATGATTACCGCAAGCGCAGCAAACTTTCCAAAAAGTACGCGCCCCGAAAATCGTTCAACGCCGATACACCATGCGAAAATAAAAATCACAATAAATTTAATATTTTGAGTAACATCAACAAGTGCTGGATTTGGAGCAAGAAACAAGGCAAAATACGCAAGCACTGACCCGCACGCGGCATACGCTCGATTTGAAAAATAAAATATTTTTGAATGGTGCGATATTTTTTTGGACGCTAAAAATATCTTTTTTCTCACGCTCGGCACACACATCATGGTAAAAACGACCAGCACTCCGCCCATCTTCATCCAAAAAAATCCAGCTATAAATGACACGTGAAGAAAAACAATTTTAGAAAGAACAAGAGAACCGGCAAAAAATATCGCGCTCGCGCATCCACCAAAAAAAATGCGCGAGCGCGCATTTTTTTGTTCAAGAAAAAAAAGAATCACTGCTCCAAAAATAAAAATGAGAAAACCAAGCACATGCACAAAACTCAATGGTTCTCCGCCTAAAAAATTAAAAAAGAAAAATGTAATAATTGGCGATGTAATGCCAATAAACGGAAATACAGCTGACGCCTCGCCCCTCTCAAGCGTCCAGTATAGAAAAAAAAACGCGATGATAAAAAAAACGCCCCCCAAAAGTGCCCATACAATCGTTTCAACGGAAACGCCCCCAACACCAAACGGAACAAGCAAAAACGCAAAAAGTCCAAGCACTCCGAGCCAAAACGAATAAACAATTGGATCAATAGAGCGACGATGTATGAGCAGTTTATCAAAAACCGCCGAGCTCCCGAGAATAATCTGTGCGATTGTGGCAATAAAAAGCCAGTTCATTCTCCTATTATACGCAGATTCAAAAGCAAATGAAACCTAAAAAAGTTAGGGTTTGATCGCGCTTTCTTCAATGATTTTTTTATATTCAAACGCGCTTGGACGAATTTTTCGCTTCTGCGTTTCATAATCAACCTCAATTAATCCAAACCGAGGCCAAAATCCCTTATCCCATTCAAAATTATCCAACAAAGACCAATAAAAATATCCGCGAACATCAACTCCTTCAGCTATGGCACGGTTTATTTCACTGATATGATCCCGAATAAAATCGGCGCGAAACACATCATTCATATCCGCAACGCCATTTTCGGTTATATAAACAGGTAATTGAAACCGTTTTAAATCTAAAAGCACATGATACAATCCTTCAGGATAAATTTCCCAGCCCATATCGCTTATTTTTTTATTTTCATTTTGATTAAACCAAAATCCTTTGATCCGATTATGAAAATAATAATTGATACCAACAAAATCAAGCTCGTTATGAATATTCCGCAAAAAACGCATATTCCATAACCAATCCACTGCCCATTTCATACAATTACTGATGCGTCCGCCTGCGGACTCAAAGTACGACGTATTTAATGAAGCGCCGATTTTTGCATTTGGGTTAATTTTTTTTATCACGCGATACGCATTTCTGTGCGCGCGATTGAGCGCGTGAGTTGCGCGAAAAAAATTTATGAAGCCTGTTTTCTGTGAAGGCCATATACCGCGATAGTGTGAATTCAACGCGTATATTTCTGGTTCGTTAATTGTAATCCAAAAACAAATTTCCACACCAAATTCTTTGGCTACTTTTGTAGTGTATCGTTCAAAATATTCTGAAAATTGCCTATTTAAAATTCCGTCTTTTTCCGCAAGCCATACCGGCAATGTCCAGTGCCACAGCGTGACAAATGGTTCAATGCCCCGCGCGCGAAGTGCTTTGATAACTTCCCGATAATGCGCAATCTCTGTTTCGTCAAACCGCCCCTCCACGGGCTCAATACGCGACCACTCAAGAGAAAAGCGATGCGCGGTATGCCCCAATGCTTGTGCGCTATCAAAGTCTTCCCGAAACATCCGATAGTGCTCGCACGCATGCCCAGAAATATAATTATTCGGATTAGTTGCCTGATCTTTGATTTGTTCCCATGATGGCAAATGCCCGTATTTTTTTTCTGCTTCGCGCGCGAGCCGTTTTGCGTTTGCCTTTTCCCACCCACTCCAATCGTTTACTGCACCGCCCTCAACCTGATGAGCGGACGATGCCGATCCCCACAAAAAATTTTTAGAAAATAATCCCATACAGTATAGTATACAACGATTTCATCTAAAAACGCATTACAATGAAAGACTTTCTATGCTGAATGTTTTGCCCTCCATTCGTCTATCTTTTTATGGTCACCAGATAAAAGAACTTTTGGCACGCGATATTTTTTACCCTTATATTCAAATACTTCGGGTCGCGTATAGTGCGGATATTCAAGTCCGCGTGTTGCTGTTAGAGCATTTTTTTTGTTTTTCAAGAAAAGATTCCAATGCGACTCTTCGGCAAGCGACTTTGATTTGATAACCTCCGGTATAAGACGCGCGACTGAAGAAATGACAGCCATTGAAGCCACATCGCCATCGGTCAAAACATAGGGGCCAATTGAAATTTCTTCCGCCCCGAGTATTTTAACAACCCTTTCATCAATCCCTTCATATCGCCCTGATACGAAAATAAATTCATCGTATTTTTTTGACCACTCATACGCAAGCTTTTGGTTCCACTGTTTACCTTTTGCGGAAAGGATTATTATTTTTCTCTTATTTGACGGCGCTCGTTTTTTTGTAATCGCACTGATCGCGCGAATAATGGGTTCCGGCATCAGCACCATACCCGCTCCTCCGCCATAGACGCGTTCATCTACTTTTTTATGAGCTCCAATACCCCACAACCGAAGACCGTGTGTTCGTATGGAAATTATTTTTTTAATTTGCGCGGCGCCAAGAATAGAGCTCGCACAATACGACTCAATTGCTTCAGGAAAAAGTGTGATGATATCAAATTGAACGGGTTTTTTCATAATTATATGGTAACAATGTTCTACAGACCTACTGCGTAATTATTTTCGTTACAAAATTCAAAAATCGTGAGCGAAACGCAGTCAAAAAAAGTGAGGCTTGGAATGAATCACTTCATTCCGAGCGGGAAACGCCACTTCGCCTTTGGCGAACAAGAAGCGTTTCCCTGTGTTTCGCCGAGGAGGCGAAAATATACAGCGTATCTTGTAAACTTTTTTTGACAAGTTATAGCCATGATTTTAGAATTGTTCCGATTCCGCTTTGCGGAATCGGAAATCCTCGATTTTCATTCATGAAAATCGGGACAGTAGAAAGATAATTACGCAATAGGTCTTACATATAAAAACAATTCCGCCTCAAGACGGAATTGTTTTTATGCTAGAGTTTTAATTCATCAATTACGCTATCCATTCCTCGATCTGTAACTTTATGCTCTTCGCCCTCGCCATCACGAAGTCGTGGACCGCGACCGCCCTCTGGCTCTTCAATCTTCAAATTCACCCGCGCGTTATTTTTCAAACCTACAACGCGAAGAAGTAATCTGATCGCCTTTGCGGTGTTCCCCTGTCGGCCAATGATCTGTCCCATATCCTCGGCGTGAACCTTGAGAGTAAGAAGAACTCCCATCTCGTCAACCTTACGGTCAACGGTAACATCCGAAGGATGATCAACGAGCGACTTCACAAGATATTCAAGAAATTCCTGATCTGCTGAAGTTCCTTTTGACATTTCATTTGGAAACCTTATCCTCGCCATTCACGAAACCGTGCGTGTCGGAGACAAGCTTCCGTAACATCCGTTACTATTGCGGCTAGCGAGGATGATCAAACGCTTACATTTGGTTCATCCGAGCGACGGCGCAATATTGTATCCGGTTATATTTCGACCAGCTGGTCAATATGCCAGCTCTTTTTAATTGTTTTAAATTATACTCGTATTATCTAAAAAAATCAACTCAAACGAGTGGCGGTTGAGGAGTTTTATTTCTGCTCTTCTTTTTTCTTAGGCCGTTTCGCTTTATTTGTCTTTGCTCCTTCAAGAACTTTTTTGGAAATCAAAAGATTGCGCACCGTTGGAGACGCTTGCGCTCCTTTTGAAAGCCAATATAAAATACGATCATTTTTTAAGATCGTGTGTTTAGTTTTAGGATGATATGATCCTAAAATTTCAATTTCGCCCGATTTTGGCTTTGAGCGTTTTTCCGTAATCACAACACGAAACGACGGATCGTTTATACGCCCCCTGCGTTGAAATCTAATCATTAGCATAGTTTTTAAGAGTATCAAAAAATACTAACAAGTCAACACCCTATATCATTTTTTAGGTTATTGACATTTTTATTATTTATAGTACTTTGATTAAGTTCATTGATAACTGATTATTAATAATACCAACTGCGACGAAAGGAGAAATGATGAGAAGAAAGCCGGTTCGTCTTGGAAATGCCTTGCGGTGCCTTTCTTCCAGTGCAGACGCGCAAGGGTTTGTACAGTACCCGTGTGTCGTCCTGCAATCAAAGGGGGTGCCAGACGGTTCAGTGCTTATTAAAAAACTCGTCGCGATGAGTTGGGTTGAAATTCGCGATATGACCGATAGCGGTCGGATAACGCTCATAAAAATCTTGCCTTCTCCGCAAGCACCTATTGTTTGCGAACAAACGGAAATAGCTTCCGTTGTACGGGTGGGGCATGATTCCGTGTTACCGCGCCAACCTATGCCCGTAGATATCCAAGCGCCAACGGCGACAAAAAAACTATTCAAAAAAAACCCCCGTGAAAATACCGAATATGTTGAAACGCCAGAAGAAACCCTAAAACCAATTCTCACGAAAAAACACGGAAAAAACCGTGTCGTCGTATTTATAGACCTTGAAAATCTTTTCATAGAACTTCAAAAAAATGGACAGGAGCTTGATATACACAAACTTCAAAATGTGTGCAGTAATTATGCGTCCCTTGTTCAGTTTTGGAATTTCGTCTCCCTTGGCACATACCAAAGAGACGAGTACCCGTTTTCAAAAATCATAGACAGCGGAATTCCAATTACACTTGTTAAAAATGGTGTGAATTCAGTTGATTCTTTGGTTTTTGAGCTTGTTCAAAAAGCGCTTAAAAATGATTGTGCCGACACATTCATAATCGGAACCCACGACGGCGGTCCTCATTACCAAAAAGCTGTGGATGAAATAAAAAAACACAATAAAGTTTTCAAACTCCTAACCGTTTCCTCCGCTTCATCCGGATATCTGCGCTCTCAATCAAATAACGGCTGTATCAGCGCCGCGCCACACGATGTCCAAAAAGCGGAATTCAACGCATGCGTTCGCAATTGGACGACCTGTGGCTATTTAAAAACAAATACGCCAAATGGACAATTCATAAAAGAGGTCATTTCAACTCTTCATAAAATTTTACCATACGGAAATTCAATTCGCTTTTATCAGCTTGTACGCCTCGTGTGGGGCAACCTTAACTGCACAACTCAAATAGAATTTCGTTCAATAGATTGCGAACATGTGTTAAGCGGGCTCCATGCTATCGCGGGCATCTTAAAACATACCTCAAAAATAGTTAACGGAAAAAAAACGGAACCCCTCTATCTAGACAGAAAAAACCCGCTCCTTGCATGTATGGCTCTTTGAACCTTTTTTACGCTCTGCGACCAAACTCACTTTGTTTGGCCGCTTTTTTTATCTATTTGCGTACTGCCGCGCCTCTTCAAGTTTAAGTGAGAGAAGTTTAGAGATGCCATCATCGCCCATTGTCACTCCGTAGAGAATATCCGACTGCTTCATTGTCTCACGATTATGGGTAATAATAACGAGATCAGTTTTTTTAGAAAGCTCAACGAGCGTATCTGCGTAGAGCTTTGAATTTGCTTCGTCAAGCGCCGCATCTGTTTCATCAAGCACTAAAAATGGCGGGGGATTTACAGCGGAAATTGCAAACAACAAAGCGATTGCCGTCAATGCTCGTTCACCTCCGGAAAGCATCGCCATTGATTTAATCCGTTTTCGCGGAAGATCAACATCAATCTCAATTCCAAAAGCTTTCTTTTCATCCTCTTGTAGGGATTTAATTTCATTTCCCTCCTCATCAAGTTCGGGTTTTACCGCTTCATGCCGTAAAATTGCATTCCCTCCTCCAAAAATAGTTTTGAAATAGTTTTGAAATTCATTTTGGATTTTCGCAAACCCGTCCTCAAAATCACGCTCAATGGTACCGTCCAAATCTTTTATTAAATGATCAAGATCAACCCGCGCAGACGTCATGTCCGAAAGCTCCTGCGACAGAAACGCGTACCGCGTTTCTGTCGCTTCATACTCCTTCATTGTGTTCTCATCAACCCCGCCGATTTCTTCAAGACGAATTTTTGTCTTTTCAATTTTTTTGCGAAGTTCATCGGCAGAAAATGAATCAAAAGCAACTCTGCCCGCGTTCGCGTCTTCCGCACCAACCCCGGCATATTCCATTTCGGAGAGAACGCGCGCTTTTTCTTTTTCAATTCTATCAATCTCATAACGCGTTCGTTCCCGCTGAAGACGAAGTTCGGATCGCTCTTCTTCTTTTTCACGCATCACACGATCAAGCGTTCTCAAATCCTGTTGAACCGCGCGGTATCCCTCTTCTTCTTTTTGAAGTTTCGCTCGTACCGCAAACGCCTCGCTGTTCAAATTTTCAATAAGTTCCTGAAATTTTTGCTTCTCTTTTTCAAATTCTTTTAAAAACTCTGACGGTGTTGGATTTTCCAAAATTTTGCCTTTTGCTATTGTTTCTAAAAGTATTTTGAATCCATAATCCATCTCGCCGAGAGATTTTTTTATTGTGGCGAGCGAGGAGCGAAATGAAAACTCGTTTTCATTTCGTCCGAGCGATGGCGCAACAAAGGGCTTATCGTTATTTATCAATTCAATGTTTTCTGATTTTAAAAGTTCATGAATGGCATTGTGCCACCGCTGTATCTCTCCAACAACAAACGGTATGTCAACAATCCGTTCAATTGGTTTTTGCGACCGTTCCGTTTCAGCCTCAATCTTCCCTTCAAGACGCCCGAGCTCCCGCTCATAGCTGACACGCTTTTGATCAATAGCGCGAGCCGTAATATCCAGTTCACGAATAGCAGAGAATTTTTTTGCAGTTTCCTCCTTTCCAAGCGCGTCTTTCTGAAGCAGAACAATTTCTTCCTCAATTTTTTTTAAATGATTATTGAGAGGCGCGTCTTCCGTTTGAATCTTTTTAAGCTCCTCTTCAAGCACCGCGCATACCTTTGAAAAATAGCTTATCTGAAATTCACGAAGCTCCCCTTCATACGCACCCCGTTGTTCCGCACGCTCTTTAAGATTTTTTAAATACTTCAAATGTGGCGCGATTTCTTTTACCAAATCCTCCACTCGTTTCATATTTTCCTCTGTTTCGGCAAGTTTTCTAAAAGCTTCTTTTTTCTTCAGTTGGTATACGCGCAGACCTAACGCCTCTTCAAGCATTGAACGGCGATCACGAGAAGAAGCGAGTAGTATCCGATCTACCTCACCTTGTCCGATGATATTGTGTTTTGTTTCTCCTAAACCAATTTTTGCCAAAAGCTCCACGATGTCGCGAAGCCGTACCTGCGAGCCGTTTAGATAATATTCATTGAGACCATCACGAAAAATTTTACGCCCTAAACTTACCATATCAAAATCCAACGGAACCGTGCGACTGGAATTATCAAAATGAAGCATCACTGATGCTTTGCCCATTGCAGACGCTTTTGGCGTCCCAGAAAAAATCAAATCTTCCCCGCGTTTACCACGCAAAGATTTCATTGATTGCTCGCCCAACACCCAGCGAATTGCTTCGGCGATATTTGACTTGCCCGAGCCGTTCGGACCGACAATAGCAACAATCGGAGAAGGAAATTCTAAAACCGTTGTTTTCGCAAAAGATTTAAAACCAGCTATTTCTATTGATTTTAATTTCATAATAACTTAAAAAAATTGACTTCTGATGACCACTTGCTATACTATGCGCATCACTACGAAAAAGACCCCTATGCGGTTTCGTCCGCATCGGGGGCTTTTTTACAAAACCGACTTCTTGTAAAAAATATAGGGGTCTTTATATTTGCGCCGTCTATAAATGCGTAGTTATTTTCTTCGTGTTTTGATTTCATCTGTTCGTAAGTATACCATTTTTTACTCATACGAAAAAGAAATAGCTACAAAAAAAGCGCCGTTAAGACGCTTATCGTGCTATTACACTATTACATAAAATCCATCGTGCTGTCGCGCCTCACCCACTCCACGCCGTTAACCGCTTTTATCTTCTCAAAGTCGTCCTTTAGAATAGTACCGCGAATTATAACGCAATTCTTAAATACCACAGGCTTAAATCCTACATCCTGTTTAAAATTCTTTAAAGAAAGTTCGCGAACAACTTCTGCAAGCGCTTGCTCACCGCATTTAATTATGACCATCATTGATAGTCTCCTTTTTTAAAAAACTTCAATTCCAGTTCTTGGCAACAAGCCCCTTCTCCGCCGCGTTTACTTCTGCTGTTTGCTTTGAATGTCCTTCGCCTTCCGCAACAAGCTCATCTTTCAAATATAACCCGACAACAAAATTCCTGTCATGATCGGGTCCCCACTCTTTTATTACCTGGTACGACGGCGTAATGCTAACTTTTTCTTGTGCAAATTCCTGAAACAAACTTTTTGGATCGCGAAAAAGTTTGTTCTCAATAACATCCGACAAACGAACTAAAACATTCTCCATAACAAACTTATGCGCCGTTTCGTATCCCCGATCAAGATACACGGCTCCGATGACCGCTTCAAGCGCGTTTGCCAAAAGAAATTGACGGGCGCGACCAGTATCCTTTGATTCGCCTTTTGACATCAGAAGAAATTCATTCATTCCGAGCGCTTCGGCAACAACGGAAAGCATCTTGGCGTTTACGAGCGCGGCGCGAAAACTTGTAAGCTCGCCCTCCGGCTTTTCAGGATATTTTTCGTACAAAGCTTCTGTTACCGTGAGCTCCAAAACAGCGTCCCCGAGAAATTCAAGTCGCTCATTATGCGAAAGCCGAAATTTCGGATTTTCATTCAAATATGAACGATGAACAAATGCCTGTAATAATAAATCGGGATTCTTGAACAAAACATTAATTCGTTCGGAAAATTCTTTGGTGTCTGGCACTTAGCATAAGAAGCGTGGAGCAAGAATCCGGAATCAATACTTGATTCATGATTCACGATCCGCGATTCATTAAAAATTAGCTTTCAGGAGCTCCGTCTTCATCCTTGTCGCTGTCGTTCATTTCTTTTTTTTGATTGCTCTCGTCCTTTTTATCGTCTTTTTTTGGCGAATCTTCCGCATCTTTTTTCTTCTCTTCTTCTACGGCTTTTTCCGCGCGTGTTGGATACTCTTTACCCGGTTCGCCAATTTCACGATACACAGTCCCCAAAACACCGTTTACGAATTTACCTGATGTTTCTCCACCAAAACTTTTTGCCAGTTCAATGGCTTCGTTAATTGCAACTTTTGGAGGAACCTCCTCATGACTACCAAATAAAAGTTCATAAAGCCCTAAGCGCAAAACGCTTCTGTCTACGGCGGCTATCTGATTAATGGGCCATTCTGGAGCTGAAATCCCAATAATCTTATCAATTTCAACAAGCTTTTCTTTTACTCCTCGCGCGAGGCGCCAAATAAACTCAACATCCTCAAGTCCCGGGCCGAATTCTTTAACATTTTTTTCAACAATAGTATCAATCGCATCATCTTTAAAATCATTAAAATCCCACTCATAGAGGGATTGCATAGCGATTGATCGTGCAAGGTGCCGAGAAGCCATTAAATGAGAATTAAAAGTACAAAGTTAAAAATGAAAAATTAGTGCTTATGTTCGTCGTGTGATTCTTTTTCTTCTGCTTTCACTTTTTTAGATTTTTTTGCCCCTTTCTTGGTCGCCTTAGCCAATACATCGATCATTTTTTTACCGTTATAATACCCGCAATTAACGCATACCATATGAGGCAAAATTTTAGTTTTGCAATTTTGGCAAAGAGAAAACGCCTTTTGTTTCAAGGCGTGATGCGACCGGCGCCGATTGCGCTGGCTTTTTGTATGCCGCATTCTGACAACCATGCTAAATACTGTATCAGATTAGCGTTAGCTTAGCAAGCAAAATATTTTGATGTTGCAAAAACGGCAGTTCCGTGCTTTTCTTACTTCGGCAACTTAAAAATCTTACCAATTACACAAGGAGGGGGAAATATGGAAAAGAAAGCGAGCAAGAAGATCGCGTGTGATGCTCTGACGGAATTGAAGCAAAGGTTTAGACATCCTGATATCGAGTGGTTTGGTACTGGATCATACCGTGTTTGGGTACACGGATGGCATATTCACATTCTTGGCGGAGCATCATATGGCTCCTTTTGCGCAGATGGAAAAACGCCAGATGATGCGGCAAAAAACCTTCTTAAAAACGCGAGAAGAAACCAAGTTTCTACAGGTGATTCCTGTGAAGAATCCTGTCCAAATTATATTTTTGACTTTTGATAAACAACCAAATGCCGAGTAAAACTCGGCATTTTTTATATCTTACGAGGTTGAACCTCGTAAGATATCTTCATCAAATTAAACGAAAGGTTTTGCGATGAATTTCTGAAATTCCAAATTTTTTGATCCGCGCGTAATGCATTGTGGTGCCGTATCCCTTGTGAATATCAAAACCGTACATAGGATATTTTTTATGCAGTCGTGTCATCATTCTGTCCCGCATAACCTTGGCGATGATTGAAGCCGCGGAGATAATAGGAAATCTCTCGTCGCCTTTTATAAAAACTTTATGTTGAATACCGGCAGGAAGCCGTAAACTGCCGTCAAGCATCGCTCTGCATTGGCAATTCCCTGCTAATTTTTTATACACGCGATACGCGCCTCTACGCGCGGATTGCAAAATATTTATTCTATCGATTACTTTTGGCGAAATTATAACATATGCCCACTCAATACGCGGATTGGCGGTCAATTTCCTGAACCATTCTTCTCGCTTTTGCGCCGTTAATTGCTTTGAATCACGAATTCCTTCAAAAAATTTTGCATTTTGAATTTTGCATTTTGAATTTATGCTGATTCCGCCCACCACCAACGGCCCTGCCAAAGGACCCCTACCTGCCTCATCTATTCCTATGATATGTCCGCAATTGTTTTTCATGTTAGACTCTCATTATAATCTATATAAATTTTGGCAATCTATCGGCTAATTCGCACGAATTAGCCGATAGAACAATAAAAATAAATAAGACCCGCTGATTAAATATGTTTTTAAAAAAATATCTCACATATCCCCTTGAAGCTATGCGCTATAAACTATAAACTATAAACTAGATATGAAATTTACTCACCTCCATGTCCACTCTCATTATAGCTTGCTCGATGGTCTCCCCAAAATAGACGACTTAATAGAGGGCACAAAAAATTTAGGCATGGACGCCATAGCGCTTACCGACCATGGAAATCTCTATGGCGCTCTTGAATTTTACCAAAAAGCGAAAAAGGCAGGAATAAAACCGATCATCGGATGCGAAATGTACATTGCATACGAAAAACTCACTGATAAACGCCCAAACATAGACAACAAACGCTATCATCTTACTGTTCTGGCGCGAAATTACGAAGGATATAAAAATCTCATGCGCCTTGTAACCATCGCGCATTGTGAGGGTTATTATTACAAGCCCCGCATTGATAAACAAACGCTTCAAAAATATTCGTCAGGACTTTTAGCACTCTCTGGTTGTATGAGTTCTGAAATATCAAAGGCGATTCTAGAGGGACAACCTTTGTCCGCGGAACGGCTCATTCGTGAATACCAGGATATCTTTGGAAAAGAATATTTTTTCCTTGAGCTTGGGGCTCACGCGAATATGCCCGAACAAAAAATAATAAATGACGCCCTGTTTGAACTATCAAAAAAAACAGGAGCACAGGTCGTTGCGACAAGTGATATCCACTATATTCATCGGGAAGACACGGAAGCACAGGATATTTTAGTTTCTATACAAACGGGCGTGCCAGTAAATGACCCGAATCGCATGACAATGAAGCATGAGGATTTTTCTATGAAGACGGGCGAAGAAATCCTCGGCATGTTCCCCGATCACCCCGAAGCAATTGAAAATACGAACAGCATCGCCTCTCTTGTAGATATTGAGATACCATTAGGCAAAATACTCCTTCCAACATTCGTCCTGCCAAAAGACGAAACAAATCTTGATGATTATCTTACAAAACTTTGCCATCAAGGACTTGAATCAAGGTTTGGAAAAGCGTATGAAAATACCTCCGAAGAAGCTCGGGTACGACTTGACTACGAACTCTCTGTCATTAAAAAAATGGGGTTCTCCTCATATTTTCTTATTGTGCGGGACTTCGTGCATTGGGCAAAATCACACGATATCGTCGTAGGACCAGGGCGCGGATCGGCTGCGGGCTCGTTGGTAAGCTATCTTTTAAACATAACGAACATTGATCCCTTAAAATACAACCTCATTTTTGAGCGATTTTTAAATCCATCACGCGTTTCAATGCCTGATATTGATCTGGATTTTGCCGATACGGGCCGTGACGAAGTCTTGCGCTACGCGGCAGAAAAATACGGGTATGATAATTTGGCTCAAATAATAACCTTCGGTACCATGGCTGCCCGCGCCGCAATTCGAGATACGGGTCGCGCATTGGGCTACTCATATGGCTTCTGCGATACGCTTGCAAAGTTTATTCCGTTTAATCCAACACAAGGAATGAAAATTGGTTGGCTCAAAGAATCAATGGAAACCGTACCGGAGTTAAAAAGCGCGTATGAAAATTCCCCCGATGTAAAACGGCTAATTAATTTAGCGCTAAAACTTGAAGGCGTGGCACGCCACGCATCAACGCACGCGTGCGGAGTCGTCATCGGTCCAGAGCCGTTATACAACTATCTCCCACTGCAACATCCTCCACGCTTAAACGAAAAAGAGGCCAAGAGCGCAGGACAACAAATTCTCGTTACCCAATACGAAATGCACTCGGTTGAAGACCTTGGTCTTTTAAAAATGGATTTTCTTGGGCTTAAAAATTTAAGCATCATTGAAAACACACTCAAACGGATACATAGCGCGTATGGCATGCGTATTGACATTGATACGATACCGCTTGATGACATGGCAACATACCGCTTGTTTCAAGACGCCAAAACAACGGGCGTATTTCAAATGGAATCAAGCGGTATGCGAAGATATTTGAAGGAATTACAGCCAACCGAACTTGAAGATATTATCGCCATGGTCGCCCTCTACCGTCCGGGACCGATGGACTTAATCCCCTCATACATTAAACGCAAGCACGGCGAAGAAAAAATTGAATACCTTCATCAACAACTTGAACCAATCCTTAAAAATACCTATGGCATCGGAGTTTATCAAGAACAGATGATGCGAATCGCCCAAAATCTTGCCGGCTTTACGCTCGCGCAGGCCGATACGCTCCGCAAAGCAATCGGCAAAAAAATAAAAAAACTTCTCAATGAACAGCGAGGACAGCTTATATCAGGAATGATTCAAAATGGCATTGACGCAAAAACAGCTGGGGCGATCTGGGATCTTTTTCCTCCATTCGCGCGCTATGGATTCAACCGCTCTCACGCAGCATGCTACGCGCTTGTCGCCTATCAGACCGCATACTTAAAAACGCATTATCCGGCAGAATTTATGAGCTCTCTTATGACCGCGGAACTCGCCGATATCGAACGAATAGGATTGTTGGTGCAGGAAACTAAAGAAATGGGGATTGAAATACTCCCGCCCGATATCAATGAAAGCTTTGAAACCTTTACTGTTGTTCCTAACACACAAAAACCAAAAATCCGATTCGGACTCTCGGCAGTAAAAAATGTCGGCGAAAACATTGTCGCGATTATTATTGAAGAACGAAAAAACGGTGGTAAATTCACTGATTGTGGAAATTTTATTGAACGAATTGGACACAAAGACCTTAACAAAAAATCAATAGAAGCCCTTATAAAATGTGGGGCGCTTGATTTATTCGCTGACCGCGCAACACTCCTTCACAACATTGACATCATTCTTGAATACGCGCGCGAACACAAAAAACAAAAATCTCAAGGACAATCCAGTTTATTTGGCGCAGTTCAAAACGCGGGCGGATCAATCGCTCTTACGCCAGCGCCTGCGATAGATAAAAAAGAAATTCTTCGCTGGGAAAAAGAGCATTTAGGGCTTTTCGTATCCGAACATCCAATTCTAGAATATCTACACCGCTTCCCTCATTCTGTTTCTACCCTTGCTTCGCTTATGACGAATTCAAACGGTAAAAATGTTACCGTCGGATGTCTTATAGGCACAGCAAAAAAAATCCTCACAAAGAAAGGAGAGCCTATGCTATTCGTGCAAATGGAGGATATGACAGGACGCGCAGAAGCCCTTGTCTTTCCACGCGTACTGAAAGAAACCGAGATCGTTTGGCGTGAAGGAACAATCGCAATCATTAAGGGAACGGTGAGTGATAAAGACGGGAGCTTGAAAATTCTCTGCGATGACGCGACAAAGATTGCTTAAACTATTCACGCGAGACACGACATATATACTTTAATTACGAAACGATGCGAAAGCACGGCTGCAAGATATCCAATCTTTTGACATCCGATGTCGAAAGATCACAAGTCAAAAATCTTAAAATCCAAGGGATTTTATGAACGCCTCGCCCTGCTCTTTAAACGAAGGGTCAAGACGAATTGCTTCTTGTGCTTCCTGTTTTGCAAGATTCTTCTGACCAAGCTCGGCATACACAGCCGACAGACTTCCGTGATATTGAGCGTTTTTTGGATCTGCTTTAATAATATCTTTATAGAGAGGAACCATAACATCAAACTTTTTTACGGCGGCATACGCGTTTGCCACAAATACTCCACGAGGCGCAATACGAAATTCCGGATGCGCTAAAACCGCTTCTTGCGCGAGATCAAATCGTTTTGAATAAATAGCCGTCACAACATAAAACATTGCTCCGTCTGGAAATTCACGATCAAGCTCATACATGGTTCGTGAAACAGAGAACGCTTTCTCATAATCGCCTGTTGCCATATACAACTGTGCTAAGCCGACATAGAGATTTTGTTTTGTCGGGGTCATTTCAATAATCTTTTTAAATTCTTGTTCCGCCTTTGGAACAAATTGCTGATCAAAAAAAGCCGCTCGCGAATACCCCAAAGACGCCAAAAAAAGACGGTAGCGAATATCGTTAGGTTGAAGCGAAACCTGTTTTTCTAATTGACGAATGACCTCGGCTAAAACAGCGCGCTTTTCGTCGTTTGGAATACTCGTGATATCAGTAATTCGGGTACCATACTGCGCGAGTTGCTCAGAGACCTCTCTGTCTCCTAGAGAATTGTAAGAAAGCGTTTCCGCAAACGCAGGCATAACAATTTTTGAAGGCGCATCCCCACGCACAAGCTGAAGCGTAACGATAAGAGAACGCGCTTGCTGTATAGGCCGTATATTGAAAAAATAAATAACCCCAATTCCGACAAAAATCGCAATAGCAAAAACACTCATAGAAACCCCGAGTTCGTTTCCGCTTTCGCCACCATGAGGCGGTTTTTTATATTCCGCGAAACGCTGAAATGCGGCGAAATGAAGAAACGCCAGTATGCCAAAAAAGATAAAATATGTATTAAAATTATCAAAGACAAAAAGGTTTTGGACAAAGTACGCAAAAAGCCCCGAAACGGCGACGGAAAAAACAAGACTCGTGATGTGTCCTGCCCGAAAAATTCTCCAGAGCGCATATACAGCGGAAACAAAAAGAGAAAGGTAAGAAATAAGACCAAGAATTCCGGCGTTTGAAAGCCAGTCAAAAATACTGTCATGCGCGCGATCAAACCACGGCTCCTGTTGCCATAAACGGGTTTCGTAATAGTTGTTAAATATGAGATTAAAATTCTCCTGCCCCCATCCAAGAATGGGTCGCTCTTTTATTCCTTCCAACGCCATACCCCAAATCAGAAAACGAGATTCAATAGTTTGACTTGAAAGCGAAATGGATGTTAAACGGTATAATGCGGGACTTGATTTTACGAATTCTGTTCCGCGAATGCTCCAGAAAAAAAGCGGGATGATGATTGCGACAATGAGTACGCCAATAGCACTCCATTTCTGAAATGCGTATGCATTATCATTCCCGTCGTTTCGCACATTTGCCTTGCTAGGCTCGGCGCTTCCCCGATCTTCGCTTGGTCGTCGCGAAAGACAAAGAAAAAGAACGCCAAACAAAACAAAACCGCTGACAATACCAAGAACGGCACCGCGCGTCGCGCTAAAATAAATTATAAGAAGCTCAAAGATAATTCCAGCACCATACAGATATCTAAGCCAGCGCTTTTCGGTACTAAAAAAAAGAACGAGCACAATGGTAATGACAAGTATTAAATATGCCGCTAAGTATGTAGGATTCCCAATTGTCCCATCAACGCGATTTCCCCCCTGTAAAGAGACAAAATATCCGAGCCGTTGAAAAAGGGCGTAGAATGAAACGCCCACACTCGCGAGAAGTACCAGATGCGCAAAAATCTTCCACTCTTTTAAGCGAAAAACTGTCGCGGTAACAACAAAAAACGCAACCATATGAGCGATCATAAGAAAACCCTCCATCCGTTCATAATTTGACCAGAAACTTCTATAAAAACTCGCCCCCAAAAGATCGGCGAGAAACACAACCCCGACGAATATCAATACCGCCTGCATAACACGAGAAAGTACCGGACGATATTCTTTATTCAAAAAAACAAGCCCGATCCAAAGAATGAGCGCAATTTCAACGATAATACGAAAAGCAAAATTCCGTCCGGTAATAAACGGAAAGAGCATTGAGTTTGCTATATACAAAGGCAAAAACGGCACGACATACAAAAGCGCTATGATGCCAACCGTGTAAAATTTCTGAAGTCCGCTATATGTCATGGCATCTACTGTACACATTAAAAAAAGAACTAGCAACCGACAAACGAAGGTGAGGAGGTACTGAGGCTAGCAAGCCGAATGTGCAAGACAAACGACAGTGTGTTCAAATGAGAAAACACATTCCCCAACGAAAAGAAAAACTAAAATATTACAAAAGATTCCGTCGACTCATTAAAAGTTCGGCGAGTTCAAAATCTATTTCATTATCAATGTTTACCGAATCTTCCGGTTTCATAAAAAAATAAGCGACCTTATTTCCGCATGTTGATGCAAGTTCCCGAATCGTTCTCAATCGCAAAATGTCCATAGCTCCTGTATGAATATATGCTGTGGGTAGAGCTTGTCGCGGCATATTATGAGGCTCGTGCATATGCGTAAATGATTCCGGTAAAAACGACTCCAAAAAACGACTATCTGATTCGCTAATACGCCACATTTTATACGGATGCTTTGGCGCTTCTGTAATAGGACGCACGGAATCCGCATCGGAATTTTTAAGTAGTGTCTCAATTCCCTCATCAATGTGTTCTGCTGTGCGTAATGGCGAAGTCGGCGGAAGTCGTAAAACAAGTTCTGGCTCATATCCCTCTTTCTCTTTTAAAAAATCAAGCGCGTGAACGAGAAACTCAATATCAATAGCTTGATCTCCCGAAATTTCTTTCGGACGCAAAAATGGAACCTCGGCGCCGTATTGTTTAGCAATAGAGGCGATTTCTTCATCATCGGTTGAAACAATCACACGCGTAATGCGCGTAGATTTTTTTGTTGCTTCAATAGTCCATGCAATAAGCGGTTTACCGCAAAGTTCGCGGATATTTTTACGAGGAATTGATTTTGATCCACCGCGCGCGGGTATAATTGCGAGAATTTCCATAGTATAATTATTAGACTCTCTGCATAAAAATTTTATGCAAAATTTCTTATCTGATTAAAACAGTATACACCATATAATGGTTTCATAAAAAATCCCCCGCACCGCAGTGCGAGGGAAAACGACATAGGCCTTTAAAATGTAATGGAACGCATCGCTGTATCGCCATACATACCGACCGTTGCAAGCATTTTCATAACCAAGACACCACTTTCAAACGAGATAGGCGAATCTTCCGCAGAAGTCTTCCCGTCTAGTATATCTTCTATGTGAAGCATTTCCTGATAAAAATCGTCTTGACGAGTTTTTAAAAACGGAACCTCAAGTAGAGAAAGGTTCTTCACCCGCACACCTACGAGATCGCCACCTTGAACTGCGCCATTACACATCCATTCAATTGACCCTTTGCTCCCCTGAATTCGCGCCCATTTTCTTGGCGGGTATGTTATGACATCCTGCACAACCCGACCAATCATTTTTTTGTCTGTCTCAATGGTGAACGCGGCAATTGAATCGTATGAAGCACACGGCGAATGCTCCGTTGATGCTTTTTCCCACTTTAGAAAACCGCATATCCGATTAGGAACGCCACATCCGGCGCGTCTCGCAAACAGCTGCCACAGATGGAGTGCGTGAGAATGCTCTCCTGATGCTCCGCCACCACGCGCAGTATACCCCAGATAGGTGTCTTCTGGTCCTGAAAGCCATGGATGGGCGGAAAAAATTCCACGCCAATGTTCACGAAATTCAACATCAATTGTTTGGACTTCGCCGATAAGCCATTCATCAAGAAGATCCGCTACATACGAAACTGACTCAGAAACAGCGTGATCATATCCGACAACCACTTTCGTATGACGCTGACACGAATACGCACTCATGAATTCACTCAACAAAGCGCGTCCTGTGGGATACGGACCACATAACGGTTTTTCCAGCTGGATTATTTTTGGCTTCTCTTCTAACGCGTCAAGTGCCAACTTCATACGCACATCAGGAGGTGTCCCAATAAAAATAACATCGTATCCGCCCCGAGGCTCTTTTCCCGTCTCATAAAGCTTGATTGATTCATCCCATTTGCCATAGCGCTGTGGATAAATCTCATTCTTCGTGCGCTCCAACGCTTTTGGATTAGCGTCAACGATTGCAACCGACCACCCTATACGCCGAGCCGCCTGCGCTAAGTGATTACCAATGGAACCAGCTCCGATAACCTTTACTCTTCTCATTATTCAAGCCTTTCTTTTGTTAAATTGTTAAAGTTCTTTGCATCTAAACGCGATAAAACGCACAACGCAACTTAACTTAATTAGAACCATTAAAATTTAATATTGTCAAACTAATGAGTAGCGGGTTCAACGCAAAAGCGCACTATCGTTCATCAGGGTTGCGTTTAATAAAAATCCAGCACAGTGTGCTGGATGAAATTACTTTAATTCTTCAAATTGGTACTTGCCCCAATTCTGCAAGACAACCTTTCGTTCTTGTCGCGGCATACCGGCAATCTTAGGATCGTGATAAAAGGAATCGCCGGGAACTTCTGCAGTAGAGATCTCTTCAAAAATAACGCCCGTGTCGGTGCCAAATGCATGCACCACGCCTCGCGGTATAGACAGTTTAGCTCCCGCCGGAAGACCCCGATACAGACGACCCTCTACCTCAACCGTGAGTTCGCCATGAAGCACATGGAATGTTTCGAGTTTCTTTTTGTGATAGTGTGACGGATTCCATTGACCTTCAATTTGGACGATGATTTTCTTCGCGTATTCTTCGCCCATAACGCATTCCACAAGTACGCATCCGTATTTATGAAAGTTTTT
Organism: Patescibacteria group bacterium; assembly: GCA_038065595.1. Lineage (GTDB taxonomy): Bacteria > Patescibacteriota > Minisyncoccia > Sungbacterales > JBBTQR01 > JBBTQR01. The sequence goes on along the minus strand of JBBTQR010000019.1, from coordinate 4,752 downwards.
TATGCCATAATGAGCCGAGAGCTCAACCTTGATATCGTGCCCGACAAAAAGCTTTGCTTCGTTCAAAAGACGCCGTACTTTTCTGGTGAACGCGAATATCATTTCGCGTTCCGTCGGTTCCTGCGATCTCACTGAAGCGCACAGAGCGTCTCCATCATGATAATCCCGATCAGCCGTCAATCCAGAAAGCCAGCGATCGGATGACAACTGATCCTTCTGAATTGGGATTGCAAAGAAGACGTCCTTCTCGTCTATCACCAAGCCCTTTTTAACCTCACGCGTGATATACACACCGCGCTTAAGAGACTGTAAATCTGCCTGTTCCTTTTCTGAAATCGCTCGTTCACCCCAACTGCCACAGGCCTCAACGGCGAATTTCCATGCCTGAACCCATGAACGCACCTGTTCAGGATTGGCAGAATACGCGTTCAATTTGTGCGTATCACTTTCAACTCCGACATGCTTTTCAAAAATTCGCGCGCCTTTTGTATACGCTAAACCGATAAGACCCGTCTCTGATGGCGATTCATGCGTTGAGAAACCAATTGTCGCTCCGCGATACGCATGACACATGAGCTCAATCTGATTCAAATGAGCGCTTGTATGCGACATTGGATACTCTGCAACACAATGCATGAGAGCAAAATGCACGGCGCGTTTTTCCAAAAAATTCACGGCCCAATCAATATCGTGGAACGTGAGACCGCCTGTAGAGAGTATCACCGGACGCCCCGATGCCGAAACGCGCTCCAAGAGAGGACGATCCTGCGCTGAACAACTACCGATTTTGATTATTGGAAGATTGAACTCCTCAATGAGATTAACCGACCGTTCGTCAAATGGCGTTGAAAGAGGAATCATCTCGCACAAGCAAATCTCATCAACTAATTCACGAAATTGCTCTTTTGAAAGACGCGTCCCCAAAAAACGGGGGATGTGCTTGTTGGATTTGTCCCCGACATGCAACGGGTGAATAAAGGTATCAAGATCGCGAAA
>JBBTQR010000019.1:0-3656 GCA_038065595.1 Patescibacteria group bacterium | reverse complement strand
TACAATCTTGTCTTTATATTAAAACTATGGTTTTACTGGCTTTGTTTCTTGCCTTTAACGGCGCTTGTTGCTATTTCTTGAAATGATAGAGTCCTACCGCGCCACCCTGCGGATTGCCATCTTTAATGACGGAAAGATGTTTTTCGAGCCACGCAATAAATCTCTGTATTCTTTTTTTATTCGTTGCAAAGCGCTTATCCCCTAAAAGTACATTCGGAAGCCGCCGATTGAAATCTTTTAGTAATCGCTCCCCCGATGCCCAATCATGATCAATGGTTCGCCATGATAATTTCATTTTTAGCTTTTTTGCCCATTCCTTAAACTCAAGCGGGGTGAAATAGTGAATATCGGCAAGAGTGATTTTTGCATCAAAAAGAAACTTGAGCGCCAACAATACATACCCCCGAGGGTTAGTCCAATTTGGACATGTAATAACAAGCGATCCATTCGGCTTCAATAGAGATTTTAATTTTTTGAGAGCTCCAAATGGATAGTCCATGTGCTCCAATGTTCCCAGTGAAACGATAATGTCAAATTTTTCATCAATAGCGCCGATTTCTTTTTTAGTAAATGAAAGCGCCGGATGTCGACGAGAAACCTCTGCGACACGAATGGCATCATCTGAATAATCAACTCCTAAAACGCGCCGAGCTCCTTTTTTCGCAATTAAAAACGCGAGCTCTCCTGTACCGCATCCCGCGTCTAAAACGCTTTTCCCTTTCCACGAAAGCGTTTTTAAAACCTCTGCCTTTGCGGGAGGAATTTTATCACCTGAAAACAAAAACGGCGTATAGTGCTTATTTTCGCCTTTTTTATAAACCGTATCGTAAAATTTCTTAAGATTTTTGTTTTTCATATTGTTACGCAACAGATCTATTATTATTCGTAAAATTTATTTTTATGCGCGTTGAAACATTATTGGCAATAATGAACGCGCGTGCTCTCTGATAACTAAAAAAATCCGTCGATCCTCGCTCCCAAAATGCCACAATATCTGAAACGGAAATCGCTCAATAACGCCTACACGCACAAGATACCAATACCGCACCGCGGTCGAGAATACAACGGCTGCGATTTCCGAGAACGCCAAACCCATAATACCAAATAACGGAAGAAAGAAAACGAGAAACGCGACGGTAAAAATACTTTGCACAACCGCTTGATAAAAAATAAACTTCTGCTGACGCTCAACCACAAGAAGCGTTGTTATTATTTTTGAAAAACCAAAAACAGGAATAACAATGAGCAAAACATGCGCTATCGGAATGGCGCTGTTGAAGTGAGGAAACAGAAATCGCACAACGAAAGGAACGCCGATTGCCGCCGCTATCGCAATGCATCCACTCATGAGCACAAAATACTTAGTTCCGTATGTATAGAGAAAATGCATATAATACGCGTCGTGCGCTTTCTGCGGAGCAAGCATACCGAGTGTGCGGATTGGCAAAAGATCTTTTAAGGCGGAAAGGATTGCGTACGCGAAGCCAAAAATACCGACTGCCTCCGTATTAAGAAAAAACTTGATAATCCATGGACGGACCTTTCCGCCAAAATCACTAAAGAACGCGCGCGGTAATTCCCACTTCCCGTATGAACGGATTGCCCGCCAAAAAATACCCCCCTCTGCGGGAGCGATCCCTCGCCATGGCGTGAGACACGAGTAAAGCGTTGGGACAAGAATAAAGAAAACGACGATTGTCGCGCCTATTTGCGAAATAAATATTTCGGCAATTCCCAACTTGGAAAAAAAGAAAAAGTACATGAGCATAATAAGCTGGACGGATTTTTGTATCGTGGGACGGGTTGCAAGATGACTCATCTCAAGACGGACCTTAAGCAAAAGCGTTGAAAGATTTAATACGGCGTCCATAATAAAAAGAAACGAGAGTATTCGCGCCCACCATATAACATCTTCACCGTAACGAAAGGAAAAATACGGCGCGCCGAAAAAAATTATCGCCCATGGAATCAATGCCATTCCAAAACGAAAGAGCGCGTACTCCCGAAAAAGCTTTTTTGCCTCCGCTTCTTTTTTTTCACCGATACAACGCATGAGATCATTGCTGATCGTCTCCGCAAAAAGATCATGAAAAAAATCTGACAGAAACGCGTACCCAGAAAGAATGAGCTGATAGATGCCAAACTGGTACAACGAAAGCGCTTTTAAAATAAAAAAAGAATCGAGGGCGCCAACCCCCTTTTTTGCGAAGCTCCAAAATCCAAGCATGAGCTCGCCATGAACGAACTTTTTTGAAAACTGCATACTCTCGCCAGACATAATCTATAGAATAATACCAATTATAGAGCTAAAAAGTAACTAAAATCACCCCGCATTTGCGCGACGATTTTACCACAAGAGTTAATGTGCCAGATGTTTTTTGATGTGCAACGCGAATGGCAAGAAATTAAAACCTATATGTGTCTTCTTTTCTTTTGTCAATTTTTAAAATAATAACTTCTTTATCTATTGTTTGATAAATAATTCTAAGTCCTCCTTGTCGTACTCGAAAAATATTTTCTAATCCTTTTAGTTTTTTAATGTCTAGATTATCAAAACGCCCCGATTGGAGCGCTTTGATAATATTTTTTATCCGTGCTTTTTCTTTAGAAACGAGTTTAGAAAGCGCTTTATCAATTTTATCCATAGTAATTAAAGTCTTGCAAGCAATTCTTTGGCGGAAATACCGCCTTTTCTAATTTTAGTAAAATCAACAACCGTTTCCCATAATCCGTCATCTTCATCAACGGACGAAATCTTAAAGAGTGGCTTTGATCTTTTTACAACTATAAAAGATTGCCCTTTTTCAATCAAAGAGGCGTATTTTTGCATATTTCCTCTTAATTCTTTAAGCCCTAAAATGTGCGTTTTCATAATATATAAAGTTTATCTTAAGATAAACTTTATGTCAACAATTATCGCTTTATTTTTTAATGAAATACGCCTTATCATGAAAAAATTGAAGCTCCGCGTCAGCGCCGACATTTTTTAAAAAAGAATCTACAGCGGATTTCACATCGCTCCATTTTTCAGATTTATATTCGTCAAAAACAACAAACAAGCGTTCTATTTATTTTTTTTCATAAATTGATAGAGAAATCCTATCGTGCCACCCGCAACGACAAATACAAGCTCTTGTATGTGCATAGTAAAACTTGCCGTAATCGCTACTGTTTTTGAAACGCCAGTCAAAAGAAGACCTGAAACAAATGATGTCTCGTATGTTCCGATGCTTGCGGGAGGTGTGATGGGCAATAAGCTTGCAAAAATCGGAAACGCATAACTAAACATTCCCTTAAAAAGTCCTATCGCGATACCTGCACTTTGCAAAAGGAAAAACCCACTCAAAAATAATGCCAGCCAAATAAAAAGCGTTAAAAGAAAAAGAGGTACTAGTATGCGGTTTCCTCGAAGTAGCACAAACCCATCTGCCATGTCATCTGTATGATTAAAAAACGAATCAAGGATTTGTCGTTTCCCAATACCCCGCTCCAGTTGTTTTCTAAAAAACTCGGAAATTTCTTTTCCCCAAAAAATAACGGCAAAGAAAACGCCGATTACAAAAAAAAACAAAAGCACCGCTAAAATAAGAAGCCCGCTCTCGCCGCGCCCCCCGACCGCTCCCAGAAAAAAAATAATAAAGAGAAGTACCACAATA
>JBBTQR010000018.1:0-16837 GCA_038065595.1 Patescibacteria group bacterium | reverse complement strand
TCGTCTCAACGCTCTCAATGCCGTCTGTCATCCGTTAGTTTTGAATTGCGTTCCTTCTCAACCCATCATACTCCAACCAGGTCCTGAAACAGGAAAGGATATTTGGACCACAAGCGTCTTCTCATACGCTCCGAGCGGAGGGGGTCCGGGCGGAGGACTCAATAACGAAGCGTTGGTAGTAGGCGGCTTTGGCGACCATTATTACAGCTTATTGCAGTTTAATTTAATGGGGATGCCCGCGCAGGCCCAGAGCGCCCAACTTGAACTCTTTCCTTTTACTCAACGAGGGGTTGGCACGACTGCGCTGTACCTCGATAGAATCATTGAGTTTTGGGACTGGAGAATCCAGGGGACAGGCGCCGACCGACTACGCCTCTGGTGGACTGACAAACCCCAAGCCGTTCAATGGATTTCCACAGCTCTTCTCGCTCCTGTCATAGGAGAATGGTATAGTATTGATATCACAGACCTATATAATGCGTGGCAAAACGGTACACATCCAAATTATGGTCTACAACTCCGTCCCGTATCTATTGATAATAGATGGTCTGAATTTTATAGTTCCGATTATGCAGGCGATCCAACCTTGCGACCGCGTTTGGTTGTAACACCGATACGGGGTATTATCAGCGACGGCGAAGTGCCTCGTTCCCTGGCAAATCCGCCTGCCGACGGCCGTACTCAACTTATTGTTCCTGAACCAGTGTCTCGGGCAACATCCACGGCGATTCAGTAGCTTGTTTGTAAAAACACAAGTCATAAAGCATGAAGCAAAACTCTTGAATCTTGTTTCGTATGATTTATAATTTATATTAAGATCTGATTCAAAAAATTTATACTATGGCATCAATAACTCAAAAAAATATAACGCAACTTGAGCCGCATTCGCACTTAAAATATAAAATTTGTGTTTCCGGCGCGGCTGATACGGGGCATTGCGCTGTTGGCGCTTTGGAAACAACAAAAGCCCTTGGAGTTGCGATTGCAAAGCGAGGGGCAGTGCTGGTGACGGGAGCAACAACCGGCGCTCCATTGTGGGCGGCGATTGGGGCAAAGGAAGCCGGTGGATTTGTTATAGGCGTTTCTCCCGCAAGCTCGGAACTTGAGCATGTAAAAAAATACCGCCTGCCGATTGATTACCATGATATTATTATTTATACGGGGTTTGGGTATTCCGGCAGAAATCTCCTCCTGACACGCGCGTCAGATGCTGTCATCACGGTATGCGGGCGGATGGGAACACTCAACGAGTTTACAATTGCCTTTGAAGATGAAAAACCGCAGGGCGTTCTTGAGGGGACGGGCGGGCTCGCGGATCAAATTGAAGACCTCGTTAAACAGGCGCATCGCGGAAGTGGGTTTATCGTATACGATTCCGATCCGAATCGGCTTATTGATAAAGTTATTGCATTGATTGATGATCGTAAAAAGGATTTATTAAACGATTAAATGCTATTAAATGTTTGCCGTTGATCCGATTACTTTTCAAATAACCCAACAGCTACTCCTCGCGGCATTTTTAGGCGGGCTTATTGGCGTTGAACGGTGGTTTCGGAAGAAGCCCGCGGGTCTTCGGACATATTCCTTGGTTTCTCTTGGGGCGTGTCTTTTTACCGTCATTTCTTTGTACGGATTTCAAGAATCGGGAAATGTAAATTTTGATCCATCGCGTATTCTTTCGCAGATCGTCGTCGGAGTCGGATTTTTGGGCGCGGGAATTATTTTTCATAAAGAGAATTTAGTGCAGGGACTCACAACCGCAGCCGGACTTTGGGTAACCGCAGCCATTGGAGCTACGGTTGGTCTTGGGTTTTATTCTGTTGCGATTGTAGCAACTCTCATATCCCTTCTCATTTTTTTTGGACTTTTTTTCTTTGAGCGAACAATTCCCCGTGAACGAGATTAAGTAGTAAGTCTATGGTTCAATTTATTTTTTCACCATTTTGGCGCGCGGCATTTTTTCTTTCAGGTATGATTATCGGCGTTGGAATGTACGGAATTCCATATGTGATAAGCCTGGCGGGATTTTTTTTGGGAACTATTGAGCTTTTTGTTTTGACCGCCGTTATTCTTCTCGTGCATTTGATGTATGGAGAAATAGTACTTCGTACAAAAGAATGGCATAGGCTTCCGGGATACGCTCGAATATACCTCGGTTCGTGGGCACAACGGCTTATTCTCGCTTCGTGGCTTGTGGCAATGCCCGGAGCATTGGGCGCGTACGCGCTTTTGGGAGGGGAGTTTCTTTCAAATCTTTTTGGCGGGGCGCCTGAACTATGGTCATACCGATTTCTCGCGGTTGGAGCGATTGTGTTATTTTTTGGACTTAGATTTCACGCAAAGATTGATATGGCAACGGTTCTTTTGCTTATTGTTCTTATTGCGGGACTTTTTATATTCTCATCGCCGTACATTACACTTGCGAATTTTCCAGAGAGTGATCTTTCGCAGTGGTTTCTTCCTTATGGAATTATTATGTTCGCGCTTGCCGGTATGGCAGCAATACCCGACATGGTCGGTATCTTGGAGCATCATCCAAAACTTCTTCGTCGAGCAATTATTGTAGGAACTTGTATCCCCGCGGTATTATATTTTTTCTTCACAATCGCGGTTGTTGGAGTGACCGGTGCGCACACGAGCGAAGAGGCGATTCGCGGGGTTGCCGGAGTGGTGGGGCCATGGGCGGGGATTCTCGGAAGCGCTATTGGTGTTCTTTCAACATTTGGGGCTTTTATTGCCATGGGCTCAGTGTTTAAATCCATGCTTCATTTAGATATGAAATTTGGATGGAAAATGTCGTGGTTTATAGCTGTCTTTTTGCCGTTTTTGTATATACTACTTCGTTTTGACGGGTATCTTGTGCTTATCGGGTTTTTGGGTTCTGTATTTATTGCAATTGATGGACTGATAATGCTTTTGATTTACGAGAAAGCAATTTCCCTGGGTAGGCGAAATTCTGAATACTCTCTTCATGTTCCGGCGTTTATCGTTTCTCTTTTGGCGATAGTATTTATTGGCGGATTTTTATACGAAATTATGTTTTAATTATGCAGAAAAAGCTAGAAGATTTGGCATACAGAGAGCGCAGAGCATATAACGCAGATGAACGGCGGGAATTGATACGGAGTATTCATGACGAGATTTTAAATCTTATCGCATCGCCCTTATACGGTGAGCGAGTAAAAAATAAATATAATCCAGTTATTGGTCAGGGTGACCACTACGCAAAGATAATGTTTGTTGGAGAGGCGCCTGGTAAAAACGAGGCACTGACAGGGGTTCCTTTTTGCGGGAGGGCGGGAAAAATTTTAGATGCACTGTTGAAATCAGTTAAAATTTCACGGGAGGTCGTTTATATAACAAATATTGTTAAAGATCGACCACCAATGAATCGCGATCCGAGCCAAGAAGAGATCACGCTGTATGCGCCATTTCTTTGTAGACAGATTGAAATTATTCAGCCAAAAGTAATAGCAACGCTTGGCAGGTTTTCAATGGCGTATTGTATGGAAAAATTCGGACTTTCTGGTGCGCGAGATGTCATAAGCAAGATTCACGGCAGAGCCTTTGATGCTAGGGCGTCGTATGGGGTGATAACACTCATTCCGCTCTATCATCCAGCTGCTACAATCTATAATCCAAAACTTCGCAAAATAATGGAAAAAGACTTTCAAATTTTAAAGCGTTTTAAAAACTAGAACCAATTTCAAAAATTATTTCTATGAGATTTCCAAAGCTCAATCAAGTTATTCTTCTTCTTATTATTGCTGAATTTATTATTGCGACGGGAGACGCAATGACAGCTCCAATTTTTGCGCTTTTTGTGACGCAGGACATCGGAGCGGCGGCGTATGTTGTCGGATTTTGTATTTCAATTTATTGGGCTACAAAATCAATTCTTCAGCTTCCAATTGCCCGATATTTGGATAAAAATCACGGAGAACTTGATGACTATTATGCAATTATTATTGGACTTTTTTTTACTATTATCGCCGTTTCCTCATTGTACTTCGCGACAAAAATATGGCACCTCTATGTTCTTCATGTTGTTCTGGCAATTGGGAATTCTTTCGTTACGCCACCTTTCTACGCAATTTTTACTCGGCATATTGACAAAAATAATGAAGGCTTTGAATGGGCGCTTCGGTCGTCATTCTCTCTTGGGGCGGGTACGGCCATTGGGGCGGCGATCTCTGGGATTTTAGCAACATTGATTGGTTTTCGAGTGCTTTTTCTTCTCAACGGTCTTTTGATGTTTTTTGGATGGGTCGTTCTTATCTTTTTGAGACCATGGATTATTCCGCGTGGGAGCCCTCCTGCCGAGCGAATTTTTATTGAGCGACCAAATCGCTGAAATGTATAGGTATAACATTTCTCCGTCGCGTAAGCGTGGCGTTTAGCGTACAGAACCCTCTAAACTCTGACCGCTTAACGCTATACGCTGAACGCTTTAATGTATGACTACGCTTGAAGTAATTATTATCGCGTCTTTTATAGAAAGTGTCATTTCTTTTTCCGGTGTTACTTTGCTTATTTTAGGCGAGGCGCGGATCAGGAGATTTCTTCATACGATTTTGAGCTTTTCCGTTGGCGCGCTTTTGGGAGCGGTATTTTTAGATATTCTTCCTGAGGCGCTTGAGATTGGGGAGCCGAGAACTGTTCTTGGTTTTACGCTTGTGAGCATCGTCGTCTTTTTTCTTTTGGAAAAAAGTCTTCGTTGGTATCATCATCATGAAGACGGCGCAACGCCTCACGATCACTCTCCGGGATATTTAGTATTGGTGGGGGACCTTATGCACAATGCTATTGATGGAACCGCAATCGCGCTTTCGTTTATGGTTGATTGGAAATTGGGAATCGCAACGACAATCGCCGTTGTAATTCACGAGATTCCGTCGGAAATCGGGGATTTTTTAGTATTACTTCAGAGCGGTTTTTCAAAAGGAAAGGCGCTTTTGTATAATTTTTTAATTTCACTCTCAACGGTTGTTGCCGCACTTATTACCTATGCGTTTGGTTCTGTGCTTGAGCCGTATCTTCCGATAGCGCTTGCTCTTGTCGCTGGCAATTTTCTCTATATCGCAATCGCGGATATTATGCCAGAACTTCAAGAACAAGCGGGATGGAAACACACCACTCTTCAAACCGCGCTTCTTATTTTGGGCATCGTTCTTGTGGGGGCTAGTGGATTTTTAGGATAAAAAATACTCCGCGTGATTGGGCGGAGTAAGCATCAAAAAGACCTCTTATGATTATTTGTGGATACATGTTGTCTTAGATCGGATTTTTGCTCTTTTTTTTCGTCAAAACTGCATTTGAGAAGTTTTGAAAATTCTTCATTGGTGAAGAATTTTGCTAGAAATTCATTTGTTACTTTATGACCAGCACTTTCGTCCCTTTGCCATTTTTCTTTGTCCCACACCAGAGAGAAGTTTGCGACAGTTTCCTTTTTATTGATGACCGTAGAAACCGCGACGAATACAAGCGCATCATTTTTGTCTTTTCCTAAAACGGAAACGCGCCAGCTTATTTTTTTATTTTTGTGAGTGATTCTGTCACCAAAATTTTTTGCATATGGCTCGCCGGCGCTTGGCAGTGTACAGGTTTTAATCAGGTTTTTTTCCGAGAGCGTTATGGTTTCCACAGCACCCTCAAAAGACAGATCTATTGTTTTTAATGTAATAGCATCATCCGTTTTCAGCGCCATAGTATTGGTGGTGCACCCTAAAAAAAATAGAGCTAAAAATATCAAAATAGCGTTACGCATAGCATCCTCTTTGTTAAGGTACAAATACCCCCCTGATTAATTTTATGATATCGCACATTCGTTTTATGTACAAAAAAACACCCCAAAATTTTGGGGTGTTTTAGAATAATTTTTTATTTTACTTTGGCAAGAATTTTAGAGAAAACCTCGGGATGTTTTTCGGCGAGTAGTGCCAACATTTTTCGGTTGAGGGTGATGTTTTGTTTTTTGAGTGCGCCGATAAGCACGCTGTACGATGTGCCTCTTTCTCGCGCGGCGGCTCCTATTCGCGTCTGCCAGAGCGCTCGAAAATCGCGCTTTTTTTCTTTTCGTCCACGAAACGCATAACTCCACGCATGTAAAAGCGCCTCGCGCGCTAAGCGCTCTTTTGATTTCCTACCCCATTTGAAGCCCTTGGCATATTTGAGGATTTTTCTTCGTTTTTTTAAGGCGTGAACGCCTCCTTTAACTCGCGTCATAATAAATGCAGGACTTATGCGTTTGGCGCATTTCTTCGTTGCTTTGCTTGTTTGTTTCCGCGCAGTATTACTCATACGGCTTGGTCGCAAGCCTCGCTCGCGCCTTGAACTGCATCCAAACGCGTAAGTCCTAGTAATAGTTTAAATTACGAAATGTTTTGTTATCGCTTTGTGTTTCTAATAGCGTATTGTCGAAGTGATTTTTCAAGTGTTTTTGAAAATGGAGCTATTTTTTTCTTTCGTTTTTGAACAGTTGAGCTTTCTTTTGCGTTAAAATGGTTTTGTCCAGAAACACGGCATAAGACTTTGCCGGTTTTTGTAAACTTTATTCTTTTTCTAATTGATTTTGCAAACATGTTTTATGTTTTGGATGATTTTTTTCCTATGACCACAGAGAATCCACGGGGACCCGGTTTTATGCGCTGTTCATACACGACATCATCTTCAAAAACAGCAAGGAACTCTTTAAACTTTTTTTCCGCGAATGCCCGATTTGCTTTTTCGCGACCGCGAAGAAAGATTTCAACAACAACCTTGTTTCCTTCGGCTAAAAATTCTTTTACCGCGTTTGCTTTGATTTCTTTGTCGTGAGCGCCAATGTTTAAGCTGATACGAACGCTTTTGAATTCAATTTCTTTTTGTTTCTTGTGCTGTTCGCGGGTCTTTTTTTCCTGTATATATTTATATTTCCCGTACTCAGTAATTTTTGTAATTGGCGGGGTAGTGTTTGGCGCGATTTCTATAAGATCAAGTCCTGCTGCCCGAGCGTGTTGCAACGCTTCTGCAATAGGCAGATCGCCAAGGTTTTCGCCTTCGCTACTGATGACCCGTACGATGGGCGCGCGTATTTGATTGTTGACTCGTATGAACTTTTGTATGGCGGTTCTTTTAATGATTATTAAGCAATGTGTTTTAGTGTAGCAGAAACGCCTTAAAAAGCAAGAGATGCGAGTTTAAATAATTGAAAGCATGTGATATTGTTTTGTTATGGCGACATTCGCTGATAATAAAAAAGCATATTTTGAGTATGAAATACTTGAGCGGTATGACGCGGGGCTCAAGCTTTTTGGTCATGAGGTAAAATCCATTATTCATCATGGCGTTAATCTTGCTGGAGCTTTTGTTATTATTCGCGGAGGGGAAGCGTACCTCATCAATTTTTTGATACCGCCGTATCAACCTAAGAATATGCCCGTTCAGCACGAGGAGGGACGAACAATAAAACTTCTCCTTACGAAAACTGAATTAAACCACCTTATTGGCGTTGCTGAAACAAAAGGATTGACACTTATACCATTAAAGCTGTATAATAAAAACAAGCGAATTAAGGTTGAAATTGGGGTGGCGCGACACAAAAAACTTCACGACAAACGCGCCGTCATCAAACAACGAGAAACGGAAAGAGAAATTGATCGCACATTGAAAGATTACTAGAACTCATTTCAAAAATCATTTCTACTACGATTTCAAAACTTCGGCTATAGCTTGTCAAAAAAAGCTTACAAGATATTATATATTGTTCACTTTTTTTGATTTCGCTTCGCTCGAAGTTTTGAAATCTCGCGACGAAAGCATTTTTGAGATGGGTTCTTGAAAATTTCCAATTCCCAATTTTCAAATTAGAAGTTTCAGGAATTGATTGAAAATTGTAAAATTAAAAATTGGAAATTATCCAGCATTATACATGGGAGCGATCTTGGCTTTCTATGAACGAGGACGATTTTAAAATCAGGCTGGGGATGTTCGGTCACCCCAAACTCTGCGGCAGGCAACTGCGTCATGTGGAGAAACTCCGGACACAATCAATAAGTGCAAACTTATTTTCCAAAGCAAAGAATTGGTTTACACCGAACTTTGCCCCGGCTTTTGCCTAACATAGGCATTGGTCACCCCCGCTTGCGGGGGCATCGCTGACGAGTAAGCTTGTAGGCGTTTATGGCGGTGTTATATTTCAAGCTATGCTGATGGAAATTCTGATACCACCGGCGAGATAATATCGGAAAAAAACTCTTCTCGGCTTGCCGAGAGATAAGCCTGTAATAAATTTTAGATCCGACCGTTTATACACGGGGGTTCAATTCCCCCCGCTTCCACAAATAAAATAAGTCCGGCAATGCCGGACTTATTTTTATGGTGGTGTTTGTTATGCCATCATTCAACGGTTACTGATTTTGCTAGGTTTCTGGGTTTATCCACATTGCATCCTCGTTTGACGCCGACATAATACGCAAAAAGTTGTAATGGAACTACGGCAAGCAGGGGTTCAAGCGGTTCTATCGTTGGGGGTATCGTGAAGACATCATTTGCCAATGACAAGATTTTTTCGTCTCCTTCCGTAGCGATTGCGATGATGGGTCCGCTTCGCGCTTTTATTTCCTGAAGATTGGAATGCATTTTTTCCGAAACGCTATTTTTGGGTACTATCGCCATAGTCGGAAAATTTGGGTTAATCAGAGCAAGCGGACCATGTTTCATTTCGCCCGCTTCATATCCTTCGGCGTGCACATAAGAAATCTCTTTTAATTTTAACGCTCCTTCAAGCGCGGTCGGATGGCCGTACCGACGGCCCAAAAAGAGAATGTTTTCGTATCCTTTATATTTTTCCGCAAGTTTTTCAATATGAGGCGCTTGAGATAAAATTTTTTCAATTTTCTCTGGAATTTTTCCAAGCTCTTTGAGCACATTTTCGCGCAATTTATTTTTTGCAGTTTTATTTTTGGAACAATATGCCGCCATAAGCACAAGAATCGTTATCTGCGATAGAAACGCTTTTGTGGAAGCAACGCCGATTTCCGGACCGGCGTGGTTGTATACTCCCGCATCGGTTTCTCTGGCAATAGTAGACCCGACCGTGTTTACAATTCCCAATGTGAGTAAACCACCCTCCTTTGCTTTGCGGAGGGCGGCGAGCGTGTCGGCGGTTTCTCCTGATTGTGAAATTGCCAAAATAACCGTTCCCTCATCAAACGGTTCATTGCGATGTCTGAATTCAGAGGCAGAATGAACTTCTGTGGGTATGTGGGCAATTTCTTCAAAAAGATATTCTCCGATGAGACCGGCGTAGTATGAGGTACCACACGCGACTATAATGATTCGTTTTATTTTTTGTAACGCATCGGAAACGGGCTCCAGTCCGCCGAGTTTTACCAACAGCTCATCTCCGCGTAGTCTTCCACGAAGAGCAGATCGCACAACTTCCGGCCCTTCAAAAATTTCTTTGAGCATAAAATGAGGAAAATCTCCTTTTTGAGCTTGTTCTAAATTCCATTCCAACCGAACAATTTCAATGGGGGTTGGTTTTTTTTCCAGATTGATAATTTTTATGTCATTGCGTGTAATTTCTGCCACCTCGCCGTCTTTGAGATATATGACATTATTTGTTCTTCCAATAAGAGCAGATGGATCAGATGCCAAAAAATTCTCTTCAATCCCTACGCCAATCACGAGCGGACTGGAGATTTTTGCGGCGTAGAGTGTTTCAGGATTATGAGCATCAACAACAGCAAGGGCATACGCTCCGCGAATCATTTTCAGAGTATCAAAAAAAGCCGTTTTAAAATCTTTGCCTTCATTTAAAAAATTTTCAATAAGATGCGCTACGGATTCGGTGTCGGTTTCTGATGCAAAAATATGCCCCCGCTCCAAAAGATATTTTTTTAAATCGCTATAATTTTCAATGATTCCGTTGTGAACAAGGAACACTCGTTTTCCGCAATCAGTATGGGGGTGCGCGTTCTGTTCGTTCGGGATCCCGTGAGTAGCCCAACGGGTATGGGCTATGCCGATGTGCCCCTTAAAATCTTCCGTGCCAATAGCCTTTTCCAAAACCTCAACATATCCCGCAGTCTTCTTTTCTTTGATGCTATTTTTAGTAAAAATTGCAACTCCCGCCGAATCATATCCGCGATATTCAAGCGTCTTCAACCCGTTTATTAAAACGGGTAATGATTCGTTTTTTCCTATATATCCGACTATTCCGCACATAATTTTATGACGCCAACCCCTTACTTTAATCAGCGAGTGTATGGTTTAGCGCTTACAATTTTAACACATTTATTCGCATATAAGTTGCGTAAGGTATTTTTTAACAATGGTATATTTTTAAAAAAATGCCCCGTTCTATAACGGGGCGCGCAAGCTTTTGCTCGCTTGCTATTATTTGGGTTCAATGGAGACAAAGAATGTCGTCCCCTTTCTACTTACCAAAACAAGGACGATTTCAGTTTCTGCTATTTTTTTTGAAACCGCAGAATATTCTTCAATATTAGTGACTTTCATATGATTTACTTCCACGATTACATCGCCCTTCATTATCCCAGCTTGTTCTGCGGGGCTTCCGCTGAGAACATTCGCGATTACAACGCCCGCGACTGATGCGTTGGCTTCGCTCGTATTTTCTACGGTAAGTCCCGCGAGTACATTATCAAAAACTGTTTTCGTTTCCGCTTGTGGAGGTGGGTCTGACGGTTCGTTTTTGGCAACGAGCTTCTCGTCTGTCGGCCGCTCTTTTATCTCAACCTCAATCAAGATGGTTTTTCCATCACGCACAACTTTCATTAATGCTTTTTTTCCGAGTGGCGCCTTTGCCACTAGATTACGGAATTGAGACAATTCTGCTATTTTTTTTCCGTTGAATTCAACGATGATGTCTCCACGAATGATTCCAGCCTCATGAGATGGTCCCGTTTCATTAACATCGCTCACGAGAACGCCTTCTTGTCCTTCGGGAAGCCCGAATGATTTGGCAAGAACGGAGTTAATTTCTTGAACTGAAATCCCTGTCCATCCGCGAACGACTTTACCGGTTTTAATTAAGCTGTTTACCGTATCAATCGCGATGCTCGTTGGGATAGCGAATCCAATCCCCCCAGCTTGACCAGTTTGAGAAAAAATCGCGGTGTTGATTCCGATGAGCTCGCCTCTCATATTTACAAGAGCACCACCGGAATTTCCAGGATTAATCGCGGCATCGGTTTGAATAAAATCTTCATAATCTGCAATGTTGACATGCGATCGCCCGAGCGCGCTTATGATTCCTAATGTTACCGTTGAATTTAGGCCGAATGGAGTTCCGATTGCAATAACAATATGACCGACTTTTAACTCATCGTAATTCCCCCAGTGAAGATATGGAAGATTTTTTGCATCAATCTTTATGACTGCCAGATCTGTTTTTTGATCCGTTCCAACGACCGTTGCCTGAAACTGCCGTTTGTCCTGTAATTTTATTAAAATGGACTTTCTATTTTTAACGACATGGTTGTTGGTGACGATATAGCCACCTGGATCAATTAGGACCCCCGATCCAATGCTTGGTTCCGATTTTTCTTGTCCACGCGCTGATTGTTCATTTTTGTCGGAAACCAAGACCGAAACGACCGCCGGAGATGTTTTTTCTACAACAGAACTAAATCCTTCCATTAGAAAAGCCGAAAAAAAAGATGAAGGCGAAAACGGATCATTTTCAATGTCCAGCGCCAATACGGGCGATGAATAAAAAAATAGACACATAAACGCAAAAACCAACGCCAACGCAGAATTGCATCTTTTCATGTGAACCTCCTACTTAATTTGTAAAGATCAGAGTACCTTAGGAATACTATCGGATCGTTATATTGTCAAATCTGGTTAGCTATATTTGAACTTATGCTTATGCGATGATATGCTTTTTCTTTTAATTTAGCCGTTTTACGCTATAATGAGCACATGTTTTTGCGTGAACGGATAAACGAAATAGTAACCAACGCGCTTCTGCGCATGGACGGCGGACGGAATCTAAAAAATTTTGAGATGCCGTCTTTACTTGTTCGCGCGATTGAGATTGGGACTCA
This sequence comes from Patescibacteria group bacterium, assembly GCA_038065595.1. Classification (GTDB taxonomy): domain Bacteria; phylum Patescibacteriota; class Minisyncoccia; order Sungbacterales; family JBBTQR01; genus JBBTQR01. The sequence goes on along the minus strand of JBBTQR010000018.1, from coordinate 4,781 downwards.
CGGGGATTATGCTTCAATGCTTTCGTTTCAACTGGCAAAAATTTGGAAAACAAGTCCAGAGGGAGTTGGGATGGCGTTGAAGGATGCGATTGAGAAAGAAACAGGCGGAGATATTTTTAAAAAAATTGATCCAGTGAGGGGATTTTTGAATTTTACGCTTAACGCGGAGGTGTATCACGGCGAGATTGTGGAGATTTTGAAGTTTGGAGAAAAATATGGTTCTGTAAAAAAACTCGTCTCTCGCGGGAAAAAAAAATCATATTCGCTTGATTATTTGGATGCAAATCCAACAGGGCCGGTGCATGTGGGACACGCGCGGTCAGGATTTCTCGGGGATATTCTTTCGCGCGTACTTGTGAAAGCTGGGCACAAAGTTTCACGGGAGTTTTATATAAATAACGGGAAATCAAGCGGGCAGATTCAATCGCTCGGAAAGACCGCACTGGGAAAAGGCGAAGAGTATCGGCACAAGGAGCTTTTAGAACTTTTACAGGAACCGACAGTCGCGCGAAAGCTTAAAAAAATGAAAAGCGAATCGGTCGCGGGATTTTTTATCGCGTCTGTGATCCAGAAGCAGAATGCTGATTTTTTAAAAAAGCGCGCAGGCATTGAGTACGATGTTTTTTTTGAGGAACAGCGCGTGTATGAGAAAAAACTTCACAATGTGATTTTGAAAGAACTTGAGAGGGCGGGGGCTTTGTATAAAAAAGATGGCGCCGTGTGGTTTCGGGCAAAAAATTTTGGTGATACCGAAGATCGTGTTTTTGTGAGGAAAACAGGGGAACCAACTTATATTCTTCCGGATGTTGCGTATCATATGAACCGCCTCGCGGAAAGAAAGTTTGATTTCGTGATTGATATTTTTGGCGCGGATCATCATGGGTACGGTCCACGATTGAGAGGCGCGTTACAGGCTTTAGGCGTTGATCCTCACCGTGTTCACATTATTACGATGCAGACGGTTCGGTTGATGAAAGATGGAGCGGAATTTAAGATGTCTAAACGCGCGGGGGTTTTTGTAACGCTGGAAGATTTAATACAGGAAGTTGGAATTGATGCGGTGAGGTTTTTTTTCCTTATGCATTCGCCCGATACGCATATGGATTTTGATCTTTCGCTCGCCAAAGAGCAATCAGCAAAAAATCCGGTATATTATGTTCAGTATTCATACGCGAGGATCGCGAGTATTATGCGCCGTGCGGTAAAGATAGATTTTTTAGGTGCCAACCCATCTCTTTTGAAGGCGCCCGAAGAGCGGGCGTTGATGAAAATACTTGCTCGATTTCCCGAGATTATTGAAGACTCTGCGCGAGACTTTGCCGTTCTTCGCCTCACGACATACTCAACCGAGCTCGCACGGGCGTTTCACGCTTTTTATGAAAATTGCCGTGTGATATCGGATGATATGGCATTAACGCAAGCGCGCTTAATGCTTGTGGAGGCGACGCGAATCGTGCTAAAAAATACTTTTGACTGTATGGGAATTAATGCGCCTGAGAAGATGTAAGATAAGATTTAATTTGACTATTTTTTATATACGCGGTAGAGTAGATGGACTAAACCCACCCGCTCTGTCCGCAAGGATACGGCGGGTTTTCTTATCAGTAATAATTTTTATATGGGACAAAAAACACGAGTAGCGGTATATATTGATGGATTGATGGAAGTAATTTTTATTTTAAATTGCGCGATTTAAAATTAAAAAATATTTCTAAATTCGATTATCGCGCATTTTCTCAATGGCTTGCCCGTGATCGGAGCATTGTTTCTCGACGTTATTATGTTGGCGTTGTTCGGGCCGAAGAGTCGAACATAAAAGGACAGGAACTTCGCAGAGAACAGTAAAAATTATTCGCTCATCTTGTTTCTCCAAATCAGGAATTTATTATTAAGCAAGGATACCTTATGTACAATAATGGCGTGTATCATGAAAAGGGCGTTGATGTTAAACTTGCCGTTGATTTATTGGTTGGGGCGTATGATGATCTGTATGATGTTGCAATTATCGTATCATCAGATACCGATCTTATTCCGGCAATTCAAAAAATTAAACACCTTAAAAAGAAGGTTGAATATATTGGATTTGGGCACAGACCAAGTCTTGCACTGCAAAGGTATGCAAATATTTCGCGGCTTTTAATAAAAGATGAATTAGAAAAGTTTGAATCTAAAGAAATAACCCTTTTTCATGGAAAATAATACCCAACTTAACCTTCCTGACAGGGAAGAAAAAATTCTAAAATTCTGGGAAGAAAACCAGATTTTTGAGAAAACCCTAAAAAAAACAAAGAAGGGCACGCCTTTTATTTTTTATGAAGGACCGCCGTTCGCCAATGGACATCCGGGGATTCATCATGTTGAGGCCCGCGTTTTAAAAGATGTTTTTTTGCGTTTTAAAACGATGCAGGGGTATTGTGTGCGCCGGAAAGCGGGATGGGATACGCATGGTCTGCCGGTGGAACTGCAAGTTGAAAAAGAGTTGGGGCTGAAAAATAAACGCGATATTGAACGCTATGGCATTGGAGCGTTCAATCAAAAATGCCGTGAGTCGGTATGGAAGTATAAAAATGAGTGGGATCAGTTTACGAAGCGTATCGGTTTTTGGCTTGATTTGGAAAATCCGTATATCACTTACGAAACTTCATACATAGAAAGTTTGTGGTATATCATCAAGCGATTTTGGCAGGATAAAAATCTCTATCAGGATTACAAAATTATTCCATGGTGCTCACGGTGCGGGACGGGGCTTTCTTCCCATGAACTGGGACAGCCGGGCGCGTATCGCAAAGTAAAAGATCCATCGGTTTTCGTAAAGCTTCCTATCAAAGGTAAAAAAAATGAATTTTTGCTTGTGTGGACGACGACGCCATGGACACTTCCGGGAAATGTTGCCGTTGCCGTAAATCCAAAGGTCTCATATATAAAATATTTTTATAAGGGGGAGTATCTGTGGTCGGCGACTGTCCCGCCCATACCAAAAGAAGAAAGTGCCGATGTTGTTGAAAGCGTTTTAGGTAAAAATCTTTTAGACCTTGAATACGAAGCTCCATATCCGCAGAAGAATATCCCATACAAAGTTGTTGCGGGAGATTTTGTAACGACCGATGACGGCACAGGAATGGTTCATATTGCCCCAGCATTTGGAGAAGACGATATGGCGGTTGCAAAAAAAGAATTTGGGGAAAATTATCCGATTTTGCGCACGGTAACCCCCGAAGGCAAAATGGAGGAAGGAATTATCGGCGAGGGGGTATTTGTAAAAAGTGCGGATAAAATAATAACCGCGGATTTGGATGCGCGCGGACTTTTGTTGAAATTGCAGTGGTATGAGCACGAGTATCCGTTTTGTTGGCGATGCGATACCCCGTTGATTTATTTGGCGCGCGAATCATGGTGGGTAAAAAAACCGGTTGCAAAATTACTTGCCAATAATAAGAAAATAAACTGGAATCCCGATCACATACAAGACGGACGGTTCGGCGAGTGGCTAAAAGAACCAAAAGATTGGGCGTTTTCGCGAGAGCGATATTGGGGCGTTCCGTTGCCTATTTGGAAGTGTGAGGCGTGTAGCGCAAAAGAAGTTTTAGGGAGTATTGAAGAATTGAAAGAAAAAATTCCGCAATCACAAAACCTTTATACGCTCATGCGCCACGGCGAAGCGGAGTCTAATATGTTGAATAAAATTGACGACACGCTCACAACCTATCATTTGACTGATCGAGGTGTGGCGCAGGTAAGGGCAACGGTTCAAAAGCTTAAAAAAATAAAATTTGATTTTATATATGCTTCGCCAATTCTTCGCACAAAAGAAACCGCCGAGATAGTTGCCGAAGAACTAGGAACGGAGGTTTGTTTTGATGATCGTTTGCAGGAAATCCATTTGGGCGAATTTCGCGGAAAGCATCCGAAAGAGTATCACGCGCGGTTTCCGACATATGAAGTAAAATTCAAGAATCGTCCGCAGGGCGGTGAAAGTCTTGCCGATCTTCGCGCGCGCGTGATGAGCTTTATTCAAGAAATTGACGCGAAACATAGCGGTAAAAACATTCTTATCATAAGTCATGAGTACTCTTTGTGGATTCTCTCAACCGCCGGAGTTGGTATGGACGAAAAAGAAATCATCGCGGAAAAATTAAACCGCGGAAATGATTTTGTGAAAACCGCCGGCACTATGAAATTTTCATTTGCGAAACTTCCATACTCACATACCGGCGAGGTTGATGTGCACCGTCCGTTTATTGACGATGTGTCGTGGCAGTGCGCGTGCGGTGGCATTATGCGACGCGTGCCCGATGTGTGTGATGTGTGGTTTGATTCTGGTGCGATGCCTTTTGCTCAAGATCATTGGCCGTTTCAATCAAGAATCAAGAATCAAAAAGCGCCTGAATTTTTTCCAGCGGAGTTTATTTGTGAAGGCGTAGATCAGACCCGCGGATGGTTTTATACGCTTCTTACGGTTTCAACGCTTTTAGGATTTCCGTCGCCATATAAAAATGTCGTTTCTTTGGGGCATGTGTTGGATAAAAACGGACAGAAAATGTCAAAATCAAAAGGCAATACAGTTGATCCGAATGAGCTTATTGCAAAATACGGCGCGGACGCAGTGCGTTGGTATTTTTATACGGTAAACGCACCGTGGGATGCTAAAGCGTTTGACGAAAAAGATGTTGCTGGCCGTCTGCGTGGATTTTTGAACACATTTTGGAATTCATTGATACTTGTGGAAACATATGCGCCAAAGAAAATTCAGAATTCAGAATTTAGAATTCAGAATTATAAAA